>JAFRLI010000338.1 GCA_017431255.1 Victivallales bacterium
AGGGCGTCGAGTTTTTCAAAGTTTCCATCATAGTGGACAACTCGGCAATCAAGATTCAATTGCGTGGTCATCCGCGGGATATAATTGCTGGATTCTGCGACGAGTTCTCCTTGTGGATCCCAAATGGAGCAACGTTCGCCAGAAACCGCTCCGAGGAAGAAGCATTGCAACATGGCGGCACGGGTACGCTGAAGCCAACCACCGTGAAAGACGGAGGAAAAGAGCAGCAAGTCGATTTTCCGTTCCGAATAGGTCTGGAAAAGGCTGTCGAAGTTCAGGTCAAAGCAGATGGCGCATCCGATGCGTCCCAGTTCGCAGGAAATCACAGGAATATCGTTTCCTGGCTGGACGTTGGCGTCCTCCAGTTCCCAAGGGGTTGGGAAATGCTTGCGGTATTCAGCGAGAAGGTCGCCATCTCGTCCAATCAGCCGCATGGCATTGATGTATTTTCCCTGGGAATCGAATCGATTGGCACAATAGGCGAGCAGGCAGTGTTGCTTGCTTGCCCACTCCTGGAAAAACTGGTGTGTCGCATCGTTGCGTTGAGCGCAGAAATCCTTGTATTGCTGAAGGGATTGATTGCGGAAACGGTCGCAACATTCTGGCAGCAGAATGAGATCCGGGTGCTCGCAACGGAACGGTTCCAGTTCCTTCGTCCAGAAATCACGCACTTTGGAAACCGCCTCCGGCATTGTGGCTGGAGCGGTTTCTGAAATGGCTGCGCCTGAAATCGATACAGTGACAAATTGAGACATGTTCTTTTCTTGGCGGATTGTTATCTACAGAATGTTGGCGGTTCGACTATAATTCCAAAAGTTTCAAACCAGCTGGGGCAAGTTGAACATTCATTGATTTCCTCGGAGAGGCATCCGTGGAATCCTGCAGGGACAGCCTGCCAGTTGCGAGAGTATCCCCCGGATTGAAGAGCAGGACCTTGCGTTTGCCCACGGCATTCTGAAGAATGGAAAACATCACTTTTTGCTTCCCATCCCAGCGCAACGGTCCCCGCAGTCCGAGGTGCTCGGCAAGCAAGGCGAATTCCGTGGCATTTTCCGGAAGATAGAAGGTTCCGTTGCCTTGTCGCAAGAAAGGGACGGAGGAATTCCGGTCGCGTTTGGCCTGTTGTCGAAGCGCCACAAAAAACTCGCCTGGTTGGAAGCATCCACTGGTCGGTGCCAGGATGCATTGCCCGCCCTTGGCAACGAAATCTTGAAGGCGTTGCAAGGCAAGCGAGGGAAACACGGGGGTGCCTGGATCGTATAGAACCTGTTCCAAGGAAAGGCTTTCGGTCCAATTGCAATCATAGATAAATGAGAAAGGAAGGCTCATTTCCTCCACGAGCAGCATGTTCTGCCGCAATGGGGAATTGGCGACGTAGGCGAGGTCCAGCATGCATTGGGAATAGGTTCGTATATCTGTGTCACCGTAAATGCGCAATTTCCCGCCGAGACGCTGAAAGCCGCGGCTTTCGCATTGCAATGCCTTGATGTACCCCCAAAGTTCACAAGGGACATCGGAAGGATATACGCAAAACCCCTGTATCGGCATATCATACCGCATCGTAAGGTAAAAGCATTTTGACGTGCAGAGCGGGGGTGCCGGAAAGCGCTCCCCCTCTGCGCCCACTTCCCCCGCCATGATCCGCCGGGGCAATTTCAACCGTGCGAACTCGATCTTGAAAGGCTCTCCCGTCAAGGACGGAGTTGCCGTGGAGGTAAAGATCACATTCTGTTTTTTGCATACGTCCAGCAAGGTTTCATATTCAAACCCTTTGGGGACGCGCTCATGGTATCCTCCTCCTGCCTTCCAGAGAATGGGCGTCTGCGTGTCCTCCTCGCGAATTGCGTTCCACAGTCCTGTGAGAGCCCTTGTCACACCCTGCGCATTGTACTGCATAAACAGATCAAAGACATTTCTTTCGACCGCAGGATGTTGTTTGGGATCGTATTTGAGGCGATCATTGGGGAGCGGAACTTCGTCCCAGGAGCGAAAATCCCGCTGATATTGTTTTTTGACCTCCGCAAAGGGCAGGACTTGTTGCAAGAACGCAGGCCAGCCTTTTGCATTGTCCGGGGAATAGTCAAAGCACTGTCTCACAGAATGGGGAGCCGTGAAGGAACCATGGAGGGGCCCATCGTTCAAACCGACGCTTGCCGTGTACCAGATGACCTGGGGATGCCCTGCATATCGTTTCGCAATGGCACGCCACATGGCGGTCAGCCGTTCCATGGCTTCCCCTGTATTGGGAGGGCACGCCCCCTGTTCGTTTTTGCTGGAGAGCATTCGTTGCTTCAAGTCAGCGGGAAGATTCCAGCACATCACCTTGATGCCGATCTTCAAGTCGTGTCTTTTCGCCAGTTCCAACGTCCGATCGATCACCCTCCAATCATATCTGCCTTTGGCGGGTTCGACCTCTCCCCACGTGAAATCCGGTTCCACCACATCAAACCCCTGCTGCCGGAATCGGTGGAACATCTCCTCGTCCGCCCATTGACTCAGCATCATGAAGAAGGTTGGTTCCGTCCGGGAAAACAGAGTCTGGCGCGTCAATTCTTCGTGGGGGGCAGGTGAGATGCCAAAGCAATGGGTTCGGGAGCCGACCATCGCGCCGCCGGCAACAAGATGGATGGAGAGTGTCCAGGGGCCAGGCTTCAGGGAGGACAGAGGCAGATGTTTTGTACAGCGAAGGAAGGACTTGCCGGGGATGCGTCCACCAAAATCCATTTGGGAAAGCTCCAAAGGAAGGGAATCTCCTGTCTCTCCATGCTCCAGTCTACCAACTACTTTGACGCGTTCCTGGCGCTCTCCTGCATTGAAGACGCAAAGGCTCAACTTGCCATCCTCGCCCGGATAGTACCAGAAACGGGACAATGCGGCGTCCCAGGAAAGAGACGATTCGCGACGCGGAACCGGATATAGCTTCGCTTTCCGCAGGCAAACGTTTCCCACGCTGCCAACAGCCAACGCAACCCGGGCCGTCAGGGATGACGTCGTGAAATACACCGTCACGGGGCTTTTCTTCCCGTCTGCGTTCTCCTTCCCAATCAGCTGCGAGGGGGATCCCAAAAGCCTCCCTTGCGCGTCAAACTCGGTCAACGTAAACAGCAGCCGCTGACCAATTTCCCCCTGGCACTCAACTTCCCATCCATAGAGTGCTCCGCCTTTGACAGCACACGTTGCCTCCGCAGCTCCATTATGCAGTATCACTTGTCCCTGTTGAACTTCCACGTTCGTCCCAGGACGTGCCTTCCAGAATGGCAAGGGAAGGTGCGCCTCTGGTCCTTGGGGTTCTGGCAGAATGCTCTGCACACAGATGTCATCCGCAAATCCATCCCCTCCATCAAATTGGAGAGCAAGGAAACGCGTTGTCGTTTTTTTTGCCTGCCAGACACGCTCCACCTGCCGCCAGGTCCGGGAAGCCGTTTCACCGACAAAGAAGGTGGTTCCCCGAAGCCATTCCCGTTTCTCGTCAAACTCGGCCAAGGAGAAGCGAACGCGTCCCGACACGGCACGTAACTTTGCGGAAAGACGATAGGAGACATTGGGTTGCACGGGAATCATCGCCATCTTGCGTTGCTTCATTCCATCGGCGAGCACCCGCAGGCAATAGTTTCCCGACGCAGGATTTTCGGCGGTGATTTCAATCGCCTTCCCCGTCTGAAAGGGTATCCAATCCGAGGCGTTTCGATCCTCAAAGCCAGTTTCAAAGACGACTGCTGCTATCATTGGCCACGCAAACAACCCGATCGTAAAAAGAATTCTTCTGCAAGGCATTGCGATTTCCTTGTTTGATGATTGAGAGGCAATGGCAATACTCTCGTCCCAGCCGCCTTCGCGGCGCTTTGGCGGTTGTGTGCGGTCGTTCTGCCTTTCCCTCAATTGGGGCCGGGGGCATTGCGCCTCCCGCTTGGTTCATCTACCAGTAAGTCCCTGTTGTGCAGAATGCACTGCGAGGAATGCCAATCTTTTTTCTCCACTTGCCTGAATTCCCGGTCAACTCGAAGAGGGAGTCATCACTTCGCATTTTAACGCCGTGCCCATCCCAGAAGACGACGTTGCTGCTTCCGCTGTGGCGTTTCAAGGCCAGATGCTTGTCATTGTTCCAACCGACGGAATTGACCGCATGCAAGTAGGCGCTCCAACTGGTAAGATCTGTTTCAAGGACACCAATCTGCCATCCCGTTTCCATCAATTGCGGAAGTGCCGACGGCGTGCCCAGGCGTTCCACAAAAATGTGCTTGTAAACGCCATTGCGCCAGTCATACCAGTCGTTTACCGTCGCATTCTGTGCAAATGCGCCCCAGATGGCGCCGCTTTGCAGAGTCCGTTTATTGGGGGTGGAAGGGCAGTTGTTGAAAGCATATCCCGTATCCCCCTGATATCCCACATAGGGGCCATACAAATGGTACCATTTCTTGCCAGAGGCCTCTGCCGCAAATGCCCAGCCGGTGTAGTCGTCTTCGTACATCAGGCTTCCTTGGGAGAAGTTCTTCATCGTGTTCATGCAGGCAATGGTCCTCGCGGCCTCACGCGCCTTTGCCAATGCCGGCAACAGCATCGCGGCCAAAATGGCAATGATGGCAATGACGACCAGTAATTCTATCAGGGTGAAGTTCTTCTGTGGTCTCATCGTTTCTCTCCTTTAAATTGATTTGTGGGGATTCTTTTTATGGAGCAATGGTTAGGAATTGACTGTGGAAAATGACACGCTGCCTTTTCTGCAGGGAATCCAGCAAGGCCATGGCGATTTCGGTGGAGACGGCGCCATCCACGCCGGAGGCATTCTCCGGTTCGCTGCCGTTCAAAAGGCAGTCCGCAAAATGGATGAGAGACTGTCTCCAGCCTTTGTCCGGGAAGAAAATCTGGAGTTCCGGGTTTTCCTTGCGGTATTCATCAATGTCGTAGGGTGGGGGAAGAGTTGCCGGGCGGCGGACGTGTTCCATGGGAATGTTCCATTTCTGGATAAACTCCTTGTTCCGATAGACCAGTTCCGAGCGCAGGCAGTCATAGAAGTCAAACCCGTACTTCAAGACCTCCTCTTTTTTTTCATTGAGGTAGGGGGGGAAGAGGCGGTCGAATTCACCAGGCCATCCGCGAACGCGCATATCCACCATGTCGGCAATGTTGATGGCGTGGTTTTCCGCGCAAAACTCCAATTGCTCCTTCCAGTAGCTATAGGAGCCAAGTGTGCCGCAAAGAAGCATGAATTGGGATCCATCCTCAAATTCCATCTGCACACAGTTGTTTTCGAGAGACCCCGTCATGTTCAGGCGGACGGGAAGGGCATCCATCAACCAGTGGGCCAGATCCAGAATGTGCGAGCCTTCATACAGGATGTGGGCCTGATTGTAGTAGAAATCCGCTTTGTTGATGTAGGGACACATCTGCCGATAATAGAAGAACCAGGGCTTGGGAGTGCTTTGAATCAGGCGTTTCAACTCCCGATAGGCGGGGGAGAACCGGCGGTTGAACCCAATGGCCAGGCGTCCGCGATTGCGGCGGCACGCTTCAAGCACTGCACGTGCCTCCGCGTCGTCCTGCGCCATCGGCTTCTCGCAAAAGACCCATTTGCCCGCATCCAAGGCTTCGATGATCAATTTGGCGTGCAGATCGTGTTTGGTTCCGATGATGATGAGGTCAATGTCCGGATCCTTTAGAAGCCTCTGGTAGTCCGTGGTCACATAGGTGGGGTGGAACTTTGCCGTTTGAACGCGCAAGGTCTCCTCGTTTATGTCCGCAATGGCCTGGATGTGCATGTTCCGACTGTCGCGTGCCGTCAGAAGATGGTATCCGCTGACAAAGCTGCCAGCGCCAATGAAGCCTACTTTTGCCTGTTTCATGTTCATCAAAAAAGTGGGTGAATTATGTTGTTTTCCTGTGAATCACGCATATATTATAGCACAAAGCCAATCCTGAACAAATGTCAAAACACGAGATTTTTTGTGGACATACGCGAACAATTTCAGAATCGTACCGAGGCCGGGGGGCGCCCTCTGTATTTCAAGCCATTGTACTGGAGCCATTGGAAATCCTCCCAGGAGGATATCCACCCCCACAAGCATCCCTACTGGCAACTGGAGTTTCTCCTGGACGGCGAGCTTCAGGTTCAAATCGAGGAACGGAACTACTGGTTGCGCAGTGGTGACGCCATGCTCATCCCGCCAATGCGCCGTCACACGTTTGTCTATCTTGCCGAACGCGCGCGCGAATCCTGGTCCCTCAAGTTCGATTTCGATGGGTTTGCCGAGGGCTTGACGGAACGTCATCTGCATCCGGAAAGCACCCTCGCCTACGAGTGCATCAAGGCCTGCCTTCGCTCCCTGCCTCTTCTGGACAAGGATTTTGCAACCGAAATTCCCCTGCTTGACGCGCTAGTCAAGGTACTGATCTTGACACTCTATCCGCGCACGGACATTCAACCTCCCCCCTCTCCCTTGCTGCGGCGCTTGTATCATTTGATCAAGACCCTGCCATTTACGGAACTCAAGGTGCGTCGTCTGGCGCGAGAATGTGGCTATTCCGCCGACCATCTCAGCGTGCTGGTCAAAGCCGCCACGGGAATCTCCATCAAGGCTTTCATCATGCGTGAGGTTCAGGCGAAGGCAGAACGACTGCTTCTTCATTCTCACGATACCATTGGGGAAATCTCGGAACGACTCGGCTTTCCCGATCAATACGCTTTCTCGCATTTCTTCCATAAAAATGCCGGCGTATCCCCCACGACCTATCGAAACCATCTCGGCAATTCCTACATTCCCAAAGAGTATTATTGAACAAGTGCCGCCCCCTACGGCCATACAGGACCCGTTGGCACATCACTGATGCATAAGATGCCGCTCCCCATTCCATTGCCAGGAACAGGCAACAGCCCGATTTCGCGACGCGAGCGCTTCATCGCTTGCGTCGCCTTGGCTGTCGTGCGGTAGTTTTGCCATGATCCTGATGCTCTGGTTTCGCCATTTCCATGCGTGGAGGACAGAAAAATCTTGCCGGCGATGCGATTATTCAAGCTAAAAAGACAATGTGTCATTTGCACAATTCCCGCTTGCGCGTATATTGAGTAGGGAATGGCAAGACTCTCATTCCAACCTTCGCGGCGGCTTGCACTTTGTATTCTGTTTTATATCAAGTGTTTAGCCGCGCGTTAGCGCGGACAAACAGTTCTGTGTATTCTGTGTGTTCTGTGGACTCCCATAGGGTTTTGCAATTACC
>JAFRLI010000339.1 GCA_017431255.1 Victivallales bacterium
GAAAGTGTTTCTAAATCATTACCATGAACCAGGGTTCTGAATAATAACCAAATAAGTTTATTTCCGTTGTCCAGAGCGGGGAGAGCGGGGGCGATAGGCCCCCGTCCCCCGTCTCGTTCCTTGGCACCCCAATTTCAACCAACGATGCATGCAGTTTTTGTGGCGTCGTTTTTTTTCTGAAAAATGATTTGACACGGTGTCAGTAAGCGTTATATTATTTTCGTTACACAATGTCAGCATATTAAAACAGGCAAAAGGGTAGGCCATGGTCATTTCCGAGAAAACTACGACAACGAGGCGCGAGGAGATCGTCAACGCGTGCGAGAAGTTGTATCGAACGATGTCCTTTCGGGAAATCACGTTGAAGGAGATTAGCGAAGAGACATCGTTTTCGCGTCCGTCGATCTACAATTATTTTGCCACGAAGGAGGAGATTTTTCTGGCGTTGTTTGAGCGGGAATATGACCGCTGGAACGATTCTCTGGAAGAGATTCACAAGGGGAAGCGGAGCCTAACCATTCGTGCGCTTGCGGAGAAGTTGGCGAAGTCCCTGGCGGCGCGTCCGCAGTTGTTGAAATTGTTGTCGATGAATCTTTACGACATGGAAGCCAACAGTCGCCTGGAATGCCTGACCCGTTTCAAGCATTCCTACGGCAGGGCGTTGGAGAATATGAAACGGATTCTGCTGAAATTCCGTCCCGAAATGACAGGCGGCCAGATTCGGGACTTCATCTACGCCTTCTTTCCCTTCATGTTCGGCATCTATCCCTATTCGGAGGTGACGGCGAAGCAGAAGGCGGCCATGGAACAAGCGGGTGTCGATTTCGAACTTTCGTCTGCGCGGGACCTCATCTTTTCATTCATCATGACTTTCCTGAACAAACAGCAATAGGCAACAACACAAGGAGAACACACAATGCTGGGCAATTTCCAATTTCACAACCCGACCAGACTTCACTTCGGAGAGAACGCGCTGGACTTTCTTGCAGAGGAACTGGGAAACTACGGTCCCATCGTGCAACTTTCGTACGGCAGCGGTTCCATCAAGAAGAACGGCATCTATGACCGGGTCATGGCGATTTTGAAAGCGGCCGGCAAGACGGTCGTCGACGACGGTGGCGTGATGCCGAATCCCACACTGGAACGCATGCTGGAAGGCGCGGCGCGCGCGAAAGCCAACCATGTCGACCTCATCCTGGCCGTGGGTGGCGGTTCGACCATCGACTACGCGAAGGCCGTCAGCGTCTCCGCCTGGTGCGATGAGGATCCTTGGGAGAAGTACTTTGTCCGCTTTGAGGAACCGTCCTGCCGCATCATCCCCGTGGGAAGTGTCCTCACGATGGTTGGCACGGGGAGCGAGATGAACGGCGGCAGCGTCATCAGCAACCACAAGGCGAATCTCAAGGTCGGCAAGGTCTTCGGTCCCGCTGTCTTTCCAAAGTTCACTGTCTTGAATCCGCGGTTTACCTTCACCGTTCCCAAACGCCAGATGGTGGCCGGCTTCTTTGACATTATGAGCCACATCCTCGAACAGTACTTCAGCGGCGAAGACGACAACACCAGCGACTACCTCGCCGAGGGACTGATGCTTTCGCTCATCCATTCCTCTCGCATTGCCGTGAAGAACCCCGAGGACTACGAGGCGCGCTCCAACATCATGTGGACCGCCACCTGGGCGCTTAACACGCTCATCGCCATGGGAAAATCCACGGATTGGGAGGTGCACATGCTCGGGCAGGCCGTCGGTGCATTGACGGATGCTACGCACGGCATGACGCTGTCCGCCGTCTCCTTGCCGTACTACCGCCACATCCTCCCATACGGTCTCAAGAAGTTTGCGCGCTTTGCGACCAATGTCTGGGGAATCTCTCCCGCTGGCAAGTCCGATGAGCAACTGGCCAAAGAGGGACTCGTGGCATTCGAGGCGTGGATGCGTGAAATCGGCGTCTCGATGAACATCACGGAACTCGGCGCAACCGAAGAGATGCTCCCCAAAATTGCCGATGCAACCTTCTTGCTCGACGGCGGTTACAAGAAACTCACCCGCGAGGAGGCACTGGAAATCCTCCGTCAAAGCCTGTAAATCTCTCAGGAAACATAACAGAAAGGAATCGAGACCATGATGAAACATCCAATCCTTGCCATTGTCTGGACACTGGCCGCATTGATGCCGATCTTCGGCTGCGCAAAAGAAAACGACAATCAGAACCAAATCACAGGAGCAAAAGCCATGAACAACAAGGCACTCGTCACCTACTTTTCTGCCACTGGAACAACGAAAGGCGTCGCCAAGCGTTTGGCTGATGCCATCGGTTCCGACATCTTCGAAATCGTTCCCGCTCAACCCTATACAGATGATGATCTAGACTGGCGGAACAAGAAGAGCCGCAGTTCTGTCGAAATGGCCGACCGCGCATGCCGCCCCGCCATCGCGAACCCCGCTCCCGACCTGGCAAACTACACGGTCATCTACGTCGGTTTCCCCATCTGGTGGTATCGTGAGCCTTCCATCATCGACACGTTCATCGAGTCCAACGCCGCCAAATTGGAAGGGAAGACGATTGTCCCGTTTGCCACTTCCGGCGGCAGCGGCATGGGGGATTCGAGCGCCAATCTGAAGAAACTTGAGCCTAAGGAAAAAGTCGTCGAAGGCCGCCGTTTTAGTGCTTCGGTTGACGCCGACACGCTGAAGACCTGGGCCGCGTCCAAATAACGGACGCTGTAACCCGTTGGAGGAAAATGAATCGACGTGATTTCCTTCGGAATATGGCGATTGCCGCCGCTGGCATCAGTGCGGCCAGCATTCTGGACAGCACGGCGGCGGAACATGTCTCCAGCAAATCGCAAGGGAGAAAAGGCAAAATGAAGATACTGGTGCTGACGGGAAGCCCCCGCAAGAACGGCAATTCCGCCACATTGGCGGACGCTTTCATCAAGGGCGCGAAGGAAGCGGGGCACACGGTGGAACGCTTCGATTCCGCCTTCCAGAAGGTACATCCGTGCATTGCCTGCAACTCTTGCGGAATGGATGGGCCGTGCGTTTTCAAGGACGACTTTGAGTTCGTCCGAAAGCATATCATCCGTGCCGATTGCGTGGTGTTTGCGACTCCGATGTACTATTTCGGAATCTCCGCCCAACTCAAGGCGGTCATTGATCGATTCTACGCCATCAACGGGCAAATCCATGTTCCCAAGAAAGC
>JAFRLI010000340.1 GCA_017431255.1 Victivallales bacterium
GCTTCCTGCCTGTCCCCCTGCGGGAAAGGTCTTGACCTTTCCCGCAGGGGGACAGCACAGGAAGTCACGCGACTTCAGCGCGTTTTGAGAGACAGGAATGATGACTGTTCTTTTTGTGTATTTTGTGTGTTTTGTGGATAAAAACAATATACCTGAATCACGCGGCGACCTTTCTGAACAGTAACGAAACAGAATACAAAGTGCAAGCCGCCGCACAAGCGGCGGATTGTTTTCTGTGTATTCTGTGTATTCTGTGGACTCCCAAAGGCATTTGCAATTCCCTCTTCTGGGTATTATGTGGACTCCCAACGGGGGTTATTGCACTTTGATGGTCGTTTTGCCGACAGAATCCATTTCCGCTGTGACGCTCCAGTGCTTGCCAGCATAATCGAAGTCCAGCAGTATACGCCCGTCAGCCAGCTTTCTCGTGACTGCAGGGAGTTGCTGCGGGGCCTCGACGTCCTCCGCCAGAAGGAGATTCACGAACAACGCGTAATTGTCTTCGACGGCGGGGGAGAGTTCCAGACGCCAGTGTCCAATGAGAGCGCCAGCAAAGTCCTTTTCCAGTTCGGGATGGAGTTCCCAGTTTTTGCCGGAGGCCCAGAAGTCCTTGCCGGGACCGCCGATTTTCTCCAAACGGTATTGTTCCGGCCAGAGGACTCGTCCGCGCAGGCGTCCTTTTCCGTGTTCCATTGCGAAATCAGTTCCGTCCACCTTGGGTTCGTTCTGGGAATGGATGAGCCACTGTTTGAGGTATTCGGGCTTGGTGGAGACGACGCGGTCCACCACCAGGAACAAATCAGGCCGCAGATGGAAAAACTCCCGCACGGCGGCCTCGCATTTCTTGGCGTTGTAGGCCTTTGACATATCCGCCCGCACAAAAGCAAACTCCTCCTGGCTCCCCGTGGTGACGGTGGAAGGTTCGTAGGAGTCCTGGCCGCCGTGGCATTTGGGACGCGGCTCGGGATATTTTCCCTCGTGATGCTCGCCCCAGTAGGGAGGCATTTTCTCGTCCGGCATGTGGATGAGCAAACTGTTATGGGCGACCGTCTGGGAGTAGTAGAACGGGAGTTGATAGTTGTGGACCCAGCCGCGCGTTCCCGAATCCAGTGCCAGAAATCCCCGGCGGTAGATGGTGAAATGCCCCTGGTCGTAATGGTGGTGCTGAATGCTGGAGCCCTCCTCCCGCACAAGGAACAGCGCATAGGTGTCCTTCACCCCGTGCCCCGAACGGAAGAACACCTCCCCCACTCCGGGAAAGTGCCGGAACCCCTCTTTGGGAAGTGCCCCCGTGCCCTCCTGCTCGGCAGGAAGGTCCGTCAGCAAGAACGGCAGCAGGACGATGCTGGTGCTGCGCACAATGCGTTCCTTGGGCGGGAAGCAGTTGAGGAGATGCTGGCACATGGCGCGCATCTGGGGATCCTTTTTCCCGTAGAGATGCAGGCAGGCATAGAGTGCGCTGGGGATGAACCCGGCAGGGACGTTGTTCGTTTTATGCATCCCGTCCCCCGCTCCGAACTCCTTCGCCGCAACCTTGTCGGGAATCAAGTTCCAGAAAACCCAGTTCGGGAAGAGACGCAAGTGCTGCCAGCGGGTCGAGCCGTCGATGCCTGCGGCGGATTGGAGCATGAACAGGAATCGGATGCTGGTTGGAGGGTAGTTGTTGAGGCTGTACATCAAGGTGTAGGAGACGAGTGCCCCCTGGTCGCCGCTGATTTCCTCGCGAAAGTCCATCATTTTGCAATGGTCGTCGTAGCCCAATTTAAGGAGAGTTTCTGCGGCCTGGTCGTCAATGCCATCCCCATAGCCAGCGAGGCCCGTGTAGAACCGCAAGGAGCCGACGCCGTAGAAGCCTGTCTTGTAGCCGCCGCCGTTGCGGCGATAGGTGGCACCACGACCGACGTCGCGATTGTCGCTTTGGATGAAACGCGTAATCTGGACCATCCGGGTATAGACGCGCGTGCGTTCCTCGGGGGAGAGAACGTTCCAGAGCCAGTCATAGGCGTAAAGGGTCTGGATGTACTCCCGCATTGCCCATTCGACCATCAACTGGTGCTTGTTTGCCCACTCGTAGACATCCAGGCTGTGGAACATCCACTTCTTGGCGGCCTCCAGGTATTTTGCGTCTTCGGTGATGAGGTAGAGGAAGGCGGCGACGGCGGCGTTCCGTCCGCCAATCCCTTCGTTCATGCACTGGTTGAGCATATAGTTTGGCGGCTTGAACTTCAGAGTACCGTCGGGGAGCGTGAGCAGTTTGGAATGGTCCCAGTCCAATTTCGGCTCGGAAGGAAGTTCGTCAATCTTCTTCTTGTTCCATTCCAAGGCAAACTTTGCTTCGCCGAAGGCGCGTGCCTTCAACGCCGGAAGCGTCTCCTTTGTGAACAACATCCGCGGATGCTCCTTGCGGATGTGCGAGAGCCATTCATACTTGCCTGCCCCCAACTCCACCTCCGCACGAAGTCCCCCCAGACACACCAACACCCAAAAAACGCACCATTTCTTCAACGAAAACTTCACGATTGTCTCCCTTTTCTTGACGGAAGATGTATATTATAGGGATAACTGCAAAACAGTCCTCCAAACGCCTTCACGGCATTTTGGCGGTTGGACGCTCGTTTCGCCAATCCCTCAAAGGATGGAATCCGTTTCACACAAGGAGTAATATACATTATGCCAGACTCAGATGCAAACTACTTCAAGATGATGACCCCGCGCGCAGAACAAGCGCTGGCCATCGCGAGAAAGGAGGCACGCCTCGCGGGGAACTCCTCCGTCGAAAACCACGACATCCTACTCGGAATCCTCCGCATCCCCCAAGGCATCGCATACACCTGCCTCAACAAGGCTGGAGTCACCTACGACACCGCACAGAAGGAAATCGAACGCCTCACACCTGGGGCCGAAGTCGGCGTCCAGACGGACGCGGACCTCTCCTTCTCCGAAGCCGCCATGCTCTCCATCCGCCTCGCAGCACGCGAAGCGCGAACCCTCAACTACCCCTACATCAGCACCGAACACCTCCTCCTCGCACTCCTCGCAGATGATTCGGGAATCATCCATACCGTGTTCCAGCGGCTCGATGTCGACAAGGCAGCCCTCCGCAATGAAATCCTCCACGGGCTCGACAGCAGTTTCCTGCCGCCCGCCGGTCAGGATATCATTGACATGATTAACCAGAACGAGCAGCAGACACAGACGCCGCCCCCAGAAGAGGACCCCTTTGCCGATGATCCACGGGAAGACCCGGACGAACGTCCCTCCCCACGCGCGGGCGGCAAATCCGCACTGCAACAATTTGGACGCGACATCACTGAACGCGCCAAACTCGGCAAACTGGACCCTGTCATCGGCAGAACCAAGGAAATCGAGCGTGTAATGCAGATTCTCTGCCGCCGCACCAAGAACAACGCCGTGCTCATCGGCGAGGCAGGTGTCGGCAAGACTGCCATCGTGGAAGGTCTCGCGCAAGCAATCGTGGACGGAAAAGTCCCCGCCCTGCTCCGCAACAAGCGCGTTGTCGCATTGGATTTGACACTGCTCGTCGCCGGAACCAAGTTCCGCGGTCAGTTCGAGGAACGCATGAAAGCGATTATCGACGAACTGCACAAGAATCCTGACGTCATCCTCTTCCTGGACGAACTACATACGATCGTCGGGGCTGGGAGTGCCGAAGGGACGCTGGACGTCTCGAACATCCTCAAGCCCGCGCTCTCCCGTGGAGAAATCCAGTGCATCGGCGCCACCACGCTGAAAGAGTACCGCAAGAGCATTGAGAAGGACAGTGCCCTGGAGCGCCGTTTCCAGTCCATCCTCGTGGACCCGCCCAGTGCCGAAGATTCCGTGAAGATTCTGCAAGGACTCGCGCCACGCTACGAATAGCACCACAATGACTCGTACAGCGAGGAGTTTCTGCGCAACGCCGTCATGCTCACGGAACGCAATCTCCCCTCCCGGAATCTCCCGGACA
>JAFRLI010000033.1 GCA_017431255.1 Victivallales bacterium
CGTGAAGGCGGTTGGGATGAGAGTTTTGCAATTGCCTCTTTGAAGAGAACTCCAGACGGTTCCGCCACCCTATGCCACGCAAACTCTACATCCTTCTATCGCTATTGCTTCTCGTGTCGCTAGGAGCATTCTGGCTATGGCTGGGCGAGGATTCTCCTTTGCGTTCGCGTCGCGCGCGAGGAGGTTCCCCGCAAGAAGTCATGCGTGCCGCGTACGAGAAACGGGGAACGATAGCACCAGGAGGCAAAGGGAAGCGTGCTTCGGCTTCGGAAGACGTGGCGGCCCAGGAGGACGAATCCTCAGAGGACGACGAGGCGCGTTATCTCGTCACGGCGACAAGCGCCGAGCAGGTGGCAAAACTGCAGGCAGCCTTGCGGGCGGCGAGGATTGCGTTTCGCTATGACCCTCGCCTGCGCACGTTTCAGTTTTCGGAACACAGCGACGCACTTGCGCGGCTCCTGTCTGGCGAGGATTTTGCAGACTTGAATGTGGAGGACAATCTCTCCACGTATCTTCTTCTGCCGCAGCCTGAAGAACCAGAGATCACGGGTATTCCAGTTGGGCACCGTCTGCGTCGCCTCGTGGGAGCGGAGGGAGAGGAGCGTGGAAGTGGTGTCAAAATCGCTGTTCTGGACACCTTCGTGGACGTGGCACGTGCCGAACTGCCTTCAAATGTCACAGTGCTCAATCCATTCAAACTAGGCACTGATGGCGAAGCAGCCGACCACGGCAGCGCAGTCGTTTCCATGATTACGGGAGCAGGCGATATCGACGGCATTGCCGACCAGGCCAGTGTCACCGCATACACCGTTCTCGATGGCAATGGCTACGGTACCGCGCTCAACGTGGCCAAAGCCATTGTGCAGGCCGTGGACGACGGGGCAAACCTCATCAATCTCTCCCTGGGATTTTCGTACTCCAGCAGCACATTGCAGGCTGCCATAGAATATGCGCAGGCGAATGGGGTCGTGGTGGTTGCCGCCGCAGGGAACAGCGGCGAGAAGACCCATTCCACCGTGTGCTATCCTGCCGCCTACGAGGGCGTGATTGCCGTTGGAGCCGTGGATGCCATGGGGGAGCGGGCTTCCTTTTCCAGCACGGGGCCGGAACTCGTCATCATGGCTCCTGGTGTCGGAAATGCCACACGATTTGACGACGAAACCCTCCTCTTCAGCGGGACCTCTGCCGCCGCCCCTGCCGCCACCGCCGTCATTGCGTACACGATGTCGCAGATGGAGAATCTCAATGCCGTGGAAGTCGCTTCTGTGGTGCTAGCCAATGCGGACGACAATGGGACTCCTGGCAAGGATGAACAGTACGGTCTGGGAGTGGTGGATGCGGAGCGTGCGGTAGACAGTGAAACGCCAGGAATCTATCTAGTCGCCCCCACAGGCGTGACACGAACCACGCTTCCCGATGGAACCGCAGCCTACGCCATTTCCGCGCAGAACCAGGGCACCGAACCTCTCGAATCCATCGAACTCCACGCTACCATTACATACCAGCGCGACGACGGTACCACCGCCTCCTCCACCTGGGACCTCACCTTCTCCAACGTCGCACCTGGGCAGACCGTCTCTGGCATCGCAAATCCCACCATCCCCGCAGGGACTCCCGTCACCTTTACGACCACCGTCTCTTCCCCGCAAATGTTTTATCCCCCGCACCGAAAAACGACGCGCCTCGTGGTGGGAGAATAGGGCATAGTCAAGTATCTCAAACGACGGCAAAAAAAAGACGCAGGGAATCCTGCGTCAAACTGGCATCCCCATGCGGATTCGAACCGCAGTTACCAGGATGAGAACCTGGTGTCCTAGGCCTCTAGACGATGGGGACATGGACTGATTTGAAACATTCTTTACTGTACATCCAGTCTGCTGTTTTGCAAATCACCTACTGGAAAAAAAAGGAAATTGATGGATTTTTTACGTTTTTCCCTTCTGGAATATCATTGGGTATTATATTAATAATGAAAGACGGTTGTTCATGATGGAGAGTTTTTCATCCAGAAGGATTTCAAGATGGACAAAGTGAAAATCGCCTACGTGGGTGCGGGCGGGCGTGGAAAGGGTTTGATGGGGTTGTTGTTGGAGATGGAGGACGTGGAAATCGTCGGCGTCTCCGACTTGTACGAGGACCGTTTGGAGGCCATTGCGAAGAAAGTGGAGGATGCGTCGGGGAAACGTCCTGTGGCTTCGACGGACTATCGTCGTCTGTTGGAGATTCCTGGTGTGGAGGCGATCATTACGCCGAGTTCCTGGACGAGTCACGTGCAGGTCTGCCTGGACGGGATGAAGGCGGGATTGTATGTTGCGACGGAGGTCGGCGGCGCGGCTTCGGTGGAGCAGTGTTGGGAGTTGGTGCGGACATCGCTGGCAACTGGGATGCCCTGCATGATGCTGGAAAACTGCTGCTATGGACGCGAAGAGATGACCATCCTGAATATGATTAAGCAGGGGTTGTTTGGAGAACTGGTGCATGCAGAGGGAGGCTATCGTCATGATTTACGCCACGAAATCTGCATGGGACGCGAAAACCGCCACTATCGCCTGGCAAATTACTCCAACCGGAACGGGGATCTCTACCCCACGCATGACCTTGGTCCCATCGCAAAATACCTCGGCATCAACCGTGGCAATCGCATGCTCACTTTGACTTCGATGGCCTCGAAGTCAGTCGGTCTCAACTACTGGGCACGTACCCGCAAGGGGGAGGATTGTGACTTGAGCAGTCGCGTGTTTACGGTCGGAGATGTGGTCGTCACGAATATCAAATGTGCCCACGGGGAGACCATCACTTTGTTCCATGACACGTCGTTGCCGCGTCCTTACTCTCGTGCCAATCTTCTCCAGGGCACGAAGGGCATTTGGCAGGAAGACAAGCATGGAGTCTTTTTTGACAAACCACTCCCCAATGAAAGTGGATGGATTGAGCACAAATGGGAGAATCTTGACGATTATTATGAGCAATACGAGCATCCACTTTGGGTGCAATTCCGCATGGATGGAGTCAAAGGGGGGCATGGTGGGATGGATTGGCTAGTCCTGCGGGCCTTTGTGGAGGCGGTCAAGGCAAAGACGCCCACACCGATTGACGTGTTCGATACGGCAGCCTGGATGGCGATCACGCCGCTTTCCGAGGATTCCGTGAACCTTGGCGGGGCCCCCGTTCCCATCCCCGATTTCACGAACGGGCTCTGGTTCCAGCGAGAACCCCCGTTGCGAGGCAAATATTCCCTGGATGACTGGGACGTGACCCCGTGAACGCGCGACCGGAAGGAGCAAGCATGAAGCGATATTCCAAGAATCACATTTGGGTTGAGGAAACCAACGGCGTCTACACGGTCGGATTGAGTTCGTATGCGATGGGATTGCTGGGGGATTTGACGTTTGTGGAACTTCCTCGAGTAGGTCATGTGTACCAGGTTGGGGACGGGATGGGGAGCGTGGAGTCGTTCAAATCCGTGAACGAAGTCACCTGTCCCATCACGGGAAAGGTAGTGGACGTAAACGAGAAGGTGGTGAAGGAACCTGGTTTGGTTGGGCTTTCGCCAGAACGGGATGGTTGGTTTGCACGGTTTTCGGAGGTAAAGCCAGAAACCTTTGAAGCCTTGCTCTCCGCAGAAGATTATCAAACACTCATCAAGGGAAACAAATGAAACTGCTGTTTTTAGGTGCTGGAAAGATGGCGACAGCGCTCGCCACCGCAGTAGTGCGGAGCAACTTGCTGCCGCTGGAAGACATCACGGCTTCGGACATTTTGCCGCAGGCACGGGAGGCGTTCACGAAGGCCACTGGTGTTCGTTGCGTCGCAAATGCTGCCGAGCAGATTGCCCAGACGGATATTTTATTGTTGGCGGTGAAACCGCAGGTGGCGGAGGCTGCTGTGAAGGCGTTGCTGCCGTTGAAGCCGGGGACGCTGGTGATTTCGATTTGCGCAGGGATTCCCATTGCGAAGTTGCAGGGCTGGCTGGGGACGGGGCGCGTCATTCGCGTGATGCCGAATACGCCGTTGATGGTTGGCAAGGGAGCCAGTTGTTTTGCACCAGGACCGGAGGCGACGACGGAGGATTGCACGTTCGCGCAGACGCTTCTTGGCAAGGCGGGAATCGCGCACCAGGTCACCGAAGACTTGCTTGACGCCGTGACTGGGCTTTCCGGCTCGGGACCTGCCTATGTCTTCGAACTTGCGAAAGCGATGGCGCTTGCTGGCGAGGCCGTCGGCTTGTCGCCGGAAATCTCCTTGGATTTGACGATTCAGACCATCGCGGGCGCCGCAGAAATGCTTGCCCGCAAAGTCGGTTCCCCGGATGAGTTGCGCGACGCCGTGACGTCTCCGCACGGGACCACTGCCGCAGGGCTTGACGTTATGAAGGCCGCCAACTTCCGCAAGGTCATTGCAAATACTGTTATCGCGGCGCGCGACCGTTCCATCGAACTAGGCAAAGGCAAATAGGCGTGTCATGGGGTTTCTCTTCGACATCGAAAAGTTTGCGATTCACGACGGTCCCGGCATTCGGACAGCGGTCTTTCTGAAGGGATGTCCGTTGCGGTGCATTTGGTGTCACAATCCAGAATCGCAGCGTGGCACGCCGGAGATTTTCTTCAATCCAGACAAGTGCATTGGCTGCGGCTGGTGTTTTCAGAACTGTCCGCAACATTGCCATGTTATGGAGGGAGAGAAACATGTGTTTCGGCGCGAGGCATGTGTACACTGTGGAAAATGCTGCGAGGAGTGCTATTCGGGAGCCTTGGAACGCGCGGGACGGGAAATGTCTGCAGACGAAGTGATGGCGGAGGTGCTTAAGGACAAAATTTTCTACGACAACTCCCATGGTGGCATGACCCTATCGGGCGGCGAACCCATGGCGCAGTTTGCATTTACCAAGCAACTCCTCGAACTGGCCAAGCAGAATGGGGTTCACACCTGTCTCGAAACCTGCGGATTCGCCAAATGGGAACGGTTTGAAGAAATCCTTCCGCTCGTCGATATTTTCCTTTATGATGTCAAGGCCACCGACCCAGAGAAGCACAGGGAGTTCACAGGAGTTGACAATCTGCTCATCCGAGAGAACCTGCGTAAAATTGCGTTGCACGGTGGGAGCATCGTCTTGCGCTGTCCTCTTGTGCCAGGTGTCAATGCCAGCCAGGAACATTTGAAGGGCATTCCAGTGCTTGCCAACGAACTCAACGAGTTGGCGCCTGGAGCCGTCACGGAAATCAATGTCGAGCCATACCACCCCTTGGGTATCAACAAATGCGCTCGCCTTGGAATCCCCACGCCTCTGGATAAAGAGGACTTTACACCTGAGGAAACGACGCAATTCTGGATTCAGACCATCCAGAAAGAAACTCCCGTGCTTGTACGAAAGGGATGACGCTGGCGATTCCTGTTTCGTAGATCGTCCTTCCGTGGAAGTTGCCGAATTACCATAACGTAGAGGAAAGGTATTTATTTCTTTTTATCTTTTATCATAATATCGAATTCAGAAATTAGGGAAAATGCAAAAACAGAAATTATATATAGATTTTGATTTGCAAAAACAAAACAATGCGTTATGTTATGTACAGAATTGGGCACGCATTGAAAAACAGGCAGTTGGCGGTATATTAAATGAGGTAATTGCGAAACTACCGCCCAACCGCCAAAACGTTGCAAGCGAGGGCGAAGAGCGAAGGCTCGGTGTGGTGCCAACCGAGTTTGAGCGAGGAAGCCATTGCGCTGCGCCGTGAAGGCAGTTGGGATGAGAGTTTTGCAATTCCCTCAAATGCATGCCCAGGAGGACCGCCTGCTGCCTGAAAGTCTCAGGATTGGATTCAAAAAAAGGAGGTTCTATGGGACGATTGGATTTTTGGGCGAAAAAGTTTTTTCGAAGACCGGAGATTTTTGCCGATCTTTTCAATGGGTATTTGTTTCAAGGCAAGAGCGTGCTTTTGCCTTCGGAACTGGTGCCACAAGACACAACGGAGGTATTCACCAGTCAAAATAGTAAACGGCATTTTGGGGAACGGGAAAGGGACCTTCTCAAGAAAGTCACATGCAAGAGCGGTCAAGGTTACACCTTCTTGCTGCTCGGACTGGAGGCACAGTCTTTTCCAGATGCGAGTATGCCTCTGCGGTGCATGCTGTATGACGCCCTCAACTACTCCGAACAGTTGAAGACGATACTGCAAGAGAACGCCAGGCTGCTTCCGAGCAACAAGGACACTGCATTCTTCCTGGGATTGCCTGAGAATGTCCGTCTTACCCCGATCATCACTCTGGTGGTTGCGCTCACGGATGAACCATGGCCACGGGAGAGGGAATTGCATGACCTTCTGGCACTTCCTGACACTGATTTGACGCAGTTCATTCCAAACTACAGCATCAATCTCATCACGCCGAAGACGATGTCGGAAGAGGATATTCTTCCTTATGGCGAGGAATTGGGGGCTGTGCTTCTGGCCGCCAAGAATGCCAAGGACAGGAAGGGTTTCCGGGAAGTGGTGGCAAGCCATCGTATTTTTGAAAATATGAATCCAGATACGGCACAACTGATTTCGGAGATGGTTCGCCTGAACATACCCATCAATCATCATAAAAAGGAGAAAATCAACATGTCTGAAAAAGTCATCAGTTTCGAGGAGTTCTTTCGCGAGGAAGGACGAGCGGAAGGTCTAGAGAAAGGACGAGAAGAAGGACGAGAGGAAGGACGAGAGGAAGGACAGCGACGTGGTGCAATTTTGACTCTGATGGAGTTTGGGAAATCCTTGGAGGAAATTCGTACGTGGCTAACCGAGCATTTCTCCATAACGGAACAGCAAGCGAAGCAGGCAATTGACGACTTCCAAGAATCACGGAAGTAGAATGCCATGAGGGAAATAGACCCCAATCTCATCCTGCCGAAGTGTCGCGAGGTTCTCTAAACAGAGACTGAACTGCGCCATTTGTTGCTAATGGGAGGCAAGAGAGCGGTGTGCGTATACAGGTGAGGAAATTGCAAAACCCTCATCCCAACCGCCTTCACGGTGCGAAACGATGTCTTCATCGCTTGTGGCGTTGTGGCGGTTGGGTGATAGTTTTGCAATTACCTCCGGTGTCAAGGGACGCTTCTTTTCGGACCAAGTGAACTTGTAGTAGGTAATTTGTAATAACGACATGGTACTATGCCTTCTGAACAGAAGTCAGGTACGGATTGAGATGGCATTTTCAGTGATGAGACCTTCGTGTGCCACGCCTTTGAAATTGGACGGCAAGCACAGGATTGAGTTGTGTCCCACAGGTATTGCAAGCCGTGTTCACCTTGAGCGAACACAGGTGCCGCAGGGTTGCTAGTATGTCGTTTTGGCAATCTGTGCTGGACCTTTTCCGAAATATCAAATCGTGGGTTCTCTGAGTTTTTGTGTTTTTGTGGCTATTTTTGAGGGGGAAGCCGCTTGATTTTATGTGTGTAGGGATTACAATAAAGTGAGGGATTTTTTGTAAAAAGCAGCAAAGGAAGAAAGTGAGATGCAACTCGTTTCCCCACAGATTGAAAAAGCCATGAGCGGAAGTTCGTGGATTCGCAGGATGTTCGAGGCTGGAATGGAATTGAAGAAGAAGTACGGGGCGGACGCCGTGTGCGACTTCAGCCTGGGAAATCCGGATTTGGTGCCGCCGAAGCAAATCATTGACGCGTTGCGTGGATTGGCGGACAAAGTGGACGCGCCCGCGGGATTGGGATATATGCCGAATGCAGGGTATCCGGATGCGCGGGCAGCGCTCGCGGCGTACGTGTCGAAAGAGCAGGAAACAGAACTGAAGGGGGAGCACCTGGTCATCACGGTCGGCGCGGCCGGCGGTTTGAACTGCCTGTTCCGTGCGATTTTGACGCCGGAGGAGGAGGTCATCTGCCCGGCACCGTACTTTGTGGAATACGGCTCCTATGTCGGCAACTACGGTGGCGTGCTCAAGCCAGTACCTTCCACACCGACGACCTTCCGTTTGAACTTGGCAGGCATCGAAGCGGCCATTCACGAGAAGACGCGTGCCGTCATCATCAATTCCCCGAACAATCCTGCCGGCGTCATCTACAGCGTCGAGGAATTGAAGGGATTGGCGGACATTTTGGCGCGTGCCACGGAAAAGTATGGTCGTCCCGTGTTTTTGGTTTCCGACGAGCCATATCGCTTTCTGGCGTTTGACGGGGCGACCGTCCCTGCCGTGATGCCGCTGTATCGGTACTCTGTGGTGGTGGGGTCGTTCTCGAAGAATTTGGCGTTGGCGGGTGAGCGTGTCGGCTATGTGGCATGCAATCCTGCGATGGAAGGCGTTCAGCAGTTGGTGGCTGGCGTGATTTTGACGAATCGGATTCTGGGGTATGTCAATGCGCCTTGCATTGGTCAACGCCTGATGATGGCGGCTTTGGGGGCGAATGCAGACGCGTCTGCGTACGTGCGTCGTCGCAAGAAGATGGCGGAACTGCTGGATTATGCAGGGTTGGAGTACCAAATGCCGGCGGGCACGTTCTACTTTTTCCCGAAGGTGCCAGGCAAGATGGGGGACGTCGAGTTCGTCAATCTTCTTACGGAGGAGAAGATCCTGGCAGTTCCTGGTTCTGGCTTTGGGTATGCCGGATACATCCGTCTCGCGCTCTGTGTGGACGAAAAGTTCATCGACATCGCGCGCGAAGGTTTCAAGCGTGCCGCTGACAAGGCACGTGCGATGTAGAAACTATCGAACAGGGGAGATGTGGAAATGAATCGTTTTCGGGGAATATGGCTGGTGGCGTTGTCGCTTATCCTTTGTGTTGGCTGTGCGACGACGCGCGGGCGGTTGTCCGAGACCGCGATGCCCCAGGAGGAGGTCCCGCCAGGCGCGTTGCTGTACGACGCTCCCGTGAACGATTCGCTGAGTGGCTTCAACCGCGCGATGATGATGTTCAACGGCGGTTTCAACAACTACGTCCTGTATCCTCTCGGTGTCTTCTACACCTGGGCGACGCCCAGTTGCCTGCGTGAAGGATTGAGCAACTTCGCCACGAACTTGGGGTATCCTCTGCGTCTTGTGAACACCTGCCTGCAGGGACGATTTGGAGCGGCGTGGGATGAAACGCGGCGGTTCGCGGTCAATACGACCGTGGGCGTGCTCGGTTTCCGAGACCAGGCAACGCGCTGGAAGATTCCGTTGCACCAGGAGGATTTTGGACGAACGTTCGAACGTTGGGGCATGGGACCAGGATGCTACTTGAACTTGCCGTTCCTGGGACCGAGCAGTGCGCGTGACGCTGTCGGGTCTCTGCTGGGACTGCCGTTGAACCTGGCGACCATCTTGCTGCCTACGGATACCTCTCAGGGAGTGAACCTCACAGGCGTCCTGAACCGTGCGCTCTCGGAGGCGCAAGGGAATTACCAACTCTCGCACACCATTTACAACCCGTATGAACTTTCTCGTGCTTTGTACATCACGATGCATGAGGCGGCGACACGGGATATTCCTGCTCCAGAAATCAACGCCGATCCCGAACCCTCCTTTGGAAACCTCCTCCTCGAGCCAAAGGACCCCGTGTTCCGCGACAACTGTGCCACCCATTATATCCGCCTGCCTGGTTCTTCGCGCCGCATTCCGTTTTCCTGCTGGATTCGTCAGCGGTTTGACAAGAGCGGGCGCCCTCCGCGAACGCTCGTCATTTTGCCAGGCATCGGCGGCCATCGCATGGCACAGAGCACCTGTGCCCTGGCAGAACTGTTCTATCGCCGCGGCTGGTCCGTCATCGCCTTCAGTTCCACACTTACCCCAGATTTCTTCCAGGGGCTTCCTGGACAGCGTTTCCCCGGTGACTTCGAACTGGATTCCGCGGATTTAGACCGCGCCATTGCCCTTGCGCTGGAGGAGTTCCGTCATCGACATCCTGGCCGGGGCGGGGATTCCTGCACGATTCTGGGATGGTCGCTCGGCGGTATCAACGCCTTGCAACTTGCTGCGCGCGGAGTTTCGTTCCCGTGTGACCAATTCGTGGCGCTGAACCCGCCACCCCGTCCCTTCCATGCCTTGCAGACCATTGACCAATGGGCTGCACGTCCTCGCCAGTGGGACGTCCCAGACAAGGAGGAGGCCGTTCGTGCTCTTCTGCGCCGCATTGCACAGAAATATCAGGAGGGCGGGAAATCGCTGAAGAAATTGCCAGTCACGCGTGAGGAATCGGAGTTTCTCATTGGCTTCTATATGCAGATGCCATTGCTGAACTTGCTGACTGCCAACGCGAAAGCGGGTCGCTACGCCGACGGCGTCGGTTCGGATGTGACGATGGCGAAGACGATGCGTCTGGGCTGGACTGGCTATGCGGAGCAGGTCATCCTGCCGCAGTATCGAGAAGCCAGGCATGCCCAGGCAACGCTGGACGAGATGGTGGATGCGCTCTCCTTGACCTCGCAGACCACAAAACTCGCGTCTTGCGACCGTGCATACGTCATCCATAATGAGGATGACTTCCTCATCACGCAGGAAGACCTTGCCTGGTTCCGTTCCACCTTTGGCGCGCGAGTCACCCTTTTGCCGCAGGGAGGGCACACGGGAAACTACCACGTCTCCGATTACCAGAAGAAACTCATTGACCTCATGGATCCATGAAATCTTAGATAACCGTACAACATTCGATGTTTTTTTGCGTTATATGAGGTAGAGGAAACGTAAACGCGAACGGATGAACCAATGAACCGCCGGATAGTCAGACATACATTCACATTGATGGAGACGATGGTAGCCGCCACGATACTGGCGGCCGCCGTTGCCGCCACGATGGGGATTGTGTCGAATGCGCGTGCGACCTTGCTGCGTGCGGAGAACCGCTGGGCGCGGCAGCATATTCTGGCGCAGGCGGCGGAGTTCTATCTTTTGGGCGGTCCCAATGCAGAGGCCCCCGACGGCTTGCTGCCGGACGGGTATTCTGCGACGTGCGACGTGTATCCCGTCGAAGAGGACATTGAAGAAGAAGCGCTGGATGCGATTCGGAACTGGTTGCTGGCGGAGTATCACATTGTGGTCTATGACCAGCAGGGCAATGAGATGGCGGAGACGCGGGTGCAGAAAGTGTTGAAGGAGGAGGACGTAGAATGAGACGCCGTCGAGCCTTCACATTGCTGGAACTCATCATCGCGGTATCGGTGTTCACGATGGTGTCGTTGGCGTTGTACGCCTATTCCTCGGGGGTGACGGATTCCTGGGGGCGTCTGTCCGTGGAGCGGAACCGGTTCAACGAGGTGATGGAACTGGACCGTGCGGTCAACAGCATCTTCCCGTATGCCGTGCCGTTCTTGTGGAGAGACCCTGATTCCGAGACCAACCAGGAACTTCCTTTCATCGTTGCGACCGATTCGATGCTCCGTCTCGCGTATTTCCACAAGCTCAATGACGCCGACGAGGGCGCCATTCGTTTCGTGCAACTGGAATTGCGGGACGGGGACTTGCTTGCCACCTACACGGACCGTCCCTTCATTACCTGGGAAACTGCGCCGCAGGAGCGTTTGCAGACCAGCATTCTCGCTTCTGGCGTCCAGGAAGTGCATTTTCGCTACGCCGACCATGTCAACGACCCGGCGGAAGACTGGAATACGCGGCTGTTCTGGCGTGAAGATTGGGATGACCCGGATGATGATGCCGACGACCGTGAAGACATACCGCTCGCCATCCAGATGACTGTCACCTGGGAGGACGGGCGTACGGAGACTTGGTTGCGCCGCACGATGGGCGTCAGTTACCGCGAGCGATACGGAACTTGGACTTTACCACAGGACAACGGACTATGAGAAACCGCGCGAAACGAAAGGGACAGCGCGGGATGGCGCTGGTGATGGTTCTGGGCGTTCTAGCCGTCACGATGTTGATGGTTGCGCACATCATGACCATCTGCGAACTGGCCTCGAAGGACGCGTATGTTGCCGCGGAGCGTTCATTGATGCGCTACGAGGCCGAATCCGCCATTGCACGGACCTTCTGGATGCACCTCGTGGACCGCAACTATTTCAGCAATCGCAAGATGGGTTCTGAGGACGATTCCCGTGTCGGTTCCGTTTCTTTTGATCCGTGGATGGCGGACAGGCGTCCTCACGAACTCTTCGAGCATTCCACGACGTACATTGGCACGGTGGAAAAGACCATTAGTCTCACCAATACATCCACGTTCAAGGCGAATGTCGATATTGAGGACACGGAGACCCTGGAACTCATCAATGACTTTCTGGATGTGCTAGGGGACTACACGGACACGGATTCCGCCAGAAAACTTGCCGGCATGGAACAGGATGACTACGACGCCGAGGGAATCCCCTCCCTTCCTCGCAACGGTGCATTCCAGTTCCGCGAGGAACTCTACTGGCTGCCAGGTTGGCAGGATGCCGTGCTTGGAGAAGTCACCATCGTCCCTCCACGCGGCAAGAGTTTCTCCAGCAACAATTCCAATTCAAAACCCTCCTTCTTTTCCGCTTCCGCTGCGGACATTCAACGGCTCCTCGACCTCACGGACGCCGAACTCGAAACCGTCCTCGACGCACGCGAACAATGGACGCAGAACGGAATCACCCTCGAAGATTCCCTCTCCGCAGACCTCCTGCTCAACATTCAAAACCAGTTCAACTTCAATGAATCCAACGTCGCCGAATATGTCGCCTCCGTCAAGTCTCCCGACGGTTCGTTCCGTCAAATCCTACGCGTCGTTCGGGAGTGCGACCTCTCCAAATCCACCATTTACGCGGACAAAAACGCCCAGACATTCTCTGTTTGGACGGCGCTGTCCTGGTAAGGGAAATGCAGAAAAGGTGAAATATTTGGCAAAATCTGAAGATTTTTGAATAAAGCCGTTTGTATTTTCCCAAAGATGTGTCATAATAAGTCTTTGGAGAAAACCACAAGGAACAGAGTTTAAGATGATGAAATACGCGAGAAGCACAAGTGCCGCATTCACCTGGTCGCCAGAAGGGCGATGCCGGGGCGTACTTCTTATGCGCGATGCGCGAGGGTGTCACGTTTCCGCGCGCTGGGGCGCAGACACGGAGCACAAGACGGCGGACCTTGCCGAGGCGCTCGCCGCCGGTCGCAAGGCGTTGAATTGTGCGGAAGCGATGTTCTGCGTTGCGGGTCCCACGAATGGCGGTTGGGGCATGGCGGAACTGGAAATGCCTGAACTCAAGCAGGAAGAATTGCGCAATGCGCTTGCATTCGAGTTGCGCAAGCGAACGCCGTTGCCGCCAGATCGTCTTGTCTGGGGATACCGTGTCCTGGAGCATGCCGCCAGCAAGGAAGAACGCATGAAGGTGCGTTTGTTCTACGTGAAGCGAGATTCCTGGCGGCAGTGGATGGCGGTCGCGCGTGGTTTGGCGCATGTGGACTTGATTGCTCCCGCGCCTGTCCTGCTGGACCCGCTTGCGGAAGGGCAGGCGGTGGTTGTGCCGGGGGGGAAGATCTCCTTCCGGTATCTTCCGTCGGAACATGGTCGCGAGGAGATGCGTACTTCAGCGAATGACGCGCAGGGGAATCCTCTGGATTATGACCAGTTGTTCCCCATGCCTGGATTTACGCCGGGGGTGCTGGAAGAACTATCGATTGCCGAGCGTCAGGAGTATCTTCCGGCGGTGATTCTTGGCATCTATGCTCTTTCCACGGAAATCGGGACGGACGTGGGGACGCTGCCGCCAGTGGAGGAGGATATGCGTCCCAAGCGGTATCTGTTCATGCAGGCGATGGCGGGGATTTTGTTGCTGGTGGTGATAGGGTTCCTGCTCATTGGGGGAGTGAAGGCAGTTCAGGCGCGCATGGCGCGGTTGAGTTTGATTGCGAAGGACATTCAGCAGGCCAGGACGCAATATGCAGCCTTGCAGCGTCAGATTCCCGTGAATGCGAAGGAAGCCTCGCAGGCATTGGAAGAGGAGATTGCGCGGTTCCATTTCGAGTCTCCGGATTTGCCGGAGGCGTTGTCAGAGGTGACGCGGCTTGTCAAGGCTCCTGCATGGGTAGGCAGTTTCGAGTGGAAGGGAGACCCCAGTGCAAGCGATTCCACGGTGAATATTTTGTTGCGGGAGCCAGTGGGGAACCAGGAGAACACGAATTTGGTCACTCGGCTTTCGAACTCGCCGGTGCTGGGAGATGTGAAGGAAATCCAGGCAAATCAGACTCGAAACAACATGATGGAGCGGCGTTTTGTGATGACTGCCCGCGGGGACACGCCCGAAGAGAGTGTCATTGCGAAGGAGGCTGCGGAAGAGGAGAGGCGTCTGGAACAGCAACGCAAGGAGGAGGAGCGTGCTGCCAAGGCGAAGGCGGAAGCGGAGGAACGGGAACGTCGCCTGAATGCTCAGCAGCAGGAGGAGAACGAGGATGGGGAGGAGGAAACGCAGACACGGAAGGTGCCCATTCCTGGACGGACCGACGCGGCAGATGGACCACCGCTTCCACCGGGGATGTGATAGAGGGGAGACACGAAAATGGCAAACAATATCAACAATAAACAACGCGTGGTACTGCTGGTTGTGATGGCAGTTCTGGCGCTTTTGCTCGCGCGGCAGTATTTGCCCATGGTGAAACTGCCGACGACGGGACGCATTGAAGAGGAGATGAAGAATCTTGCCTCCGCCAAGTCCAATCTTGCTGTCCAGCAGAAGATGAACGATGACTGGCGCGCTTCCCTTGGGAAACTGCAGGCGAAGACAACGGAGTTCTGGATGCGGCAACGCACGGGAATCCCCATCGAGCAGGAAGTCAGCGACGAGTTCAAGAATGTCACTCGCATCGCGGGGGTCAACATTCAGAAGACCAGTGCTCGTTTGCAGAAGACGCCGTCTGCGAACTTCGTGCAGGAGGTGGAAGTCGAGGTTCAGATGAGCAATGCCAGCATGCGCGAGTTTTCGCGTTTGCTCAGGGAGTTGAAGAACCACAAGCGCAAGTTCTACTGGACCTACTGCAAAATTGATCCTGACAATCAGCAGAACCCCACGTCCGTCCGCATCAATGGGCGCTTGCGTGCCTATGTCCTGAATGATGACGCAAAGCGCATTCTGGAGAATGGCGTGCCCGTTGAAACGCCTGCAGCCAAGACGCCTGCCAAGCCGGCAGGGCGTACGAAGGCTGCACCGACAACGCAGCGCAAGGCGATGCCTGTGCGCAAGGTGACTCCGGTCAAGGGAAAGGAGGCTGGAAAATGAATAGCACGACCTGGTTTGCCATAGTGGCCGCGCTCGCGGTCAGCACCGTGATTTCGTTTTCCGCGATGAAGCGGATGAGTCGTCCATTGCCCAAATATGACCCGGATTCCGTACAGGTTGTGGAGCAGCGAACGGAGAAGGAAGTGCATGCTCCTGTGGGGAAGAAACAGGTGGCAGCGCGTCCTGTGCGTCCCGATTATGATTCCTTATGGAAGAAGACGCTGTTCAAGGACACGCGCACGGAAGAGGAGGCGGTTGCAACCGATCCTGAGATAACCGATGAGAACGTGAACAATTCGGAGTTTGAACTGGTGGGACTGATGCGTGTCGGACCTGCGGACGCAGCGCAGCCTGTGGCCATCATTGTCAAGAAGCAGACGAGTCGTCCCGCCAACAACCGCGGCATGGGGCGCAACAATCCAGGCATGCCTGGTGGATTCCCGGGCGGTGGTCCAGGCGGGAATCGCATGGGCATGGGTGGCCAGCGCGGCAATATGGACCGCATGGGAGGGCGCGGAACTCCCGCTGTCGAGGAACCCGCGACCCAGGATGACCGTCGCGCCAACCGCACCATTTGCCATGTCGGTGACAAGGTTGGCAAATCGGATTATGTGGTGAAGAGCATTTCGACGGAGGAGAACAAGGTCGTTTTGGTGCGCGGTTCTGAAGTGGCGGTGCTGACGATTGACGTCAAGAACGAGCGGGCGTCGGTGCGTCGGGAAAACGTGCAGAAGGCGGAATTGGAGGCGCGTGAGAAAATCAAGCAGGCGGAGCAGGCTGCAATCGCGGCGCAGCCACAGCAACAGGAGCAACAGCAACAGCAGCAACCCCCGTGGGCGCGCCGTCGGTTCAATGGAGGACAGAACGGGAATTGGAATCGAGGGCAGCAAGGTGGCGGTGCGCCACCTTGGGGCAACAATGGACCGCCCATGCCGCCGGGGATGAACAATAATAACCAGAATAACCAGGGCAACAACAACGGTGGAGGAATCCGTTTCCGCAACCCGGGCAACAACTTCCCTGGGAATTCTGGCAATACGGGGAATAATACCAACAATTCGGGGCGGCAGTGGCGCATTCGCGGCAACAACGGCCAGGGGAATTGAGTCAGACAACAAACACATCACATAGAAGACAAGGTAACAAAATGAGATTCCTGAAACTCAAGCACAACTGGAGCGCCGGGCTGCTGGCCGTGATGGCGCTGGTCCTTTGGTCGGGTTGCCAGACGGAACGCCGCGAGCAGGCGGAGGTTCGAAAACCACTGCCTTTTGACAAATTGTCTGCCCCGCGCGCAGAACTCCTTCCCGAGGAGCCGCTCGGTGTCGAACCCCTGAATACCGAGGCGTCCCAGCAGCAGGGCGACCGCGTGATCACCGTTCCGCAACGCACCATAAGCACTGCTCCGAAGACCGATGTCCCCGACTACCCTGCTTCTCTCATCAAGGGCATCAAGGACCCCGAGGAGGAACTGACCTTCGAGATCAATCTGGACAATGCGCAGATCACGGAGATGGTTGCCGCATTTGCCGATCCCGCCGTTCTCAACTTCAGCTATCTGGTCGATCCCGCCGTCAAGGGTGCCGTCACGGTCAACATCAAGACCACGATGAAGGCGAAGGACATCTGGAGCACAATGCAGCACCTGCTCTGGCTCTCTGGCGCGTATGCCTCCCCCATGCTTGGGTTCATCAACATTCTTCCGTTTGAGAAAATGCCCAAGGAACGTCGCATTTTTGCGCAGCATGAGGTCCAGCCTTCCGTCGAGGTCATGATGATTCCTCTGCGCTACAAAAAGAGCACCGACATTGTCAACATCATCAAGCCGTTCATGACCGATGGCGCAACTGCCACGGATTTGACGGATACGAACTCCGTCCTCATCGTCGAAGCACCTGCCAATGCTCAGAAACTCCAGGAACTCATCAAGATTCTGGACAACAAGGGGGAGCGCGAATGGCCCGTGCGGTGTTTCCAGTGCCGCGAGGTGGAATCGGACGAGTTGTCCCTCGAGTTGCAGGCACTTTTGCCGGTGTTGGGCATGCCGATCGCTGCGGCGACGGGCCCCTCTGGCGGTGCCATCAAGATCACCTCGCTCCCGCGTCTGGGCATCATCGTGGTTTCTGCTGCGATGGAGGAGATTTTGAACGAGGTTGCGAACTGGGTGAAAATCCTTGACAAAGAGGATGCGATGGACAAGGAGGACATCTTCTTCTATAATGTCCGTCATTCGACCGTTGACAATTTGAGCGCGTCCCTGGACGCGTTCTTCAACACCGTCACTACCACGGGACCCACCACGACATCTTCCTCCACCTCCTCCCGTGCGAGTTCCACGCGTTCCACGTCTTCCCTTAACTCGGGAAGCAGCCGTAGCACCCGAAACAATTCTTCTAACACCAGTTCCACTCTGGGGAACACGAACAATACCAACCGCACCAACAATACGAACCGCACGACGGGAACCAACCGCAATCGTACGACGGGTACCACTGCCACCAACAACACGACAAACCCTACGGGGACCATCGCGCATCTCCACCAGACCGTCTTCGAGACGGATGTGACGGTCTATACCGATTCCGAAAGCAACCGTCTTACCATCAAGACCACCCCGCGTACCTGGAACATGATTAAGGCGTTCCTGCAACGCGAGGACGTCCCGCCGCGCCAGGTCTCCATCCGCGCCATCATCACAAATATCACCCTCTCCGAAAACAATGAGTTCGGTATTTCCTACTCCCTCCACAAACTCATTGGCCAACGAAACCAGAACTCCTTTGACGGTTTGATCAACTCCGCCGGGAACATCACCAAGGATTCCACCCTCACGGGACTCCTCACCAGCACGGGCATTGGTTTCCTGTACAAGGATTCCAACTCCGACCCGCTCGCCTTCGTCAAAGCTGTCGCCGGCAAGGGAAATACACGCGTCCTTTCCGAACCGCACATCCTCGCGCTCTCCGGTGCGCAGGCAAAAATCAATGTCGGTCAGAAAATCGCCATCCCCACCGAATCCACCAGTTACTCCAGCGACGACACGATGAGGTCCAACTACGAGTACACCGACACGGGTGTCATTATGGAGGTCACCCCGTACATCACCGCCGGCAACGACGTCCGCCTCGTCATCTCCCAGGAAATCTCCGCAGCCGAGCCGCAGACCAACGTCAACACCCCGCCCGTCATCAACACCAAGACGCTTTCCACCGAACTTGTCGTTCCCGACAACTCGACCCTCATCATGGGTGGAATGATTCAGACGAACAAAAACACCATCCACTCCGGCGTTCCGATTCTAATGAACATCCCGTGGCTGGGGTGGCTGTTCCGTTACACCTACGAGAGCGACGACCGTGTCGAATTGCTTGTTCTGCTTACGGTAAATGTCATTGACAACAAGGCACCGCAGGAGGAGCTAGTCCGCCGTTACAAAGCCTCCTTGGAAGCCATTGAGGCCGCCCACTCCAAGCAGAATATGTACTGACACTCGGGGGGCACCCATGACGGAACCGATTTCCATGACACCAACTACAAGCGAACAGAAACCAGGCTCTCCCGCATTGGAAGGGCTCGGTGGTATCGCGCACCGTCCTGCGGGAGAAATTGCGCAGGAGGTTGTACGCGCCATTCGTCAGGCTCTGAAACTCCAGGAAGAGGAACCGGACCTTGGCGGGACTGCCACTGCAGACTGGGAACTGGTTTCCACCAATAAAATCCCCGAACAGCAACTCCTCCAAATCTACGCGGACGCCAGTGGAATCCCTCTTCTGGATGAGCAGGAAGGGCGCGATATCGTCCTCTATCCCGACCTCACATTTGACTTCCTGACCACCAACAATTGCCTTCCCGTCATCTGGGACGGCGACCACGTCGTGCTCGCCGTTGCCTCCCCGTATGAAACAGGGCACCTTGCCTTGCTCTGGCGCAGCCTTTTCGAGCAGGAAGCCTCCTTCCTTCTTGCACGGCGTTCCTACATCGAACGATTCGTCACCGCGCTTTACGACAATCCGGCGGAAGAGGATATCGGCAAGGGTGGCGACAGCGAGCAGGCTCTGCGCGACCTCGCCAAAGAGGCCCCCATCGTCCGTCTCGTCAACGACATTTTCAATCGTTCGTTGGAGATGGGGGCGTCCGATATCCATGTCGAGCCGTCTGACACGGAGGTCGTCGTGCGATTCCGCATTGATGGTATGCTTCAGGTTGTCATGCGTCCTCCGAAGAACCAGTATGCCGCCATTGCCTCCCGTATCAAGTTGCTGGCCGGGATGAACATCGCGGAGCGGCGTTTGCCGCAGGACGGACGCATTGATTTGCCAGGAGTGACTCCCATTGATGTTCGTGTTTCCACGGTTCCCTGCATGCATGGGGAAAGCATTGTCTTGCGTCTTCTGCAGAAGGACACGGCGGTCTTTGATTTGGACAAGGTCGGGCTTCTTCCCGATACGCGAACGACGCTGGAGACGATGTTCAAGATGCCGCACGGCATGATTCTCGTCGTGGGACCTACGGGTTCCGGAAAGACCACGACATTGTACTGCATTATGGCGGTGCTCAATGCAGAGTTCCGAAAAATCATCACGATTGAAGACCCTGTGGAATACCAGATGGAGGGATTGACGCAGATTCCCGTCAAGGCGCAAATTGGACTTACGTTTGCGAATGGGTTGCGTGCCATTGTGCGTCAGGACCCCGATGTCATTCTCGTCGGTGAAATCCGTGACAAGGAGACTGCGGAAATTGCTATCAACGCGGCACTTACGGGACACCTTGTCCTCAGCACGCTTCACACCAACGACGCTGCTGGCGCCATCACCCGTCTGGACGATATGGGGGTCGAGCCGTTCCTCATTTCGTCGTCTCTGCTCGGAATTGTTTCCCAGCGTCTGGTGCGGCGCATCTGCCCTGAGTGCAACGGAACGGGACGCATCCCAGACGATCCTGAAAAACGCTGTCGGCACTGCATCGGTTCGGGGTATAAAGGACGTATCGCAATCTTTGAACTGATGCCCATCAACGAGGAACTACGGCGTGCCATCAACGAGCGCAAGGACTCCACGGAACTCACCAACATCGCGCGTAAACACGGCATGAGAACCCTCCGGGAAGACGGAGACCTCAAGGTTCAGCAGCACCTTACCACCGACTCTGAAGTCACGCGGGTCTGCATGCTCGACGTCGGGCAAATGTAGAAAAACAGAAGCTCAGACTCCCAACGGGTCGCGGAACTGGGAATGACAACATTCCCCCTGTCCGCGGCCCGTCTTTTTTTTGCATATCGCGGGGCGCGGAAAATTTCTCAAAATAGATGAAACGTATCTCAAAAAGTTAGTATATTTGGTGCTAGTTTCATATCGAACTTGAGAGAATCCCCAGGCAGGATTATTTTGTGTGCTAGATGCGCTAGATTCGCTAGAAGTGCTAGATACCCTAGATGTGCTAGATGCCCTAGATACCCTAGATACCCTAGCACATCTAGCACATCTAGCATGTCTAGAGCTCAAGTGGAAACTCCTGGGAGAAAAATGGAATGAAATGGTTGAGTTGTGTATTTGGGGCATGGGTAGGAATTGCCGTGTTTGCGTACGGGGGAGGTGCGTGGACTCGGGACGCTTCATGTGCGTGGTTGTTGAGTAGGCGTGAAGGTGGTCTTTGGCGCTGTGAGGATGGCGGCGTGGATTGGCTGGGAGGGTTGTTGTGCATAGAGGTTTTAGAGCGGGGGAATGTGCCTGCGCGTCAAGGTGCGTTGTTGGCGCGAGGCGCGTTGTTGTTGGAGGCAGGGGAGGGGGTACTGCCGTCGGAGTTGTGTCAGGCATGTGCTTCGGAGCCAGTGAATTGGGAGAGCGTGGCGGCGTATCGTTCAACGGAGGGAGGTTGGAGTCTGTTGCCGGGCGGGGTGCCTGATGTGTTGAGCACGTTGTGGGTGTTGCGGGGAATGTTGCGGCATTCGGGGGGAGTGCCGTCTGGGTGGAGAACCGAGGCGGTGTCGTGGTTGAGGAGTCGGGGAACGTTCTGTTGGAACGGAGGAGGGGAGGAGCCTTTGTTTGGGCAGTTTGGACGCTGTATTTTGGCTGAGAGCGCGGTGCAGGGAGACGCGGTACCTTCGGAACTGGGGGAAGTTTTACCTTCGCTGTCGGACAACCTCACGCTTGCGCTGGAATTGCGGATGCGTTGCCTGCAAGGCGATTGGCAGAATGCGCTGGCGTTGCGCGAACGGTTGTTGGCGGCGGCTGATGGTCCGTGCTGGGGGCTGCGTCCTGGAGACGCGGAACCGGATTTGCTCACGACCTGCTTCGCTATTGAGGCACTGGACTCCTTTGCGATGGCACCTGTGTCCGCTGCGGCAGATTTAGACGTTCCTTCGATGGCGTTCCATTGGGAGACGAGTGGCGAGCAAGTTTTCTTTGACGGTTTGGTGTTCAATCTTGGACAACAGGTGGTTCAGAGGTTTTTGTTGCGGTTGGAAGCGGTTTCGTCCGAGGGGACGATCTCGCTCTGGGAAGAGGAGGTTGCCTGGCTGGGAGAAGGCGCTTCCCTGCGGTGCAGAGGAAAGGCGCAAATCCCGTCGGGAACGGTTGCCTTGCGTTTCTCTGCAGACCCGGATGGACGCGTGGACGACGCCAATCGCGCCAATAACGTTCTGGTGTTTCCTCTGACATCGGGGGAGTTCCTCGCAACAGGCAACCTTGCGGTTTGGGGAATGGCTTCGGATGGGACGCTCTTTTCGGGACCAGGACAGGGCACGTTGGTGCAGGCTATGGTCGCGGCAAGCCAGAGCGAAGTCTCCTGGTGCTTGCGGGACAATGAGGTGGAAGTGGCTTCGGGGACGTGTGCTCTTTGCGAGCAATGCGCCTGCTGGAACTGGGAATGGTTTCCAACGGAGGGAGAGCACCAACTGGTTTTGGAGTGGTCGGATGGGAGGAAGACCATTTGCGCGGTGAAGAATGTCTCCGTCTGCTATGATGCAGCCGTGCTGCGCGTGCACGATGATTCCGGCGAGGGGGAATCGTTCGAGCCACGTACGCAACTCACCTTCGAGGCGCGAACTAGCCTGCTCGGGTGCAGCCCCGTTGTCCGCATTTTTCACAATGGGGAATGGATCGGGGACGCGGCGCCCGTCAAGGGTTCAGCGACCCATTTCACGTGGGGAACTGGCGCCAATCCACCAGGCGAGTACCAGGCATTGGCGGAGTTTCGCCGAAATGGTGTGTTGTGTGCGACGGCGGAGGTTGCCTTTTCCCTGACGGAAGGAAGTCGGCACTTCGATTTGAAAATCATGCGTCCAGTTGGATTGGAAGTGTTTACAGGTGCCAAGACGCAGATTCCCGTGGAGATTTCGTGGAGATATGCGGGAAACCTGCCTGATAGGGTGGAGGTTGCCTGTCGTCTGGTGTCTTCGGAAGGGAAGACATTGCGGGAGGGGATGACACATGCGCTTTGCCAGCCGGAAAGCATTTATCAAAATCTGACGCTAGAGCCGATGGAATGGAGATTTACATCGGCTGGGACTTACGAACTGCAAGTCCAAATTGCCGATTGTTTAGCGAGAGCGCAAATCCATGGGAAGGCAACACCCACGCTGTCGATTCGAAATGAAGTGGTTCCCGAAGTGATTGGATTCGAGGCAAAACCTGTGCGTACCGAATTGGCTTTGATGGCGCACCGTGCAGAAGACGGCATTCCCGTTTCGTTTGAGGCGGATGGCGTTTTTGTGGAGGATGTTGCGGGGGCGGAAGAGATTTTGCACCTGATGAACATTCGGGACGCAGGAGGGTATCTGGTTCGAGGCGGGCGACTGGTTTGCACTGTCGGCTATGGGGATTTGGGCGGGGAACACTTGGGAGAAATGTGGCGTTCGGGGGCGGCGGTGGCAGTGGAGATTGTGGACGGCGAGGCAGATGTCCCGTATTATCCCGTGGGTGGTTTGCTGGGGGAAGGGCGGTTTGCCACTCTGCCTGTCCACGTCTATGCGTTTCCTGAAGATGTTCTGGGAGAAAGAATTGGAACCGTTGAAGTCTTTTTGAGACAAGGAGAGAGAAAAGATGAATAAATGGGGTATTGCTTTGGGGATGTTGCTGGGGGTGTTGAACCTGTTTGCGAAACCGACGCTGACTTTGGCACCGTTTCCATGCCTTCCCGAGGGGCAAAGGCTCTTCCTCTGGGGGTGTGTGGATGACGCTCGCGAACGCTATCGCGGTTGCGCCTACGAATGGCAGTTCCAAATGCACGGCGGGGCCCAGCGAGTGAATCTCCCATTCGACGCGGCTCGCGGCAATCCCGTGACGGGCAATCGCGATCGCGTCCAGGGACGGGTGGAAGACGGATGGTGCATTCGCGCCTGGCAGGTTTTCCGCAGCGACCATGACGCAAGTTCGCCTAGCGTGACTGCAATCCTCAAAGTCACGCTTGCGGATGGTGAGGTCCTTACGGCTTCCCGCGACTATCCGCTCGTCAAGCAGTTTTCTTGCAAAGACGAGGCTTCCTTGCAGCAATGGCGGCAGTATGCGATTTTGGCGGGTCTGAGTTATCTGGCTGCGCGTCAGTGTGCAAGCGGTGGAATGCCCGATGGATATTCCAATGCCTCGTCCTACGAGGAACTCTGGGACAATTACATGGCGGTTTTTGATTTGGAGGAGGTTCCTTGGCTGCAGTGGCACCAGGTAGAGCCAGAGGAGTTGCAGCACGTCGTTGACCACTACGAGGAGGAGTGGGATGGGGAAGTCTTTGCGTGGGATGTAGAACACTGGCTTGTCCCTTCAGAGTATTTTGACGGATTCCACGCCGTCTGCTCCACCGCTTGCGCACTCTGGGCATTCGGCAATTGCGGCTATGGATTGGAACGCAAGGACAATCCCTTTCGGCGTCACATCGTTGCGGCCATCGATTATCTGACCGCGCATTCAGGTTTCCTTCCTCTTGCGAACTTGCAGGAGATGGGGCTAGATGACAATCTGGATGGCTGTGGGGCTTGGCTGGGGTACGATGGGAGTCAACGCGGATATACGCAGCCGATGGTGATTGCTGGACTGGTGGCGGCTGGTTCTCCTTATTATCAAGTGACTGTGAATGAACGCACTACAACATTGCGAGATTTGGTAGCAAACGGATTTGACTATCTGGCATGGAAGTTTTTCATGGAGGGGGGACGTGGCTGGCCATATTGTTATGAGAACGAGACGGGGTACGATTTGTCAATTGCCGGCTGGAACTATTTGGCGTTGGAAGCAGTGCGAAACTGGGGCATACCGTTGCCGGAGTCACTTGTAACAGGTTGTTATCGAAAGGCTTCGCAGCATTGGAATCCAGAAGAGGACTTCTTTTATTCCGTAGAGGACCATAATTCCCGAACAGTTGCCTTGACATCTGCCGCGATGGTTGCGCTGGAATTGGCTCGTCGGCAAAATCCGCTCGTGGAACCAGGGGCGGACGAAGAGGAGGGGACATATGCGGAATTGCTCTTGTCAAGTCTGTGTCAATACACGGAATTGATGGGGAAGAATCCTGAGCGGATGCGTTCCGCGTACTTTTTATGGACGCTGGCGAGGGGATTGCAAACCGCTGGCGTGTGTCACTTTGAGATGGGCGGGAAGTTGTGCGACTGGCGTCGAAGTGACCAGGAGGAGGGCGGTCTCTGGCACCGTGTGCTTTCGATGCAACGGGAAGACGGTTCCTGGGAGTTTCAGCCGAATCATTTCAACTATGGTTATCTAGGCGATGAGTTGGAGACTGCCTTTGCTCTGCTGACTCTTTCCGACGAGGTGGTACGGCGTAATCAAGCCATTCACGACCTGCGCGTGGTCACGGAAATCCCTGCGGTCATAGCGGGGCATTTGCTTTCCCACAATTATGAAACCATTTCACGCGAAGAGGAAGTTGTGACGCTGGAACGCTCTTTGGAAGAATGGGATACAGAGGGAATACTGGATTTTGGGATGGAGTATCTAGTACCGTCAGGAGAGGGGGCAGAGGAAGAGGTCCAGAAGCGGGTGGTGATTCAGTATCGAAACAGCGACGGAAGCGAGGAGAATGTGGAACTGGGGGCGTTGTCTGTACGTCGGGAAGGGTCGCCGTGGGGTCTGGTGCTGTCTGCACCGAGAACGGTGCATTGTGGAGAGACGGTTCCGCTGGGGATGGACGCGAAGTTGGCTTGGGGAGATGACTTTGTCTTTGGAAAGGGGGCGGGGATGGTGCGTTTGGAGGTGGAAACACCTGTGGTGTGGACTGGTGCACGGCTGTTCCCGGCTGGATTCATTTTCAACGTGACGTGCCGGGCGGACGCGATGCTGTCTCGAGGGAATGCAGTCGAAGTGAAACCGGACGGTGATTTTTCCCGTTTTGGGGAGACCTGCGGGGCGGTTTTGGAGATGAGCGTTCCTGAAGGAAATGAAGGAGTTGCGGGGTATTATTTGCGTGGAGTACACACGCTGGAGTTGCTGGTGGGGGGCGAGAGATTGCTGTCGCGCCGTTTGAATGCAGGGGAGTTTGGCAGGGAGATGAGGGTGCATGTGGATTGGCAGACGCATGACTGGGGTACGGGCATGTATGAGGTGGAGGCGAGACTGTGCCGGGATGGAGAACCTTATTTGGTTCGGAAAGAAATGGTGGAACTGCTTGGAGGAGAGGAGGTTTCATTGGCTGGAACGATTGCCAGCGACAAGGGGGAATATCGGGTTTGGGAACCAGTGAAATTGCTGTCGGATGTCGTGCGCAAAGGAGACGGCGATGGGGAAGGGATTGTGCAACTATTTGTCAAAGCGCAAGATGACGTTGAGGTGGAATTGGCGTCGTGGCAGATTCCATCGTTGAAGGAGACTTCTTCGTGGCGTCGGGAACTATCGCTGGAGGATTTGCCTTCGGGGCGTTATGTGGTGACGCAATTGGTGGTTCACGGGGAGAGGGTTCTGCACGATGAGTGTGCGTTTGTCGTTCTGCCAGAAAGGAAAACAGAACCTCGATTGGCTGGAACGTTCCTGGAATCGGAGATGACTTTGGCACAATCGGAAGTTCTTTCTTCGGGATTCTTAGTGAAGGATGTGGCAGAAGTGCCTTTTGAACACCTTGTCACACACGTGACGATGATTCCTCAAAATCGTGTTTTCGAGGAAGCGTCAGAATTACCGCATTCTACGGTATTCCAGATGGATACAGAGATGGAAGGCGCGTTTCAATGGGAGGCGGATTGTGGGGCGGGGGATTTTCTTCTCATGTTGACGGGAAGCGTTGCGGGACAAACGGAAGAAATCCTTGATGTTGCAACGCTGGAGGTTCGTTCTGCTCCTGAAAATCCACAAACGGAAGAGCCGACTGTGGAGCCGGAGCCGGTCGAGCCGGAGCCGGTCGTGGAGCCCGAGCCGGTCGTGGAGCCCGAGCCGGTCGTGGAACCCGAGCCGGTCGAAGAAGAGGAATCTGGGGAGTCAGGAGAATCTGGGGAGGATGAGACGAGACCTTCTGTTCCGTCATACACGATTGAGAATCCCCAGGAGGGTATAGGTGGCGGGGATGGCGTGGAAAACCGCCGGCCAGTCTATATTTCGGGCGGGCGGACGTATGTGACGAATCCAGCCTCGTCTGTGACTTCCAGCATGGCTGGCACGGGATGGGATGCAAATCCATCCTATATTGTCGATTCGACACCGAAAAAGAGAACGTTTCCTGGCGGGGGTTCCGGTGCGGCAGCGGCAATGGCAAATGGAAGAGAGGCTTTCGCGCAATCTGTGGCTTTGCAAGAAATGCCAGCGAGCGAAACAACGCCGAAGTCCCATGTCGGATCCTCTTGGCAGGCGTTACGGATTCTGCTGGAAGAGCACAATCATCATGGGGGCAAGCCCTTTGATTCTCTGGAGGTGTTCTTGCCAGAGGACTGGCCAAGGGAGGGGAACCTTGAAATCGATGCGAGCCAGATGGGACTGCGTCGCGTGGAAACGGGGACGACAGAGGTGTCCTTTTCGCATCACGGGGCAGGGCGGGAAGCACCGCTGATGACGGTGAAACTGTCCTCAGTCCCGATTCCCTACCTCCTTTCTGCGCAAGGGATTCTGCGGATTGGAGGGACGCGGAACGTGCTGGACGCAACCTGTCGCCTGCGGGCGGGGGAATTGTCTACGGCACGAGAGTATTCAGGACGGAGCGCGGAGCGGGCGTTGCTTTCGGATTTGGCGGAGTTCCGTGGGCTGTGGTTGTCGCTTCAGGGAACGGCGAAGCGGATTCGGGGGAACTGGAAGGTACCGCGTGGGTACGAACTCGCGGGCGGCGTCTATTTTGTGGAGGGAAATGTGCACCTCTCAGGAACCCCTGCGGGACCCGTGACGATTTTGGCGACAGGGCACATCGTCGTGCGCACGGGTGCCGGGAAATGGGAACCTGCCCGCGAAGGCGTGTTGCTGATGTCCCGTCTTGGGATTTTCCTGGCAGGGGAGGACACGGAGTATGCAGGGGACATTTGTTCTCTGACTTCGGACATACGGGTCTTGGGACGTCGCCAAAGTTTCCGCTCGGGCGGTCTGCATGGTCAGGGAATTACCATTCGTGGTGCGGATAATGCATTTTTGTCAAATCAGTTACAACAGATCATTACGGAATAGTCGGAGGTGTGAAATGAAACGAGTTTTGGGATTGCTATTGGTTTGTGTCTGCCTGTTTGGGGACGGAACGATGGAGTTGCTGCGGGAGTTTCAGGCGGGGATTTCTCTTGTCCCTGCCAGTGGGATAGGACGCACACCTGCACAAGTGCGAGAGGAAGGATGTGGAACTCCTGCGGAATTGGCATTCGCATTCCAGCAGCTGCTTGCGAGCCAGGGACGGGAGGCGAACTTGAGGGCAGGGTGGATTGCACTTTCTCAAAGACAAACCGAGGTGCTTTGCCCTTGGGGCAAGCAGGCGTTTTCTGCGATTCTGAATGGCGGCGCTACGGATGGACTTCCCGCATTATGGGTGGATACAACTGCTTGCGCTGGACTAGACTACGGCTCGCGTGGAAACTCCCTTCCCGTGCGCGTGGAACTCTTCCCCGCATTGGTTGTTCCCCCGCGCTTGAACGAACTGGCGAGACCTGTGATAGGCGACGAATGTTTGCGGCTTTTGCAACGAGTCTCCTGGCATGATGGACAATTGACCGCGTTCCCCTGTGCCGCAATGGACACCTGGCTCGCCACCGCAACGCGGAACTATACCTCTGAAGATACGCCGATTCTGTCTTGCGGGGAAGTTCCAGGCTATGGGACGCCACGATGGATTTGCCCAACGCCCGTTGCCGTACTTCAACGGACAGAACTCCCCGCAGCGGAGGAGTTGTTCGCGAAGGTTCAATTCCGTCTGCTGGACGGGGAACGCGAGTGCGTTTCGTGGCAGGCGAGGCAGACGGAGGTTTGCGGGAAGGTGTTGCGTCTGGAATGGAGGCAGGCGGACGGCACCAAATGGGAGGCAGGTTTTCCCCATGCGATTCATCCTGTGCTGCAAAAGGGGGAGCAAATGGTTGCGGAGGGAGGAGAACTTTCGCTGGGACATCCGTTGCAACTGGTTTGCGCGCGTCTGGTCGGTGGGCGAACCACGGATTATTGGACGTTGGAGGTTGCCGTGGGAACGCATCTGGAGATTGCGCTTTCCAACGGTAGTTCCCGCTTTGCGGAAGAGTGCCTTGCAGGAAAGTTGCAGAGGCAGCTGGATGTGGCACGCTCGCTGGTCGCAGGTTTGACGGGAGCAGGAATGACGGGGCAACTGTACGCTTGCATTTCCGGACTGAGACCTGTGTTTCGGGAATGGAATGGGATGCCTTTGGAACTGGAAGAGTTTGAAACTCGATACGTAGTGCTCCATTCCAGAAACCGTCCGTTGGAACTGCCAGACGCAAAGGCGGGAGTGACAGGGTTGCTTCAATTGCTTGCGCAGGAATCCCTCGCGGAGTGCTTCTTGGGGCACGAAGGGTGCGTGTTGCGGTTGTGCGACGCAATGGCGGAGAAGACGCTTCGTTTCGGCGAACCGCCCGCCGAGGTGTGGAATGCCTTGGGCGGGGGAACCTACCGCGCCTGGTTCACGGATGGCGTTTGCCTGGCGCAGGAGAAAACCACACAGGAGTGGCATTTGCTGGAACAGACCGAAGACGGTTGGGGGATTCCGCAGTTGCCGCTTGTGGAAGAGTCAATTGTTGACTGGGAATGGGCGGTGTTGCCCGCCTGGGAGGCCGCGCGGCAGATGGCTTCTCAAGGGACAGCCGAGGGGGTGGCGGGAGCAATCTATGCCTTCGGAACTGCTATGGATCGAATGGCGGAATCCCCTGTCGTATCGTCATTTGTGGTGAATCCCAAAACCTGCGGGAGTCAAAACGCCGAGGTTGCCTTGCGGTGGGAGGCGGAGTGTACCTCCTGGGAATTGCGTGTTCTGAATGAAGCGAATCAATTGGTACGCGTTTTGACGGGAGAGGGAATGGCAAAACTACCGCTAAACCGCCAAAACGCCCCGGGCGAGGGCGAAGAGGTGACAACTCCGAGTTTGAATGATGAAGTCAGACCGCCGCACCGTGAAGGAGGTGGGGATGAGAGTTTTGCAATTCCTTCGGGAGATTCGGTGGTCACCGAGGCGGTCTGGGATTTTTGCGACGAGCAGGGGCGCGACGTGGGGGAGGGGGTATTTTCTTTGGAAATGCAATGGAGCCGAGGTGCGGTCGTGTGCCGCCGTAAGGAATTGGTCCTTCGTGACTTGACGCCTCCAATGGTCTCGTTTGACGTGCAGGAAGCCGGTCTGTCGTCAGGAGAGGGAGCCCAGATTTCTTGGAGTGTGGAAGGGGAAGCAGAGAACGTGAGCTTGCAGTTGTTGCGAGACGGTACCGAAGAGATTATCTTGACAAATTTAGGTTGTTCTGGGGAGGAGGTGCTGCCGTTGGCGTCGGGGGAGTGGCGCGTGGAATTGGTAGCGCAAGACGCTTGCGGAAATGAAGCGGTTGCAAGAGCGTCTTTGGTTTTGAAGGCACGCAAGCCACAGAATCCAATGGTGACGTTGGAACTCATTGGGCTGGATAAAGAAAGGCGTGTCGTTGCGGAGCATATCGAGGCGGTGGCGCACGTTTCGGGATTTCTGCCAAAGCACCTGGAACTCTATTTGGACGGGGAACAGGTGGCCTCTGTGGAAGAGTATCCCATTTTGTCAATGGAGGTAATTGCAAAACTACCGCCCAAGCGCCAAAACGCCGCTCCCTCCATGGGCGATGTGACGGAAGGGCGGCGCGAAGGACGATATTCCTTGCAAGCCGTTGCCGAGGACGCTGCGGGAGAAGTACTTGTCTCAGAAATTGTTACATTCTATTATAGCGGGGTGGCCAGGGACTATGTTGCGCCGTCTTTGGAGGTGGCTTTTGAGACGTGGCTGCCTGGCAGGAATTGCATCGTCACGGGGATGGACAATGGGGGGCTGGAGAGGATTTCCGTCGAGTGCCAAGGGGAGACATTGGCAGCGGCTTCGGGGAGGGGTGGGGAGTCTTCCTTGGAATTGTATACGGAGATTGGGGCGGGGGAATTGTCGTCGGGAGTGCGTGTCATTGCCGTGGATAAGAGTGGAAATCGGGGAGAGCGTTTGTTGCGGTATCCTGTTGCAGGGGAAGGGATCGGGAGCGTGAAGCTGCTATCGGAGGCATTTGGGACGGTGCCTCTTGGAGACGTGGAGGTGTTTGTGGTTTGCGAGGGGAGGCCCGCCTGCGTGGAACTGGCATGGAACGAACAGCCCTCACACTTTGATTTCTTCCCGGAATCCAATGTCGTTTGCTTTTCCATTGCGGCGGAGGAACTTGCAGATGGATGGAATACCGTTTCCGCGCGGGCATGGGGAATGGATGGAAGTGCCAGCGAATGGGAATCCGTGCGTTTCCGTACGGAGGTCTTTCTGGAACCGCAAGCCCATCCGCTTCTGGTGCGACCTTGGGCTGGAACCCCTTCCGATATTGTCGCAACCGCCGCTTTGCGACATGCGCATGACTGGACTGCGCGACTTCAAGGCATGGGAAAATCCATTCTTCTTTCAGGAACGGGGGAGCACTTGGAGGCGCGATTCCCAACAGAAGGGCTTCCCGACGGGGATTACACCTTGATTCTGGCGGTCCCAGATTGCGGGGAAACCTGTACGTTTGCGGTGGAAGTGGACGCCGAAGTCGGAGCACCAGTGGCGGAAATCACCTATCCTTCGGATGGGGCAGTCGTGGAAGATGGTGTATTGCGCGTCCTTGGTTCCGCGGGGACAACGGCGTTGGACGAGGGCGCGCTGTACTCCCTCGTGTTGCGGGACGAATCCGGCAGGCAACTGTCGTGCATGCAAGAAATCGTTGGCTCCGAATGGCGAATCACGGCGCACCCCTCCAACGCAAGCACCGCCGCGC
>JAFRLI010000034.1 GCA_017431255.1 Victivallales bacterium
GCGTAGTAGTTTGCGACCTTGATGAGGGTCTTCTTCTCATCCGCAAAAACGCACGCCACGAGCAGAAGCAAGATGCTTGCGAGAAGATTGGGATGGAGCGGGCGGAGGCTCATTCTAGTTCGGAGGCGGTGGACGGATGGAAGGAGCGGAAGACCTTGGAGAAGTCAATGGGACCTTCGGTACGGTTGCGGTAGAGGTTCCAAAGGCGTTCTACGCCTTCGAGGAGGTGCTTGGAGGTGATTCCGTGGCGGATGGAGAGGGCGGCTTCGATGAAGGCGGCGAGGTGGTCGCAGCAGCGGATGATGGTGCCGTCCACAGGGTGGAATTGCGGTGCGTCGTAGCGTTGTCCGAGTTCGTCAAAGGTGAGTCCCGTGATGATTTCGCCGTTGACGGCGGCGCGGTTGGTGAACTCGTCCTCGGTGTAGTAACGGATTTCGCGGTACCATTGCGAGGGGAGCAACGGCATGACGCGGTCCTCCATCTGCTTCTTCTCGTACTCCTTGATAATCTGGTCAAGTCCTTCGACCGCGACTTTGACGGGAGAGGTAATGTCCCGCGTGAGCACTTCCGGCAAATCATGGAAAAGACCGCACAGGTATCCGTTGACGAGGCGGGTTTCGCTCACGCCGGCCTCTCGCAACGCCAGATAACTCAGCATCGCGACCACCAGCATATGCCCCAGTACCGAGGTGGCGGGAATGCGCGGGGACTGGCTCCAGCGCTTTTGGAACCGCAACTGCCCGCAGAGGTCGACAAAGGCGGCGGTCTTGCGTCCCAACGCAAGTTTCTGGACGCCGAGAAGGTCGTAGTGGTCTTCGATCTGGTCCTGGATTTCCTGGCGAATGCGCTCGATTCCGTTGATGAACGGGCAGAGTTTGTAGAGGATGTTGAACTCCCACTGCGTTGCCAGGAAATGCGCGGCTTTGAGGACGCGGCGTTCGTTGCGGGAGAACTCGGGTTCCGTGAAATAGCGGCGCATGCGCTCCTGGAATCCACCCGCGATGTGGACCGTCAACGGTGCAAAGTGTTTCAGGACGTATTCGTTGAGTTCGCGTCCTTTTTCCGCCATCATGCGGTGGAAGACGGGCGGCTTGATGTCTGTCAGGACGATGCGGTGGAGCATCTCGAAGAAGCCGCCTTCGATAAGAGCGAGCCAGTTGATGGAGCCGGGCGTGACGTCGTTCTCGGTTTTGGCGAGAATGTAGGCGATCATCATCTTGTGCGCCTGCTTGTCAAGTTCCGTGAAATCCATCGGGTTGATCTGGTCGTTCCAGCGACGGATGGTCGCCGCGTCGAAGAGCATTTCGATGAGTTCGTGGTTGAGGGAGTTTTCCATAATGCCGGGAAGGTTATTTCCCCTGTTCGATGCGTCGTGCCAGGCAGCGTGGCAGACCATTGTCCAGGATGCGTTGCTGTGCGGATTTGACGTCGTATCGGACGCGGAGGAGGGTGACGGCGAGGGTGACGGTGTTGAAGAGGATGGCGCAGGCGCGTGGGTCTTCGTCGCGCGGTTGTCCAACGGAACCGATGCCTACCATGACATTTCCTTGTTTGGGAAGGATGGTGTTATGGAGATAGGTGAGTTCGAGATGTCGTCCCGGGATATGGGTGGCGATGAGTGGGACGTGGCAGTGTCCGTTGAAGCAGATTCGTTTGGGCTGGAAGAGGAGGTGCATGGCGGCCTTGCGCTCGTCGGTGACGTAAATCCAAGGCGGGAAAGGTTGGCAGGAGGCGTGCGTGAGCATGAACTCCTCGGTTTCGATGGCCATTGGGAGGGAGGCAAGCCATTCCATCTGGTCGGTGCGCAATTGTTTGCGGGTCCATTCGATGACCTGGTTGGCCTCGGGGCGGACGTGGCTGGGGTTGTAGTCGTTGGGGAAGACGGTGTAGGAATCGTGGTTGCCCAGCGTGGTGGGAATATGTCGTTCCCGCAGGAGGTCGACGCATTCGGAAGGTGCTGCGCCGTAACCGACCACGTCCCCTGTGCAGAACGTCTTGTTGACCGCAAGGCGGTCGAAGGCGTCAAGCATGGCGGAAAGTGCGTCGACATTCGCGTGGATGTCGCCCATGATAGCAATCAACATGTCAGGGAAGCCTTATTTTTCGGGGATGGGGTCGTTTGCGAAGTGGGATTTCATAACATATATTATATATCTTGAACATGAAGTCTGCAAGTCCAAAGCGTTTTTTTTGACAGGTGTTGAATGGAAAGCAACGAAGAATATCAACAGGAGAGAGAGCGGGAGCCGCGTCGGTATCGCCATGAGGAAGACGACTATCGTGCTCGCGAGGAGGGTCGTGAGCCGCGTCGATTCCATCGTGACGAGGACGACTATCGTGGTCGTGAGGAGGGTCGTGAGCCGCGTCGATTCCACCGGGACGGGGGGGATTTTCGTTATCGTGACGAGGAGCGGGAGCCGCGTCGCTATCGTCGTGAGGAAGGCGAGCGTCGTCCTCGTGAGGAGGAAGAATTGCCGGAACTGGAGCCCGTGCGGAAATGGCGTCTGTCCGTGTTTGGGGGTACTTTCGATCCGATCCACAACGGTCATCTGCAAATCGTGAGCCAGATTTTGTATCGCGGGTTGACGGACGAGGTGCTGTTTGTCCCGACCTTCAATCCTCTCAAGGAGGATGCCCCTGTAGCGGGAGCGACGGGGGAGGCGCGTCTGGAGATGATTCGTCTTGCCCTGGAGGCCCAGGGCGAGGATACGAAGGCGCGTCTGGAGGAGTTGGACAAGGAGTGGGAGGCCTCCTCGCAGGACGAGACCCTTTCCGAGGTGAGTGGGCAGAAGTCCCCGAAAGAAATCTACGAAGAGAAACGAAAGGGGCTGGAGGCTCTCCGGCGCATCGGTTTCTCGGACATGGAACTTTCGCGCCGCGGGCGTGTCTACACCTACGACACGATGAACTTGATGAACAAAATCTATCCCGACTGCGACCTCTCCTTCATCATCGGGATGGACAGCCTTTGCTCGCTCGCGCAGTGGTACCGTGCTCCGGAACTGGTGCAACGCGCGCAGTTCCTCATCTACCCGCGTCCAGGCGTCGTGCCACCTTCGTTCCTGGAACTTTCCAAGACCTTCGGCAGCCGCAATGCCAACCGGCTGCTGGAATCCATTTTGCCCGACAATTTCGCACTCAGCGGTCTTTCCGCCACCGGCATCCGCAGGGCGGTGCAGGGGGGGAACTGGGAGGAGGTTTCCCGAAGCGTGCCCCCGAGCGTGCTGGAGTACATCCAATCGAACCATCTTTACCAATAGGAGGATAATCCGATGTCAGAAGAGAACATTTCTTTGGAAGAAGTGGCAGAGGTCGCACGGGAGTGCGTCAAGGTCTGCGAAGAGAAGAAGGCCGCTGGCATCGTCCTGTACGATGTCCAGGAAAACACCATCCTTGCGGACTACTATCTGGTCTGCTGCGGACTTTCCCTGCCGCATATCCGCGCCCTCGCGGAAAGCATCCGCCGCACGCTGCTCGACAAGGGGATGAAGTCCCGCGGCATGGACGGCACCGTCGACAGCCAGTGGGTCGTTCTGGACTACGGTATTCTCATCGTCCACATCATGACCCCCGAAATGCGCCGCCGCTACATGCTGGAGGCCCTCTATGACAAGCGACTCGTCGTCTACGAGGGCGGCGAACCCA
>JAFRLI010000003.1 GCA_017431255.1 Victivallales bacterium
GATGCAACCCGCACCAATCCCGCCCACGGGAAACGATACCTCGCGCAACCGCTCGCCTGACAACTTCATCGCGGCACCTCCGCTGATGAAAACACAATCTTTCAATTACCTCTAATGTATCACCTCCATCACCTCCTGTATTCTATTTCCAGAAAAGCATGCACAAATGGAGTTGTTTCCGTCCCATTCAAGAAACGACTTGGCACGGGCATGTCCCGAACACCAGCGTCAAGGCTGGCGAAACTTGCGATGCCCGCCACGGGGACGGGGAGGCGGCGGTGTTTTCGGCTCGTTCGGATTCTTGAGTATTTTCGGCGCGGGCATAAGGGACATGGAGGGTTCCTCCACGACGGGCGACGCCTGCGTCTCCTTCCGAGGTTCTGCGGGAGGAGGAGTGACGTCAAAGTACGGTTCCGTGACGCCCACCGCCTCGCGGGGCGGCAGTTGCGCAGGATAGAGTCGCGGTTCCTGCCATTGACTGGAATCCCCAAGACTGCCGGCTGGCACGCGCAACGACCAGTGGATGCCGCGCAAATACGGGGCACTCGCAAGCAGACGACTCTCCTTCACTCCGCCTTCGTCGTACTCAGCCCCCCAGATGCCGTCGCCGACGCGGTACAGCATATACCCGCCCTCCATCGACAGAAGCTCCCATTCAGACGGCGACCGCCAGCGGAAACGCTCCCGCAGGTCTGGCAGGGAATAAAAGATGTTCTCGCATTGCGTCTGACCCTTTTCCGTTTTCATAAGAAACAACCAGTCATCCAGGTCGTAACACCCCATTCGGGAGAACCTCAGGGAATTCCATTTGCGATTGACCGCGTCATAGGCGAAGACAATTCTTTCCCGTTTCTCTGGAAGATAGACTTGCATCAGACGCTGCCCTTTGTCATTCCTGCGGACAGAGGCAGAATAGCGCCATTGGACCTCAATGGACAGCGGAGACAAAATGTCTATCAGTTCCTGGGGATAGTTCCCAGAAAGAAGATAATGCTTCTTGCCACAAAATTTTGCCAAAGATGAGAACTCCTTGTCATAGACAATTCCAAAATGAAATGGACGTTCAATGATATATCGGGGGCAAGAAGAAATGACTACATCATCCCAATGAAAATCAAAAGGAACAATATCCAGAGAATATGGATTTAGCAATGTGACATGCTCGTCTCCATGATTCAGATCATTACTCACAGTATATAATTGATTTCCCAATGGATTTTTGGAAATATAATGTATTGGAAATGCTGGCTTTATAATGGATTTCCAATTTTGAATGTCACGTTTCAAGAAGTCCACTAAAACCACCCTGCCGTCTATATAAAAATCAACAAACAAAAGATTGGCTTCTCGAAATAGTTCGCTTCTTCTAAGTCCGTTCTGGAACGCTTCCAAATGGTCATACAGGCATAACTTGCTCTGTTTTCCTACTTGAACATCCAGCCCGAATATCAAGACAGGCATGGGATTAATCGCGACGTGTTTCTCCGTCTCTTGTCCATTCACTAGCAAAAATGTCTCCATCCGCTGTGGTTGTTCGCCAACGAGAGCCAGCGTCCAGAACAAAACTAATACGAATGCGAATCGTTTTTTATTCATTTTCATTGTGAAATCCTCCCACAGACGGCTTCCACATATGGAATGCAATTGCTTTAAAAAAAAGGACTGCCGCAAAACACTGAGGTTTTGCAACAACCCCGATCAGGTATTCAAACTTTTTGTCAAGTTGCAGAAGGAGCTTGGGATGTCCGTGATTATGGTCACTCATAATCCGTTGCAGGCTGCAAATGCAGACATTACCTATAGAATTAGCAAGGGCCATATTTCTTTGGAATAGAACACGTGCGTTTGTGGTGGTGCGCCATCGCGGTCGGGCACGAGAGGCAAGCTAGTCAGAGAGGTCCTTGGGGAGAAACACGTGGATTCCCCAGGGGACTGGCGGGGCTCCGTCGGGCGTGATTGCCCAAATGACTGGATATGGGGGCTGTTCGGCTGGAGCAGGGCCGCCGCCGTCGGTGAGGTAGATGAGGACATTGGGCGGTTCCGGAAAGGATTCCGAGACGTACAGGAAAGGCGTTCGCAAGTCCGTTCCCCCCATGCCACGGAAGGTGAAACCCTCGGACGGAAGGGGGTCGTCGTTGGTGAACTCGTGGACGTTTCGGATGTCGGTGTCACATTGCAGGACGGTGATTTTGTATTCTCCGAAGGAGCCCGAGAGAGCAGCGAGTTCTGCCAGAAAATGCGTGAGATAGTCGGTGGTGGAACCAGACGTGTCCACTGCCACGACGACCTCCAGCACCTTCCGCCGTTCCTGTCCCGGAAGATAGAGGCGATGCCAGACGTGCCGCCGATTCGGAGGCAGCCACCGCCGCTCCCCGCCAAACATGGTAGTCACAAAGGAGAGCAGGACGGTGTGCCAGTCCACCGTTCGTTTGTTCTCAGGAGTCAAAAACTGCTCGAAATGACCTGGCAATGTCCCGTTCCTACGGCATTGGGAGGCCTGCTGTTCGGCAATGCTTTCCCATTCCTCTCCTGCCTGCGAAGCAAAGGAGAGGTTGAACTCCGGATCGAAGACAGGGTCATGCCGAATGTGCGGCAAATGAGACTCGAGATGGGAGGCTTGCGGGGAAGTCCGCTCGCCCCCCAGCTCTTCGCCCTCCCCTTCACTTTCTTGCGGTTGCCGGTCCTCGCCAGGGGAACCGCCTTTCTTACCAGGCTGCTGATCTCCAGGCTGTTGCTGTTCGCCGGGCTGTTGTGGTTCGCCAGATTGTGGTTCATCGCCAGAGGGGAAGTTGCTCGTGCCGGGTTGTTGCTGCGGTGGATAGACGTGCAGGTCCTTGGTCTCGAATCTAGCCAGGAAATCGGGAATGCGTTCATAAATCCACTCGGCATTGTGCCCGTCCCAAGCGGGGTCGAAAGGAAGGAGGTCGACCGTGAAGCCGTCCTTTTGAAGGAGGAGGTCGGTTTCCAGGTCGGCCGCATAGTTGAATCGGTCATGGTTGCGGTTTCCGCAACGGAACAGGTGCCTCATCGCGCAATGCCAGACCTCATGCGCGAGGATGGCAAGTTGTTCCTCAGGGGAGATGGCGAGGAAGAACTCGGCGTCGGCGTAGAGACGTGTATTGTCGGTACAGGCAGTGGTCATTCGGCAGTCGAAGACGGCGTGGAGTTCGAGGCGCATCGTGAGAGACCCCAGGAACGGATGTGCCTGGAGCATGCGCCAACGCGCCTCACGCATGGCCTGGAGTGCCTTCTGCTTGAGCGCCTGTTCCGCCTGGTTTGGGAGACGACCTTCCTGAATCATCGGGTCAACCCTTGACTTTGGCAAGCCACTGCTGGTAGAGCGGGTGGGAGGTAATCTGTCCTTGACGTTCCTTGTTGCGCACAGAAAGCGTGTCGGACATGAGCATCTGGGAGAAGTCGTCGGGAAGTTTGAGGCAGAACGCGAGGAAGTTCGGGAGCATCGTGTCGAATGCCTTCTTGTCCCGTTCCATTTTCATATAATATGCAATGGCTCCGCAGCATGCGTAGAGTTGGTCGGGGCGTTGCGGGACCAAAATCTCCTGCCCAGTGAGGAGGAGTTTGCGCACATCCGTGTTTTTCTGCTGGTAGAACATGTCGCGGTAGAACGTCAAAAACTCCACAGCGGCCCCCTCCCCTACCAAACCTGGCACGGTGTACTTGAGGTTGCGCTTGTTCCCGTACTTATCCGTGATTTTCAGAAGCGTGGATACGCGTTCCCAGGAACGCGGAGAAGGCCAGCCGCGCTGCAAATCCTGAGAATCCTGGGAGAAGAGAAGTTCCGGGCGGTATCGAATGAAGTTGATGACCGCAGGATGCAAATCATTCTCCGTCGCCCACTCCAGAAAACTCTGCGCGTCTGGCTTCACTTCAAGGTGCAGAAAACGGTTTGCCAGCGCCGAAGACATCGCCGTCGCCACCGCACGGTCTTCGGCACGGTTGCCCGCTGCCATAATGTACCAGCCACGCGGAACGCGGTAGAGGTCACCCAGGCGGCGGTCCAGAATGAACTCGTACGAGGCTACCTGCAACGTGCGATCTGCGGCAGTCAGTTCATCAAACAGAATGATTCCCCGCGAGGAAGGATCGCGCGGCCATTCCGAGGAGATGAGCCATTTCACGGAATCATTCTCGGGCACAGGCAGCCCGCGCATGTCGACGGGTTCCCGCTGTGCCAGTCGCACATCGATGAAACCGACGCCAAGCTCCGTCGTCAACTCCCTCACGAGCGTGGACTTGCCGACACCTGGCGCACCCCAGAGCATGATAGGTGGAATCAGATTGGGCGCGTCGCTATATTTGGTTGCAAGGAAGGAATCGGGTTCCCAGAGTGCCTGCAGGTTGTTGAGGACGATTTCCTTGAGTTCCCGCATGGTGACCTGGGTGATGGTCTTACGTGGTGCTGGCATAGTTGGAAAGGTGGTTAGATGTCGTTGTAGTCGTATCGGGAAGAACTCCTGTTCTGATGGAAATCAATGGTTTTCTTGACCGGCGTCGTGAGAAACTCGGATTCCCCAGAAGAGCTTTTGAAATTGGAGCGCGATTGCGTGAAGATGAGTTCCTTTCGGGCGCGCGTAATCGCGACATACAGGACGCGCCGTTCCTCTTCAATTTCGTCGTCCGAGGTACTGCGATAACTGGGAAAGACACCGTGTTCCATATGGGGAATATAGACGACATCGGCCTCGGTGCCTTTGGCGGAATGGACGGTGATGAGCGTGATGGCCTCGGTCTCCTTGCGGTTTTCGCGAGCTTCCTGGTCGGGGTCAAGTTTGAAGGATTCGAGAAAATCCAGAAGGGAGCGATGCTGCTCCGCAATCTTCATGATGACATCCAGGTCCTTTCGGCGTGTTTCCCAGTTCTCGTAATGCTCCTCGGGAAGGTGGGATGTATCGTAGAAATCATAGATTTGCTGCAGCATGGCCGGCGTGTCGCCCGAGGGGACAAAATGGTCGATGAAGGATGCCATCTCGGGAGCCTTGTTGCGCAGAATGGAGGCCATGACATGGTTGGCCTCCACCTGTCTGATGGTGTTTTTGTACATGCTAGCGTAGATTTTCTCGGCACCGACAGCCCCAATGCCGCGCTGCATGACCAGCACGCGTATCCAGGCAAGTTCCTTCTGGTAATTGTTGAGCGCTTCCAGGAAGGAAATGAGGTCCTTGACATGCGCCGCCTGCAGGAAACTGGGTCCGCCAATGAGTCGATACGGGATGCCAAGCCTGCGCAGGTTGATTTCCAGAAAACGGGCAACCGCGGAGAATCGCAACAGCACGAGGATTTCCTTGTACGGGACGCCGTTGCGCAAATGCTCCACAAGAGAACGGACAATCCAGGCAGCCTCCTCTTCGTCACTGCTAAAACTGTAGAACTTGGGTTTGCGAGAAGCCGACCCTTTGTGCGCGACCAGCCGCTTGTCGTACTGGAGGTCTGAATCCTCCAGCACTTCGTTCGCTACGTCGAGAATCTCCTGGTTGGAACGGTAATTCTCCGTGAGTTTCAAGGTGATGGCATTGGGGAGTCGCTCGCAGAAGTGGTGAACGGAATTGAAGTCGGCTCCCCGGAACGAATAGATGCTTTGGGCATCGTCGCCGACGCAGAAGAGGTGGATGGGCGGGTAGATTGCCTGGAAGATGGACCACTGCACGGGAGATACGTCCTGCATCTCATCAATGAGCATATGGTCATAGTGATTCTGCACCTGACGTTTCAATTCGGGATTCGTGGCAAGCCCCGTTGCCACGACGCTGAGAATGTCATCGAAATCAAGCAAGTTGTGCTCGTCCTTGTACTTCTGATAGTTTTGAAAAAGTTGCGTAAGAAGTTCGAAGGTTTCCGCAGAAAACATTTGCTGCTTGACGAGGTAGTCCTTCAGTTCCATCTTGCAATTGTGGCAATAGGAGAGGATGGAAGTCAGGGAACGCTCGGAAGGCAGGACACCAGAACTGTTGGCGAGGGAACGCCCTTGCTTATCGTGGAGGAAAGAACGGAGTTTGCGCAGTAGCACGAGTTGGTCTTCCGGGTCCAGGATGTCAATTTCCTTGTACGGGAAAAAGGCGCGGAAGCGATGCAGGATACAGAGGCAAAACTTGTGGATGGTGCCGATGAAGAGTTTGTTTTTCACATCGGGAATTTCCTGGGCAATGCGGTCTTCCATCTCGCGAGCCGCGCGGCGCGTAAAGGTAACCATGACGATGCGCTCCGGCGGAACCTTCTTCTCGCGCAAGAGGAAGAGTGCCCGCGCGACCATCGTGCGCGTCTTGCCCGTGCCTGCACCGGCAAGAACCTGAATGCTTCCGGCGGTTCCATCGTAAGTGGCAGCCTGTTCCTGTTCATAATTGAGTTTATCACTGAATCGAGGCGCCGCGGACGGGGTCTTGGCCTGGTTGCCCGAGGTTTTCCCGCATTTCGGGCAGACGATGGAACTGCTCTGCGCCAGGTCGGTTATCGGTATCCTGCTCGTGGTATGGCAGTGCTTGCATATATAAACGAGTTCCACTGATTCCTCCTATCTTCTTTGGTTGCGAAAGGGATTCCGTGCTAATATATACCTCAAACACGAAAAGCGCAAATGCCCCCCGCAGAGTCTTTCTATAGCGGTCCCATAAAATGGGAGAATGGGTTTCGATGTGCCAAATAAACCCATTGCCCTTTTTTGGGGGTCACTATATATTTCATGCTTAGTGATGGAGTATTTGGCGAAAGATGTCACGAACCACATCAGCCAACTGTTTGGCAAGATATGGGGGGACAGCATTTCCCACTTGGTGATATTGTTCCGTTCGATTTCCTTCAAAGAAGTAATTATCGGGGAAAGTCTGAAGCCTAGC
>JAFRLI010000035.1 GCA_017431255.1 Victivallales bacterium
AGACAGGAATGATGACTGTTCTTTTTGTGTATTTTGTGTGTTTTGTGGATAAAAACAAAAGACCTGAATCACGCGGCATCCCTTCTGAACAGTAACCAAGAGTTTTTGTTTTTTTGAAAGGAAGCACAAAGGAAACCAGCGAGGCAATCATGAAAAAATGCTTGTGTGCGACATTGGCGACGCTGTCAGGAATGCTCCTGATGGCGGCAGAACCTGTGTTTTTTGAAAAGAATGGGACGTTGAAAGTGGACGAACTGGTGTTTCGTGCAGACCAGTACGATTCCAAATTGAAGAGAAATTATACCCAAGGAAACGGGAAACTGTGGGAAGTGGTGGAATACAAGGCAGATGAGGCGTCTGCCGTGTCTACGGTGTCTGGCGTGTTTCGTCAGCCCGAGGAAGGGGAGGTGCCTTTTACGGAGAAACTGGAACGCGTTTCCCCCGGCAAATACAGTTTTGACATTTCTTTGCAGGTCAAGAAATTGGGAGGATATGGCTTCCGTGCCTCCTTGCGTGGAGACGAGTTTCTGGGACGCACCTTTATCATAAATGGAAAGGATGTCATGTTTCCCTTGGAGCCGAATCCCAAAAGCATTTCCGTGTTTTCCGGGGTTGTTTCGGAACTGGTGCTTCCGCTGAAGGGGAGTTTGGTGACGATGCGGTTCCCGCAAAAGACACACATTGTCATTCACGACTATCGTCCAAAACCCAATTCCTTCAGCGTCATCTGCAATTTTGACAAGCCGGTCGATGGCACCCGCAAAATGCACATCGACATTGAGACGAAACCATACCTTTCCCAGATGCTCGACCTTCGCAAGGCTTGCAATATGGGATTCCAGGACGATGTCGCCGATGACAAGACGGGTGGCTGGACCGACCAGGGCAATGAAAACGACCTGCGTATGCTCAAGCCGCAAAAATACAATTTCAACGGAACGGACTTCCAAGTCATTGATCCAGCCAAGAACGGTGGCAAGTCCTGCATCGTCCTCAAAGGCGGGGACCGCGTTTATTTCCCGAAGGAGGCCAAGACCGAGGTTGCAGGCGGTCCCAAAGGCAACTGGCTGTTCCTGCTGCACGCCACTGCGTGGGGTGGACGTGAGGACGAAATCGGCAAAGTCTGGTTGACCTACGCGGATGGCGAGGAAAAGGCGGTCAGCGTCAGGAAGAGGGATGTCGGCAATTGGTGGAGTGCCGCTCCGCGCGCCAATGGCGAAGTTGTTTGGACGGGGGAGAACAAGAGCGCGTATGTCGGCTTGTACCGCAGCATCTACCGCATTGAGAACAAGCCGATCACGGCAATACGTTTTGCTTCGAATGGCGATACCGTCTGGATGGTGGTGGCTGCCAGCGTTGGAGAATCCTTCCCTCCGCGCAAGATGAGCGCTCCGTACTACATCATCGCCAACAAAGACTGGAAGCCCATTGAGTACAACAAGGCAGTCGAGCCAGGCACCGTGATGGACTTCCGCTGGCGCCTGGACGCCCCTGCGGGCAAATACGGCCCCGTCGTCATTCGCAACGGACAGTTCGAGTTTGCGAATCGTCCTGGCGTTGCCGTCCGCTTCTATGGCACGAACCTCGTGGGTACCTCCAACTATCCCGACCACGAATGGTCTGAAAAATTGGCCGACCGCCTCGCATCCTTCGGCTTCAATATGCTGCGTCTCCATCACCATGACGGTGGCATGGGAAAAAAGGAGAATCCCAAGGAACTCGACCTCGATAATATGGACAAGATGGACTATCTCATCGCCGCCCTCGAAAAACGCGGGATCTACATCACCACCGACTTCTATGTCTCCCGCCGATTCCCCAAAGGCTATTTCAAGGAGTTTCCCGATGGTCTGACAGATATCCAGGCCTACAAGTGCATGGTCTGGCTTAGGGACGACTACTACGAGGAGTGGAAGACCTTTGTCAAGAACACCCTTGCGCACAAAAACAAGTACAATGGCGGCAAAACCTGGGCGAACGACCCCGGCATGGCGTTCATCAACCTCGTCAACGAAGGCAATATTGACAGCCATTGGCAGAGCAACCCCGTGGTTCGGCAGTGCTATATGGATGATTTCGCGCTCTGGCTCAAACAGAAGGGCTGGAAAGATGACGCTGACAAGCGTTCCGCACGCCTGAATCTCTTCACGCGCGAAATCTACGAGAAGCGCTACCAGCAGATGGCTGCGTTCGTGAAGGGACTGGGGTTGCAGTGCCCGATTTCCGACCAGAACATGGGCTGCAATCCGCGCCTCTCCCAGATGCGGTACCTCTATGATTATGTCGATACGCACGGCTATTTCAACCATCCGAGTTTCCCCGAGAAGCGCTGGCAGTTGCCTTCCATCACGAGCCAGAACTCCCCGTTGGCCGCCTTTGCGCTGCCAATGCCGGGCTGGAGTGCGGCACGCGTCATTGGCAAGCCGTATGCCATCTCGGAATGGTGCTATTCCAAGCCCAACGGCAAGCGTGCTTGCGGTCCCATTCTGGTTGGCGCATATGGTGCCTTGCAGAACTGGGACGCTCCACTGCAGTTCGCATTCGGTCACGGCAAGGAACAGTTCATGCTGCAAGAACGAGCCGGAAACCATTTCGATATCTCAACCGATGTTCTGCAGCATTTCGCGCACCGCATCGCAGTCGCTCTGTTCTTTGACGGCGGTGTCAAGCCCGCGCCTGTGAAGATTGCGACGGTCATTCCCGTGGAGGCAGAGACCTCTCCTAACCAGCAGTTCCCCGGCGAGTTCCAGCGACTGGGACAGATCGCCCAGACGGGCGTCATCCTCTCCAAGGGCGGCAAGGCAAATGTCCCTGCCGACATCACGGCCCTCGTGGACATCGGATTCCCCATCCCCAAGGAAATTGCCGGCAAACTCCCCGTCTTCAAGAGCCAGGGCGCGGAGGATCATCTGATTGACAGTCTCATCCAGGCGGGAATCCTTCCCAAAGGCTGCTACAACAGCGAAACCGTCTTCACCCGCAGTGTCGGCGGTGCCATCGAAGCCAACCGCAACGAGTTGACCTTCCGCGTTAACGCCCCCACCACCGAAGCACTGGTGCTTCCCGCCGGCAAAGCGGGCGAAACCGCGCATTGCCGCATCAAAAACAAGGTCGCCGATGGTACGTTCGCCATCACCGCTGCCGACGGCAAGCCCCTTGAACAGTCCAAGCATCTCCTCTTCATCCATCTCACCGACAGCCAGCCATCCAAGAGCAAGTACGCCTCTGACAAGAAACTCCAGTTGAACGCTTGGGGCGAACCGCCATTCCTCGTCGCTCGCGGAGAAGCTGACGTCACACTCACTCTCCCGTCCGCAAACTGGCACCTCTACGCCATCCGTTCCACCGGGAAACGCTTCCAGGAACTCCCCCTCCAGAAAGAGGACGGTGCCTACAAGTTCCAGGCCAAGGTCTTCCAGCCCTTCGGACAGGTCTTCGGCTACGAATTGGAGGCAAAATGAAGCGCCGAAGGCGCGAAAGAATACAGCCGTGGGTGGAGCGAGCCGCGAAGCGGCGAGCGAAACCCACGGAACGTGCCGACATCCCGATGATGAGCGCCGTAGGCGCGAAAGAATACAGCTGTGGGTCTAGCGAGCGGCGAGCGAAACCCACGGAAACATGTTCCATACAAAGAGAAGATAATAATTCATGGCCAATGCAATGGTAAAAATCGACGTGCATCTCATTTTTCATATCAAAAGCACGAGTGTCCCAATGTTATCAGAAGATTTGCCTCGTATTTTTGCGTATATTGGTGGAATCTTGAAAGAATTAGGTTCTTTGCCAATGATTATTGGAGGTGTAACGGACCATATTCATATTTTGACATCTTTGCCAAAAACAATCACTCTTGCAGATTTGGTTAGAATTGTTAAGACAAATAGTAGCAAATGGATTAAAACGATTTCTCCAGGATATTCTATGTTCGCATGGCAAGATGGATATGGTGCTTTCTCGGTAAGTCCTTCCATATTGGATAAAACACGGGAATATATTGCAAATCAGGAAAATCATCATCGCAAAACTTCTTTTCAAACGGAATATAAGGCTTTTTTGAATGCTTATAATATTCAATTTGATGAAAAATATTTATTTAATGATTAACACTCGTTACCGTGGGTTGCGTTCGTTCCCGTGGGTTGCGCTCGTTCCCGTGGGTTGCGCTCGTTCCCGTGGATTGCGCTCGTTCCCGTGGGTTGCGCTCGTTCCCGTGGGTTGCGCTCGTTCCCGTGGGTTGCGCTCGTTCCCGTGGGTTGCGC
>JAFRLI010000341.1 GCA_017431255.1 Victivallales bacterium
CCAAGCCTGCTCCACCTGGACCCCAACAAATACTGGCTCCTTACGATGGAATATGATTCCGACGAGGAGGTCGACCTGCTGATGGACAAGCAAAGATACGAAGATTTTGTAAACAAACTGTGACCGATGGGCAGTGACGAGGAGAACACGAGACCAGGACGGGCATGGTGCATAAGCCAAGGGCTAGTGCTGATGCTCTCGTCCGTCGTGGGCTTCTTCATGAGGAAAGGTTGGCTTGCGAAAATCCTCCTGTGGGGATACGCCCCCTGCCTCTTGAGTGCGTTTGTATGCTTTGCGGTGGCGATTCCGAATTGTCGACGGAATTGGCGGGCATTTTGCGATCTGGTCGTGCCGTCGTGCTGTATTTTGGGATTGTCTCCTATCGTGACATGGCATTTTCGGAGTGTACTGCGTTCGCCGCTGTTGAGTCTGGACGTAGTGCTTTTTACGTTGTGCGTCCTGTGGCTCATGCAGGGGCTTAACGACGAAATCAAGTCGTTCTCAGGAGGGCGTTTCCTTTTTTTGAAGCCAGCCACTTGGGGGAAATTGCTGAGTTTTTTGACGTTATACGCGGGAATCGTTCCCCTGCTGGGATGCCTGGCCTCCATTTATCTAGGGGACTATGCGGCCTGGAACATGGGAAATGGCACGGACTGGTGGATTTTCTTTCCCAAGTTTTTCCGCAACTGGCACGCAATTCTTTGTCTCTTGCTCGGCTTGAGCGGATTGTTGTTCTTGAGGGAGGGGTTGTCTCGTGGTTGCAAAGCAGATACACCCACCCATCTCACAGAAGGAGTTGATGAAACATGCCCACCCAATTGATTACTGCACTGGACTTCTTTGACATGGAAACCGCCCTCGCCAATGTCGACCGAATTGGTCCCGACTGCGCCTGGCACAAGGTTGGAAAGCAGCTCTTCACCAGTTGCGGTCCCGAAATCGTGGCACGCCTCAAGGCGAAGAACAAGAAGATTTTCCTGGACATGAAGTACCATGACATCCCGAATACCGTGGCGCAGGCGGTCACGGCCGCCGCCAAAATCGGGGCGGACCTCTGCAATGTACACGCTTCCGGCGGTCCCGCAATGCTGGAGGCTGCGGCAAAAGCAGGACGCGACGCCGGCATCACCGTCATTGCGGTGACGGTGCTGACGAGCATGGACGCGGCGGAACTCGCCGCCGTCGGAATCAACGCGTCTCCAGCGGAACAAGTGGCGCGCCTGGCGGAACTGGCGCAAAAATGCGGGATTGCGGGCGTGGTTTGCTCCGCGTTGGAATTGCCTGTCATTCGCAAGGTCTGCGGTCCCGATTTCCTGACGGTCGTTCCGGGCATCCGTCCCGCGACGGCCTCCAAGGACGACCAGAAGCGCGTCATGACCCCTGCCGAAGCGGCGGCCGCAGGTGCGGACTTCATTGTCGTGGGGCGCCCCATCACCAAGGCAGAGGATCCGGCCGCCGCAGCGGCAGCCATCCAGGCGGAACTTGCCTCCGTGAAATAAAAGAATAGTTGTAAAACTCTTTGGGAGTCCATAGAATACACAGAACAGAATATACAGAATTGTTTGTCCTCGAGCGCGGCCAAATAATTGACAATATAATAACAAAGTGCAAGCTGTCGCGACGCGGCGGATTGCCTTCTGTGTTTTCTGTGTATTCTGTGGACTCAAAAAAAGAATCTTGCATTTGCCATGAAGGAGAAATCGTAATGAAGAAGCTGGCCATTCTGTGCGTCTTGGTTCTTGCATGCGTTGTGTTTGCGGCGGAGCCCATCCTTCGAGTTGGTCTGATTACGGACACGCATATCGGGAAGACGGCTGAATCGTGTGCCCACGTCCGTGTGGCGTTTGAGCAATTGAAACCTCTGAAGCCTGACCTGATCGTGCATCTGGGAGACATCGCACATGAACACTACCCCACGGGATACAACCACTACCGCGCCATCTTCAACGAGGTCTTTCCCGAACAGCCCCCAAAGGAACTCTTCATCTATGCCAACCATGACAAATTCAGTTTCAAAGGCAGCCTGGAAGAGGCCTACAAACAGGTCGAAAAGGAAATCGGCGCCACCAACTCCATCTATGCCAAACTGGTACTGAAGGGATATCCGTTCCTGGTATTTCGGCAGTCTCCCAATCCAGAGCGCTTCGAAAAAGACATCTCCGAGGCAGAAACAGAGTTTCCTGACAAACCCATCTTCGTCCTGACCCACGAGCCGCCCTTCAACACGATCTACAACAGCGTCGCCTGGGGTTCGCGAAAGACACGTGCGATTTTGGACAAACATCCGCGCGTGGTCGAGTTCTGCGGACACACCCACAGCTCCCTGCGCGATGAGCGCGTCATCTGGCAAGGGAACTTCACCTGCATCAATGCCGGGTGCCTGAATGGCTGGGCGGGCGTATATGTCGGCGGTGCCCCGTCCAAATGGAAGAAGTTCCATGGCTTTTTGCTTCTGGAGGTGTATCCTGAGCAGTTGGTGGTGCGCCGCTTCGAGTGCGATTCCGGGAAGGAATACGCTCCAGACCACCGCTGGACCATCCCGCTGCCGTTTGATCCCAAGACCGCACCCTATTCGCGTGCGAACCGCAATGCCGTCGCTCCGACTCCGCAATTCCCGGAAGGTGCCGCCATTGCCCACGATTTCCAGGCAAAGGGCCTGACCCTCCGTTTCCCCGAGGTCCAACAGGACACCGCCGAATATCGCGTTGAAATACAGAAACCAGGTGCGGATGGGCAGTGGAAACTTTTGGCTCGCTACGACCAGTGCAGTTCCTTCTACCTCGCCGAACAACCGAAAGAACACGAAATGTTCATCCCGGCGGATTATTTCCAGTCAGGGGAAAAATATCGTATCAGCATTGCCCCGATGGGATTTTGGAAGAAAGTGGGCAACCCGATTTTTGTCGAGGTTACGGCACCCCAGTTGTCGGAAGCCGAAGTGGTTTACGAGTCCACGGACCCGATGAAGGATTTGCCTTTGCTGGCGGAAGACGGAAAGCCTGTCCCTCAGAAGGATGGTTTCTATCAGTTGCGCAAAACCTCCTATTTGGAATTGCCCAAGAAAGTCTGGACGGATTTCCCGAAACAGACCCAGTTCCGCATCGTCATCGACGCGGAGTTCAAGCAATCCGAAGATGTGTCCTGGTTCATGAAGATGCACGAACCTTCGACCAATCATAGCCGCAGTTCCCGCCCCTGCACGGCTCCAGGCGAAGCAGGAACCCTGCGCTACATCCTGACCTTCAAGAAACTAACGGATGACGCCCATTACATCTTCCAGTTCTTCAACGGGGATCCCGCGAAACTCCGCATCGCAAACTTCCGCATTGATAAACTGAAGTGATTGTGGGAAAAACACTTGAGGTAATTGCAAAACCCTATGGGAGTCCACAGAACACACAGAATACACAGAACTGTTTGTCCGCGCTAACGCGCGGCTAAACACTTGATATAAAACAGAATACAAAGTGCAAGCCGCCGCGAAGCGGCGGATTGCCTTCTGTGTATTCTGTGTATTCTGTGGACTCAAAAAG
>JAFRLI010000342.1 GCA_017431255.1 Victivallales bacterium
GGTATCAGGACGGCGGCTTTGACCTCAACAAGCATCTCAACGCAAACGGGATGTACCGCCCGATGCACATTGATGAATGGGGACGCTGCATCCCGTCGCCGGTGATGTTTCCCAATGGACTCAAGGCACTTGCAGCGCGCTGCCACGCCAACGGCGTCAAGTTCGGCGTGCACATGATGCGTGGACTTCCGTCGGATGCCGTGCGCTTCAATACCCCCATCAAGGGGACGCCGTACCATGCACGGGACATCGCCATGCCCGAACAGGATTGCTCCTGGTGCAACTACTGGACTGCGGTGGACATCCGCAAGCCGGGTGCGCAGGAGTACTACGACAGCGAGGTCGAATATCTTGCCAACGAACTGGAAGTGGATTTCATCAAACTGGACGATGTCACCGAACATCCTGCGGACGTGGAGGCATTTGCACGCGCCATTGAAAAGGTGGAGCGTCCCATTCTCCTCAGTCTTTCGCCTGGTGCCGAGATGTACGATTCGCTCTTCCAACGCTATGTGCGCTATGCGAACATGATCCGTTTCACGTCGGACCGCTGGGACAAAGACGAGGAGATTATCCCGGCCCTGGAACGTTCCTACCATTTGGAGAAACTCGCCGGTCCGGACTGCTGGATGGACATCGATATGATTCCCTTCGGCGGCCTCGTGCAGAGCATCTCGCCGAGCAACCCCTCTCCATTCGTCGGTTGCGCACGCCAAAGCAAGCTTACGCCCTCCGGCAAACAGGCGCTCATCTCTCTCTGCGCCATCCTCTGCTCCCCCATCATCTACGGCGGCGACATTCCCAGCACCCCGCAGGAAGACTTCGACATCCTTCTCAATCCCGAAGTCCTCGCTTGCGACCGCAATGGCATCCCTGGACGACGCATCTTCTACCAGAAACACACCGACATCCGAAAAGCCCCTTCCCGCAACCACGACGGCACGGGCTGGCTCGCCATCTTCAACGCCAATAACATCCCGCGACACGTCTTCCTCAATGCAAAGGACCTGGGATTCGAGCAGTTGCCGCAACTTTGCGATGTCTGGGGAGGCAACCGTCCCGTCATCCCCAATCCCGACGGCACGGTCGATTTCTATCTCCAAAAATACGGCTGCGCTTTTCTCACCTACCGCCAGCCGCAGAATCCGCCGCAGCATGCGGAATCGGTACGGGAGCATGCCTTCGACATCCTGTCCGAACGCTATGCGGAGCAGGAACCCGAGGCCCCCATGCTGGCCGATGTGACGGCAGCGGCGGAGGTTCTGGAGGGAACAGACTGCCAGGCGCCGACGGAGGAGCGCTTTCGCGCGCTGAACGTCATCAAGGGTGCGCAGGACCGCGTTGAACCGGCGGATTACGCGGCATTTTGCCTGGCGGGGCTGACGCTCTCGCAGGAGCAGCTCGCGAGCACATACGAGTCATTCCCTGCGTTGTACTGGTACGACCGCGCATTCGCAAAAGTGCTTGCCGAAGTGAGGGAGACCACAGTTCCCGCTGGAGAAACTCTCCTGTGGCACATCTACAACATGGGATACGTGGTGAAGACTTCCACGCAATGCTTTGCGCTGGATTTGCACCATCGCCGCGCAGAGGAACTCATCCCGTATCTGGACTTCCTCGCCATCACACACAACCACGGCGACCACTACACGGTGCGTCTCGCGATGGCAATGAACCGTGCACACAAGCCAGTCATCACTAATTTCTTCGCCAACGACGGTTACAACGTCCCGTTCCCTGAAAACGGATATTGCAAGGGACCCGAACGGAGCCTGCGCCTCGGGGATATCACCATCAACACCTACGAGGCGGACCACAATGTCAAATTGCACGCTTTCGTGCAGCCCATCGAGGTCAAATGCGGAGATTCTCCCGACGCGTGCGTCATCTTCACTGCAGGCGACACGTGCAATGCCAAGCAGCTCCATTCTCGCTCACAGAAAATCGACTTCTTTCTCGTGCACCCTTATGTGGGGTTGAAGGTCGACGAGGCCGCCAGGCTCCTCCAGCCGCGCGTCACGCTTATCAGTCACCTGGAAGAGTACCACCATCCCGTCGGCAATGCGCGTTGGACCTGGCGTCAGGGATATGACGCCGCTCGCAAAATCTGGGAGACGGGCCATGACGCATGGGTTCCCGTTTGTGGGGACAAGATTCCCTTTCATGCCGCAAACCAGAAGTGATTCCTATGAGATAATTGCAAAACTCTTTTGAAGTCCACAGAACACACAGAATACACAGACCTGTTTGTCCGCGCTACACGCGGCTAAGCACTTGATATAAAACAAAATA
>JAFRLI010000343.1 GCA_017431255.1 Victivallales bacterium
CTATAATTTCAGCAGCAACTTTGTATCCCACGGGAGTCCATCGCCCGGGACATGGCGGTCCCAAACACCATTTCGACCGCCCTGCCCCCCATTCGGCACCCAACCATTTCAACCGTCCTGCACGGCGTGACGGCCATTACTCCCATGGTCCATCTCCCTCCTCGCGCCCCGTCCATTTCCAGGGCGGTTCCTCCCACCACCACCGCAAGTAGCCTTACTTCCGCAGGAAAGTCGCCTTTCCGGTGGAACCATCGGCATTGACAGGCCACGTGACAGTGTCCGTGGCCTGCGGCCACTGGACCATGACGGTGATTTGCGCGGGTGTGCGCTCGGTCTTCACGACAGGAGTGGGGGTCTCCTTGTGCAACGGTATCATTACAGCGGTGAAATAGGGGTTCACAGCGCGCACTTTTCCCTTGAGAAGTTGCATCGTCAAAGGCGGGCGCGGATTCGGCGCATGGAACAGAACCGTAGAGAACTTGACGGCTCCCCCCACGCCGTCCGCGAACAACTCCATGCGGTCGGTAGTACCGCTTGTGAGAAGTGCCTCCAAATCGGTCTGGAAGACTTGCATCCGCCCGGATATTTTAGCATCGAGGATTTCACGGTAGATTCCCTTGTCAGAAGGTGCAAGAGGACTGGAGCCATCGTTGCTCAAATAGACCGCATAGAGTTCGGTCCGACGCTCACGCGTGTGGATTTTCAGATGGTTCTCGCCCTTTTTCAAGCGCAAGGGAACGGCGACAGGCTCCGATGGTGCCAGCGCATTTGCCTGCGCCGGGCGATTCAGCCATTGCCAGTTGTAGTCCTTGTTGCTGGCGTGCAAATCCAACAGGATTGGCTGATTGTCATTCAATACCAGCCAGAACGAATCGCAGCGGGGGATGTAATCCCCGCCTGGACGCGCCAGATACCAGAAGGCATAATCCCCCTCTTCGGTCACAGAAATGGTCCAATCCACCGTGCCCTCGGGGTGCTCGGCCGTTCCAATCACGACTTTCGTTTCGTCGGGTTTGGGGTAAGTGGTGGCAAAGACCTTGGGAATCGAGTTTCTGCGAAGGGTAGCACGACCGTCGGACATCCGGATGGTCTTGTCCATAAACACGACAGAGTTCCAAGTGTACTCATGTTCGGCATTGTCCTGCGGCTGGAAGTCATCCAGCACCACCGCATATGCAGGAATGCCCTGGGTTGGACGCGCAAAAACAGTCTGGCGAACGACACGCGCCGCAGCGGGGCCAAGTGCTTTCTGCCCACGAATGTTCTGCACGTAGGCACCAGTCACATCCGAGCGAGAGTAGCCGTAGGCAGGAGAATCGAAATAATCGGTCATCGTTCCGTCCACGTGTGCGCGGGCCTCGCCCTGACCATCGATGAGAATCATATTATGGGCTTCCGAACGGGTGCGGGAGCGCTTGTGCCCGGGATCGTTGCCATAGCCGGAATCGGGAAGCCACTTCTGCCCAAATGCAAACAAGCAGAACGACCCGCGGTCGGACTGCCCATGCCCCGTGGCGATTCCGCCAGGCGTCCGAATCTGCTTGCCCGATTCGATGGAAAACAGCACGTCATCCTTCCCCCACCCAGTGCGCCAGTTGGCAAACTCGCGCTGTTTGAACTGAACGCTCAGCGGGTACTTTGCCAAATCCAATTTCGGTTCCGGGGTTCCGAACGCCGACACCAGGTAATCCAGCGGGAAAGTACGGAACACGCGATCGGAATGTTCCCAAAGCCACATTGCGGTCTCGTCCTGGTTGGCGACGGCGAGAAAGAGGCACTCCAGCCCCGCAGTCGTGTAATCCGAATCCCCGCGGTCATCAAACTGCTGCGAACCAGGGATGAGGATTTTGATGAGCGCCTCGGGGAGTTTGCGCAGTTTCGGGAGTTTGAACAGGTCTTCCATGCCCGCCTCGCGGAGAAGCCAGGCAAAGGTAATGAGGCGCGGGGTCATCCCATAGCGGGAGTACTGGTAGCCTTCCGCATAGAGGCCCTGTTCATCGAACGCATGTTCCAGCCAGCCCTTTTGGGTGTCAATGACACGTGCCAGCAATTCTGGCCATTCGGGGCGCGAGCGCCAGTAGATGCAAGCCATTCCCGCCGGACCGCCGTTGAGCGCGGTCCAGTTCGCAGTATGGTAGAGACCACTCTTCGGATCGTCAAAATACTTCAGATAGTCCTTGACATACCCTTTCGTTACCTGTTCCAGAAGGTCCTTCTGCTCGGTAGTCAGGCAATCCTCGAACAACATCGTGCCCAAAATGAGCCCGTAGGTAATGTGCCCACGAGCACCGCACATTCCGCGCTGAATGTTCGGTGTCTCCACGGGAAAGTCCTTCGCGGTCTGCACCAACAGCGCAACTCCCTTGTCCGCGTACTTTTTCTCGCCCGAAACCAGATAGGCATACCCCAGATTCTCCATCCAGCGAATCAACGGAATCCCCACCGCGCGAGGCCAGAACCCGACATCCCGCCCCTTCCCGGTTCCGTATGTCCCGTTCGGGTCAATCGGCTTTTCCCCCAATTCCCGTTCTGCACGCCGAAGCAGGTTCTGGTACTCGACATCCGCCTTGATTTTTGCCTTGGTCTCCTTGGAAGGATGGTACAAACTTGCACCTGACACCACACAACCACAGGCAACCAGCAAACAACAAAGCGTCTTCTTCATTTCCCTATCTCCTTTTTCAATGGCAAGCAGCGCAACCACTCAAAATCCTAAGAGTTGTGCTCCCGCGAATCTACGACGGGAGCGCATAACGCGCTGTTATGCGTGGTCACGTCGTAGATTTATCCTAGCGTACCTGCAATCGGCAGGAGGTCCGTTGTTACGATTCGCTCATTACGCGTGCGCGTTCCAGCGTGAGCGCGGATTCGGGAGTTTCTCCACGGGCGAACGCCTCAATCTGGCCCGCCAGGCAGTCCCAGCGTTCTTCGAACTCGATGGAGTTATTGGCGCGGTGCGGGGTGATGAGAGCATTCGAGAGCGTGCGCAGCGGGGAATCGGCCTCCAGAGGTTCATTCTCGAAGACATCCAGCGCCAGGAAGATGTTGCGGCTCTGCGCGGCGGCAATCATTGCCGCCTGATCCACCATCTTGCCGCGAGCGATGTTCACGAACAACGCGCCGTCCTGCATGGCGGCAAACTGCTCCGCCCCCACCATGTGGAACGTCTCCGCATTGCTACCGCCTGCCAGGATGATGATCTCGTTTTTCGCAAACGCCTCATTCAACTCCAGCTTGACCAACCCGGCCGCCGAGGCCTCCCCGGTTGTCATGTGCTTGGAAACCACGGCCAGTTTGTCCGTAAAGCAACGGAACAAATCCACAATCGCCTTGCCGATGCGACCATAGCCGACAACCGCGACCGAACGCTTGTTGAGGATACGGGTACGCGAATATTTCAGGCGGGGCCAAGCCTCACCGCCGAGCGTCATGTCCGCATGGTAACTCGCAATGCGCAACAGACTCGCCAGGACAAGCCCCAACGTGTATTCCGCCATCGGACGCTCGCGGGACGCTCCCGTGTGAATGACGGTAATGCCTTTCTCGATGGCCTGGATGTCCGCGATGTTCTGGCGCGTGCCGCCGTAAGTCGACGCGATGAGTTTCAAGTCCTTGCCGGCAGCCAGGACCGCCTCATCCACCAGCGTCTGCGAGGTGAAGGGGACAATGACGGCCTCGTAGCCAGGGATGGCCGCCGCCACGTCGGCGGCGGTCGTCAAAGACTGCACGGTCACGTCATAGACCGCCTCAATGCGCGCCTTGGCGGCTGCGTCGGCAATGGGCGCAAGGGAGAGGAGTTTCGGTTTCACGAATTACCTCCCCATCCAGCCGCCGTCCACCAAGTAGATGGCGCCGTCGACATAATTGGAGGCCGCGGAGGCCAGGAAGACCGCCACGCCCTTGAAGTCTTCGGGGGTGCCCCAGCGTCCGGCCGGGATGCGTTCCAGGATGGCCTGGGAGCGGACGGGGTCGTCGCGCAGCGCCTGCGTATTGTCCGTCGCAATGTATCCCGGTGCAATGCCGTTGACATTGACACCGTACTTGGACCACTCGTTGGACAGTGCCATCACGAGTTCGCCCACGCCAGCCTTGGAGGCCGCATAGCCGGGCACGTTGATGCCGCCCTGGAACGTCAGCAACGAGCAGGTGAAGATGATTTTCCCCGCGCGGCGGGCGACCATTTCCTTGCCGATTTCGCGGGAAAGCACGAACTGCGCGGAAAGGTTGGTTTCGATGATTTTATCCCAGTACTCGTCGGGATGCTCAGCTGCGGGCTTGCGGAGAATGCTGCCGGCGTTGTTGACCAGAATGTCAATCTGCGGATGGTCCTTTTTGACCTGTTCGATGAAGGCATAAAGTGCCTTGCGGTCCGAGAAGTCGCACTGATAGCGCCAGAACTTGCGTCCGAGTGCCTCGACTTCCGCCTGGACCTCGCTCTTTTCTTCCAATTGCGCGGAGACGCCGATGATGTCCGCACCCGCTTCTGCAAGACCGAGCGCCATGCCTTTGCCGATGCCGCGGCGGCAGCCCGTCACCAGCGCGATTTTTCCATCAAGTTTGAATTGGTCGAGAATCATGGTAAGCTCCTTGTTATTTTGCATCTATTCAGAACACCTCTTTGAAGTCCACAGAATACACAGAATACACAGAAAAGACAAAGAATCCAATGTTGTCTGTGCTCACGAGATTTTTTCAAAAGCGCTTGCGCAGCGCGGATGGTCTCGCTTGTCCCCGAGGGAAACCGGAACCATTACGGTCCGTAAGGACCTTTGAAAAAATCTCGTCTGTGTATTCTGTGGATAAAAATGAGGTTCTGAATCGTTACGTTATTTTTCTTCGTTGCACTGGATGAGGACCTTCATCGCGTCGGGCGTGGAGGTCAGGTACTCGAAGGCCTGCTGGATGTCATCCATCGGGAAGACCTTGCTAATCATCTTGTCAAGGTCGATTTCCCCGTTGTTGGAAAGGGTGATGGCCTTTTCGTAGTCCTTGACTTCGTAGACGCGTGCGCCGACCATCTTGATTTCCTTCCAGAAGAACTTGTGCAAGTCCACAGGAACGGGTTTTGCGTAGATGGCGACGATGACAATCGTGCCGCGCGGACGCACCAGTTCCGTCATCAACTTCGCACCGGCCTCGCTGCCAGAGACCTCCATCACCACGTCCGCGCCGGAACCGCCCGTGCGTCCACGAACCAGCGCAACCACGTCCTCCTTCAACGGATTCACGCACTCAAAGCCCATCGATTCCGCCAGCGCAATGCGGGCTTCGTTGATTTCGGAAATGAGTACCTTCCCGCCAGCGTGACGCGCCACCAGGGCGTTCAGCATCCCGATGGGACCGCCGCCGCTGATGACCACCAACTGCCCCGGCTCAATGCCCGCGCGTGCCACATCGTGGCAGGCGACCGCCAGAGGCTCCACCAAGGCCGCTTTCTGCATCGAAATATTCGCAGGAAGACGATGAATCAGACGTGCGGGAACATCCCAGAACTCCGCAAAGCCTCCAGGAGTCTCGATGCCCAGAAAGTTCAAGTGCTCGCAGATGTGCGTGAACCCGCGTTTGCAGGTGTTGCAGGTGCCGTCGTTGTCCAGCGGGCGAACGGTGACCTTTTCGCCGACCGTCCAGCCAGTGACGTTCTTGCCGCATTCCTCGACCCAGCCGCTGACCTCGTGTCCGACAGCCTGGGGTGCGTGGACGCGTGCGTCCATATGGCCCTTGAAGATGTGGATGTCCGTCCCGCAGATGCCGCAATACGCAATGCGCACGCGGATGTAGTCGTCCGGCAAGGCCGGGGTGGGGATGACGCGGGATTCGAAGTGATTTGCTCCGATGTACTGTGCTGCTCTCATTAGAAATAACCTCCGTTCTGAACAACAGCCGTGGGTTTCATGCCGGAATTCACCATGTCGCGGATTCCGTCTTCTTTGGAAAGGATGCCTTCCGCGCGCAGAAGCACGCGATAGGCCTCGGACGCAGGGATGCAGATGACACCATCAATGTCCCCGAAAATCCAGTCACCAGGATGGATGACGACTTCGCCGATGCGGATGGGCTTCTGGTAGTGGAACATCCGGAAGCGTCCCAGCATGCCGACATTCGTGCGGTACTTGTGGAACACGGGGAAGTCCTGCGCCAGAATCGCCTGCGTGTCACGAATGCCGTTGACAAATGCGCCGCGGCATCCCGCGCGCTTCGCCGCCATCGTCATCACTTCGCCCCACTGCGCGGTGACGGTGTCCCCCGTGCAGTCGAACATCACGACGCTGTCCTCGGGAATCTCTTCGAGCATCTGCGCACGCATTTCGAACTCGCCTTCCGTTGTGATGTCCGGTGCACCCTTGACGGTGAAAGCCTGCCCGCATATCTTCATGCCTTCCCGCAACGGAAGGTATTCGGACGGCAGAGCGGCGTTGACTTTGTAGTCGAACCGCATCACATCGTTGACCGCTCCCGAGTACAACTTGAGGTAGCGTTGCCGCATCTCGGGAATGGAGATTTCGTAGGTGGGATATTGGACTTTTTCGGCCATTGGTTAGTTCTCCATGAGTTTTTCGAGGGAGGGGATGATGCCCTTCTGTTCGAGGGAAACCGCCTGGGAAAGGTTGAGGATTTGCGGTCCGAAGGCGTGGGAGTCATTGCGAATCCACTGGTGTTGCGCATAATCGGCGGCAGTGCCGTTGTAGCCGGGGGCGAGGCAGCCCTTGCAGCAGTGGTAGACGGTACCATCCAGCGCGATGTAGCCCATCAGGCCCTTCAAGCCCTTGAGGTAGATTTCACGGAAGCGGTCGAAGTCCTCCTTGGCGATGGAACCATTCTTGAGTCCGCGTCCGATGGCGTAGAGGATGAGCCCCGTGCCAGAGGTTTCGAGGTAGGAACCGAAGTCTTCCATTGCCTGGTGCCAGAGACCGCTCGGATCCTGGAAGTTCGCGCAGCCTTCGAGGATATCGCGATACTCCTTGAGGAGTTCGGGAATGGCGGGGTGGTTCGGGGCAATGCGCGGGACATCGTAGAGCATTTCCGCCAGGGCAAGCAGCCCCCAGCCCACGCCACGGCTCCAGTGGCTCGGCGTCAATTTGTTCGTGCCCTTCGCATTGTAGGCCTGGAAATACAGTTTCGTGGCAGGGTCAAACAGACGGCGATGGTGACCGACCATCTGCTTCACGGCCTCTTCCAGGTATTTCGGCTCGTTCGCTACACGCGACATCCACACCAGGAACGGACACACGCCAAACACCGTATCAATCCAGATGAACCCACGCCAGCCACGATTCGGCATTTCAAACAGACCATCCGGATCACGAGGCTGCTCCGCAATCAACTTCTCCGCAGACATGATCTGCGATTCCTTCGCCTCCGGCATGAACCCGCGGTCCAGCATGAATGCCGTCGCGTTCCCGCCGAAACGATACACCGTCGGCCCGTACGCGCCGCCGACTCTCTCAACTTCCCCCTTGATGTACGGCTGCAACAGACCACGAACCTCTTCAATCACCTCGGGATGCCCGTAAGTCTTCCCCAGACGAGCCGCCGCATGATACGCCAGAATGCGCGTGTACGTTACTTCCTTGACATCTTTCTTGTAGCGCTCCCAAACGTTCAGCCCCAAATCCCCGTACGTCATTCCAATTTTCATGCTCGTGTTCCTCACGATGGTTGTTGGTGGAAGGATTCATCATTGATAAAATTCAATTTTATCAATGACTACATTATACTACCTCTATCTCAAATTGCAAATGCCCGCGTCCATTTTTCCCTCCATTTTGCGGAAACTTGCCCAAGATTGCGCTCTGCCTCTTTAGTTCGCCATGAGTTTTTCCAGGGAGGGGATGATGCCCTTCTGTTCAAGGACGACCGCCTGGGAGAAATTGAGGATCTGCGGCCCGAAGCCGTGCCCGTTGTTCCGTACCCACTCGTACAGCGCATAGTCTGCGGTAGTTCCGTTGTAGCCAGGTCCCAGACATCCTTTGCAGCAGTTGTAAATGGTACCGTCCAGCGCAATGTACCCCATCAGCCCCTTCAGACCTTTGATGTAGACCTCGCGGAAACGGTCGAAGTCCTCGTTGGCGATCATACCATCTACAAGACCGCGTCCGATGGCGTAGAGGATGAGCCCCGTGCCAGAGGATTCGAGGAAGGAGCCGAAATCTTCCATCGCCTGGTGCCAGAGACCGCTCGGGTCCTGGGAAGCCGCGCAGCCTTCCAGATTGTCGCGATACTCCTTGAGGAGTTCGGGGATGGCAGGGTGGTTTGGAGCGATGCGCGGGATGTCGTAGAGCATCTCCGTCAGGGCAAGCAAGCCCCAGCCCTCGCCGCGGCTCCAATGGCTCGGCGTCAATTCCCGAATCCCATTCGAGTTGAACGCCTGATGATACAACTTCACCGACGGGTCAAACAGACGGCGATGATGCACGGTCATCTGGTACACAGCCTCGTCCAGGAACTTCGGCTCGTTCGCCACACCCGAAACCCACACCAGGAACGGACACACCGCAAACACCGTGTCAATCCAGATTTTCCCGGGACGGCCAGGCATCTCATACAGACCGTCGGGATCGCGAGGATGCTCCGCAATCAACTTGTTCGCCGACATGATCTGCGATTCCTTCGCCTCAGGCATGTACCCACGCGCCAGCAGAAACGCCGCCGCATTCCCGCCAAAGCGGTACACCGTCGGCCCATATGCGCCACCAACCTTCGGAATCTCCCCCCGGATGTACGGCTCCACCTCTCTTCGAATCTCCTCAACCACCTCAGGATGCCCATACGTCTCCCCCAGACGAGCCGCCGCATGGTACGCCAAAATCCGCGTGTACGACACTTCCGGGACATCCCTCTGGAACTTCGCCCACATGTTCAACCCCAAATCACCGTACGAAACTCCAATTTTCATGCACGTTTTCCTCTCTTGGTTTATGGCTCTGGTTTCATCATTGATAAATCAAAACATTATCCATGGATACATAATACTACTTCTATCCAAAATTGCAAATCGCTCCCCCTTTTTTTCACACCTTTCCTCACACGTCTTACGTGTGGTAATCGGCGTTGATCTTGACATATTCGTAGGTCAAATCGCAAGTCCATTCCGTGAACTTGCCATTTCCCGCGCCCAAATCAAGGTCCACGATAACTTCCGGTGCATTGCAAAGCACCCCGAGTTCCTCTTCGGTCTTCACGCCTGCGTCGCGTCCATTGCGGACGGTCGGGGTGTGCTGAAGATCAAGGGACACCTTGTCGGGATCGAACTCAATTCCAGAATACCCGGCAGCGCAGAGGATGCGTCCCCAGTTGGGATCCGCACCAAACCAGGCAGTCTTGCACAGTTCAGACTTTGCGATCGCCTCCGCGCAAATCCGCGCGTCCGCATCGCTCTTCGCACCGGTGACATTCACCTCGACAAATCGCGACACCCCCTCACCGTCCTTTACCATCTCCTTCGCGAGGCGTCCTGCCAATGCGCTCAAGGCCTCCGTGAACAACCCAGCCTCCGCACTTCCCGCCTGAATCTCCGCATTGCCGGCAAGACCGTTCGCGAGCACGACAAAGGTGTCGTTGGTGCTAGTGTCACCATCGACCGTGATACGATTGAAACTCTGGTCCAGCGTGGCACTCAGCGCTGCGTACAGAGCCTCCTGCGAAATGACGGCATCTGTGGTGACGTAAGCCAGCATCGTGGCCTGCCGAGGCATTTCCGGACGCAATCTCGGGCAAATCATCCCCGCGCCCTTGGTCATGCCACCGAGTGTGACGGTCTTCCCGCCAACCGCAATCTTGACGGCAAAGGTCTTCACTTTTGTATCCGTGGTCATAATGGCCCGCGCCGCGTCAAGACCACCATCACGCGAGAGGGCGTTTTTGCCGAGTTGCGCGCCTTTTTCGATGAGTTCCATCGGCAGGAAATCCCCAATGCGCCCAGTGGAGGAAACAAGCACCTCGTTCGGCGCCACGCCTAGCAGCTCCGCCACAATTGCCGCACTCTTCTCGGCATCCCGCAGTCCGCGCTCCCCCGTGCAGGCATTCGCAATGCCGCTGTTCACGGCGACCGCACGAACCGGCTGCCCACCAGCCACCAGCCTGCGGTCGTACACCACAGGCGCCGCTGCAAACAGATTCGAGGTGAAAGCCCCCGCGAGTTTGCATGGGGCCTCACTGTACAGCAATGCCATGTCTGGCGCACCAGAACGCTTGAACCCTGCCGTCACTCCTGCCGCCAGAAACCCCAACGGGGAGGTCACAGAACCATTCTCAATGAACGCAACTGCCATAATCGTTTCCTAAAAAAAAGCCACTCCCACTTCCTCCAAAGAGTCGTGCCCCTACGAGTCGCGCCTTCAGAACTCGGTCGTCAGGCCATCGTAGGCGAGGGTGTAATTCGGTGTGATGGCAGCCTGGAGGGATTCATGGTCGTCCTCGATGAACTTCGCGATATGCGTGCAGAACATTCGGGTTCGCGTGCCCACGATGCCGTATTCACGCAGCACGGCGGTCATTTCCCGCACCATCGCAAAGTTGGCATGCCCTTCGAATTGACGCCAATCCACCTGATTGCCGCAGGTGAGTTCCCAGATGATGGCATCCAACGCCTTGTCGGTCTTGGGGTGCCATTCGCGGAACAGGTATTTCCAGACTTCTGGCGGGAGCCAGGAACCGTCGAGTTGATAGAACAGCGTGCGTTCTTCGGCATTTGTGATGACAAGATGCGATGCCACTGGCGCATTCATCTCGCTCATGTGGTTTGCAGGGAACGACCGAAACTCGCATCCTCCCGCATGGAAATGGTCTGTCTGCTGAAAACCTTTCACCTCGACACGCTCCCCACACAGACGCACCCGCGCCAATTCGACAAAGAGTTTGTTCAGGTAGAGTTCCAGCGGCGGTAATTTCTTTGAGCGACGACGCGCAATTTCCGTCACCTGCTTGAAGTTCAAGTGGTCGCTATGCGGATGCGAAATGACCACGCAGGAGAGCGCATTCACCTCCACGCCGAACTCCTCGATGGCGTCAACCGTCATCGGGCCGCAGTCAATCATCACGTTTCCGTCTAGAATCATCGAACTGTAACGACGACTATGCCCGACATCCTTGCCAGGATTCGGCCAATCCGCCGCACCTGTTCCCAGAAATTGAAGTTTCATTGCGTTTTCCTTTTCTCCAAACGCTTTTTCGCATGGCGACACTTTTGCAATATACCGCATAATAATGTCGCATTTCCCAACTTTTTTTCAAGTTGGGAATCGCTAAAATTCCTGCAAATAGTGCTTTTCTTTCCTCTTTTCCTCACCGTAGGTACAAACCGATTGGCCAGACTTCTTGGCCCCCCCTCCCAAACGCGTTTCGCAATCTACACCATTTCCTTGTCGCCAGGACGTGCCAGAAGAAGTTTTCGGAGGAGTTCGGCGACCGTCGTGCCTTCGGGCGGGACGTGCCAGTCAGGGGCGATTTCCGCAAGGGGTTCCAAGACAAAACGCCGTTGTATCATGCGGGGATGGGGGATGACAAGTTCGGGAAGCGCAAGGGATTCCTCCCCGAAAAGCAAAATGTCCAAATCCATGGTACGGCTTTCACGGCTGCTGTGAACAGCGGGACGCCCGAGCGAACGCTCGATGCGCTGGGTCAGCGCAAGCAATTCCAAGGCAGTCCCCTGCCAGGCACCCGTCAATGCCGCATTGTGAAACTCTGGCGTGCCTGGGACGCAATCCACAGGGGTGCTCACAATCGTTCGCGACACTCGCACCCCCTGCAAACCGCCCTCCCCCAGCATCTGCACAGCACGGCGAAACAACCCTTCCGTATCTCCGATGTTCCCACCTAATGCAATCGCTACCTGCATCGTTCTCCCCTGTCTCATTGGCAAGTGGTTTCTGAAAAGCCCTGAAGAAAAAACGGGGGAAGGACCGAATGGACCTTCCCCCTCTGATGACGCAACCAACAGCGGGACGCCGTCGCTACTTGCCAAGGATGGACGGCGCAACTTCCGTCGCAGAATCCTCTTCGAGTTTCTTCATGAAGTTGCTGAAGAGTTCGTTCTTCTTCTCCTGGAGGAGGCGTTCCCGAACCTGGTCTCGCTCCTTCTTGGCCTCATCGCCAGTCGGAATGGTGCGGCTGGCAAGATAGACCAATGCAAATCCCGTATAGGTCTGCTGCGGCGCAATGACGCTCTTCGGTTCCGCCTTGCCCAGCGTGGCAAGAAGGGCCTGGCGGTTGCGAACCGCGAAGTCGCTCATTTCGTTCAGGTTGCTGACGCTGATGGGCTTCTCCACGTCCTTGAACTTGCGCTCGCCGGCGGCCTTTGCCAGGTCGTCGCCAGCCTTGAGGGCGGTATTGATGCGAGCAACTTCCGCCTCGGCGGTCTTGCGGGCGGCTTCGGTCGTGAAATGGCGGCGATACGCAGAGCGCACGCCGGGCATCACGTCCTTCGCCTCTTCCATATACGCGGGCTGGCGCGAGGTCATCACGGCAACATACGCGGCTTCGTTGCCATTCACGGCATCCGTGAAAGGCTCGGCCTCGGTTGCGCCGAAGACAGCGCTCATGACGGAAGGTTCCTGCGTCGCGCCTTCGCCGGCATAATTGTCTTGGGAAGTCAAAGCGTAATCCGTTGCAATTCCCTTGGTGCCGGCGGCGTTTTCACGCAGGAGAGCAGCCGTGGAGGGAACCTGGTGTCCCGCATTGCCCCAGGCAATCTTGACCTTACGAGAGAGTGCGCTGGCGGCTTCCATCGCGGCAGTGCGTGCCGCCTGGCGACGCAAAACAGGCTCCAATTCGGAACGGACATCGTCCAGCGTGCGCGGATTCTCTTTCTCCACCAATTTGCAGAGGACAGTCCCCTGCGCTGTCTTCACAGGCGCGGAAATCTGGTTCACTTCCATCTTCGCAACGGCATCTTGCAGGGCCTGCTCCAACGTGGTGACATCCACCAGCGCACCTTCCCCGCCCTTGGCCTTCGTCGCTTCATCATCGGAAAGTTCCTTCGCAACAGCCGCAAACTCCGTGCCAGCCTGAATCTTCGCCTGGACATCGGCCAGTTTCTTCTCTGCCCCTTCCCCGTCTTTAACGAGAATCTGCGCGAGTTTCACCTTCGTCTTGTCATACTGGCTCTTGCGGGCCTCAAACGCCTTCTTGTAATCCTCTTCGGTCACCTCGACCTCCGCCTCGAACGCAGAGGGGGAGAACGCAACGGCGGTAAACGCACGCTGTTCGGGACGGTAGAACTGCGAAACGTATTCACGGATGAACTCCGAGTACGCAGAGAGTTCCTCCTGCTTCTGCTGGTCACTCTTCGTTACGTCGGACTGGATTTTCTCCGCTTCATCCTGCGCCAAATCCCAGACCGAACGGCTGCCAGCCGCCTTGTCCTTGAAGACCGCAATCTCCTTGTTGAACCAGGCAACCGCCTCCTCGTCCTCGAGCACGCCAGAAATCTTCTTGCTCGTGGCCTCGTCCAGTTCCTTCGGGAGTTCGCCAGCCTTCTTTTCGGCAAGCATCGCCACCGCAAAGTTCCCGCCATCCACCACAACAGGGGTCAACGAGCCAACGGTGTCCAATGCACGCACCTGACGCACCAATGCCGGATGCTTGCCGGCCATTCCAGGAATCTCATCGCCTTCCTCGCCAAACAAACCCGTCTTGGCAACAGTGGCTCCGATTTCCTTCGCCGCCGCTTCAAATGCCGCCTCCGCCGCGGCCGCGTCCTTGCCGGCCAGTTGCGGCGCGAGTTTCTGCGAGGCTCCATCCAGAACTTCGCGCAGATAGGAACGAACCTTGCGGCCCCGCAAGCTGTTTACAACAGAAGCCTTGACTTCCTCGAACTTCTTGTCCTTGTATGCTTCCTTCGCGCCTTCATAGTAGTCCTTGGCCTCTTCGTCCGTCACCGTAGCGGCCTTCTTGAGCGCCTCGGGAGCGTCTGCCTTGCCAGCCGCCGCGATGGCAGCGGGAATCGAAAGGCTCGCCACGAGGGCGCGACGCTGCTGCGCCAGCGGGATATCCGCCTTGCGAGTCTCAAAGAACTTTTTGATTGCGTCCTCAGTGGGCTTTCCAGCCTTGTCATCGGGCTGCACCTCGGTCCAGGAAACCTGGAACTGGGCAACTTCGTCATCGATTTCCTTCTCCTCAACCTTGGCGGCGGAGGTGACATCGTCCTGCATCTGCTTGATGGCGAGGTTGGCGCGGATGATGTCATCGAAGTCGCGCGCCGTGAGATTCATGCGTTTGAGGGTGTAGTTCTTGAAGTTGTCAAAGTTCTTCTGGGAGAAGTTTCCCTTGTCGTCCTTGAGCCAGGGAAGGTCGAGGATGGTCTTGGCGACTTCCTCGTCGGAAATCTTCTGGAAATAGCCGTCCTTCTTGGCCTTGTAGACTTGGCGCATGCGCGCGAGCGTGAGGTTGTTCCAGAGTTGGTCCCCGTACTGGGAGGGCTGCACGTTGGACTGGATCATATACGCCAAATCCGTCTCTTCGCGGGCCTTCAGGAACTCATCAACATAGATGGTCTTTCCGAACATCTTGCCGATTTTGTTGCTCATCCCACGGGAGAAGCACCCGCCAGAGGAGCCCTCGGGCGCAACGAAAATCACAAACATGAAGCAAATGATGATACCCAGCACAATGTAGGTCACTCTACCATGCTTCTCGACGTACTTGTTGAACCGTGAAATGATCATTTGTGGTTCCTTTCGGAGTTTCTATGGGATGGTTTGTTTTATTTCTCTAAAACGGATTGCCGAAGACGTGTGACCGCCTCCCGCACCGAAACTTTCTTGTTGAACACGCTGCTCCCCGCGACCAGAATGTCCGCGCCCGCTTCCACCACGGCGGAAGCCGTCGCGGGATTCACCCCGCCGTCCACCTCTACCAAAAGACGACCGCCATGCGTTTCCGACCAGTCGTGCAAGGCGCGTACCTTGGACAACTGCCCCGGCATGAACGACTGCCCGCCAAAACCAGGCTCCACCGTCATCACCAGTGCCAGTTCCACTTGCGGCAAAAACGGGACCAGACTCTCCACCGGCGTCCCCGGGCGCAACGTGATTCCCGCATTGCAGCCCAATTCGTGGATCTTGTCCAGAATGGCAGAGAGGTTTCCGCGGCTCTCCACGTGGACCGTCAAAACGTCCGCTCCCGCCGCCGCAAAGGCTTCCAGATACCGTTCTGGCTCGGAAATCATCAAATGCACATCGAATACCAGGTTGCTGACGGGGCGCAGTGCCTCGACAATACAGGGTCCCATGGAGAGGTTCGGCACCAGATGCCCGTCCATGATGTCAATGTGCAACAATTCGGCGCCCGCCTGTTCGGCGGCAGCAACCTGTTCCCCCAGACGCGTAAAATCTGCCGCAAGAATGGACGGCGCCAAATAGGCACCAACCTTCTTCGGCAGATTTGCCAGGCTTCGTTTTGCGGGGAACGTTGTCATTGCCTCCAAATGCTCCTGTATACGCAAAAGGACGGACACAGGGACCTGTGTCCGTCCTGAAATGCCGTCACCTTCGCAGTGCCAGTCCTCCTGCCAGGCATTCCTCCTGCCAAGAAGACCAGACGCGCTGGATTCCTCAGGCCTTGGTGACTTTGCCGGAACGGATGCAGGCAGTGCAGACTTTCAAGGTCTTGACCGTGCCATCCACAACCGCCTTCACGCTCTGCAAGTTCGGGGAGAAGGTACGCTTCACGTTCTTCACAACGTGCATACCGATACCGCCCTTCTTCTTGGCAAGACCTCTGCGGGTGATGTGACCGCCAACGACCTTGTGCTTGCCGCAAATATCACAAACTCTGCTCATTTTCTACCTCAACTTGGCGGACAATGCCCGCCCTGACTATTTCATGTTTCAAATGCTCAATGAAAAAATTGGTGGGACGGCCGGGACTTGAACCCGGGACCCCCGCATTAAAAGTGCGATGCTGCTACCGACTGAGCTACCGTCCCGTCAATTCTACGTTTCTTGCCTCAGCAAAAAACGCGAATATAAATATACACCACTTTCTCAACTCTGCAAATCCCTTCCCCGTTTTTTTGCGATTTTTCAATGAAATTCGGAAATCTCCACACTCCACTCTTCCCTCTTTCCTCTCCATCAAACAAGCAGCATGCAGTCTCCGTAACTATAGAAACGAAGGCGGTTTTCAATGGCCAGGCGATAGGCGTGAAACACTTTGTCCTGGTCTGCGAAAGTGCACACGAGCATAATGAGGGTGGACTGTGGCAGATGGAAATTGGTGAGGAGGCAGTCTGGAACGATCGCGCGATAGGGAGGATACAGGAAAATGGAGGTGGCACCCGTGCCAGGCGCCACATGGCGCGTGCCAGGAATGTTGCAGGTCTCGAGAACCCGAACCGTGGTGGTGCCGACGCAGAACACCCGCCCGCCGGCATCATGCGTGCCATTGATGATATCCGCAGCTTCGGGCGTGAGAATGTACCGTTCGGAATGCATCCGATGGTCTTCCACGTTCTCCTCGTCCACGGGCTTGAATGTACCGGCACCGACATGAAGCGTCAGGCGCACGATGCGCACGCCTTTGGCTTCCAGTTGGGACAGAATCTCCTTCGTGAAATGCAATCCAGCCGTGGGGGCGGCAACGGCGCCGAGATGGTCGGCGTAGACCGTCTGGTATCGTTCCTGATCCTCGGCGGTGGGCTGCCGCGTAATGTACGGAGGCAAGGGAATCTGCCCCGCGCGTTCCATCAGAGCGTAGACGTCGTCCGTCTCGAACTTCACCTGGAAGGTGCCGCCTTCATTTTTCTCTTGCACCGTGAAAGTCCCGCCGCCATCCAATTCCACGACGGAACCCGGCGGCAACCGACGCCCCGGTCGCAACAGGCATTCCCACGAATCTGCATTGACCTGACGAAGCACAAACGCCTGCACGCGGCCGCCCGTCCCCGCACGGTGTCCCCAGAGACGCGCCTTGAGGACCTTGGTGTCGTTGAGCACAAGGCAATCTCCTGGACGCAGGTACTCCGCAAAATTGGCGAATCCGCGCAGCGTGCATTCGCCGGTCTTGCGGTCCATCACGAGCATGCGCGAATCCTGACGACGCGCGGCAGGATACTGCGCGATGAGTTCTTCGGGAAGGTCAAAGTTGAAGTCACTAACTTTCATTGCAAGGCTCAGCGTTTCGCAGCCATGGCGCGGCGTATCTCACGATTGTCCATGTTCTTCTTGAGGGCTTCCCGCTTGTCGTGGACGTTCTTGCCCTTGCACAGACCGATCTCCACCTTCACCCGTCCATGCTTGAAATAGAACGACAGCGGAATCAGCGTCATCCCCTTCTCTTCCATGCCGCGACGCAACTTGCGTATTTCACGCTTGTGCATCAGCAATACGCGCGTACGGCGCGGTTCGTGGTTGAATCGGTTCCCCATCGCATACGGCGCAATGTGCGTCCCGATCAGTTTCAATTCCCCACCTTGGATCATGACATAGCTATCCGTCAGATTCACGCCATTGTCACGGCAGGACTTCACCTCCGTTCCCACCAGGGAAATCCCCGCCTCATACTTCTGAAGCACAATGTAATCGTGAAACGCCTTCTTATTCTGGGCGATGTTTTTCACGCCATCTGTCTTTTTTTTCTCTGCCATACGAAACCTTTTGCTATTTTTGAACTATATTAATATACTTCCATTTTTGACAGTTATCACATCGTCCCCACGCATTTTCTTTGCCCAATGAATGCTTCGCAACAGTCTATCACCCTCCTGAACGATCTAGAAGTCGTTGCCAAACGCCTTCTGATTGACAACCAGGATGGTCATGACTGGGATCACACCCTGCGCGTCCGCCACAATGCGCGAATGCTTGCGCAGCAGGAGAACGCGGCTCCGCTCGTCGTCGAAGCCGCCGCGCTGTTGCACGACATCGCGCGTCCCCAGGAATCTCGCGATCATGGGAAGACCGACCATGCCGTTCGCGGGGCGCAGATGGCGCGCGCCATCCTCCTGGGGCTTGGCGTGCAGGACAACGCCTTCATCGAGCACGTCGCCGCATGCATTGCCACGCACCGTTATCGTCGCCGCGAAGGAAACGCGCCACCCGCCACGCTGGAAGCGCGAATCGTCTACGACGCCGACAAACTGGATTCCATGGGCGCCATCGGCGTCGCACGTGCCCTCCATTTCGCGGGACGCATCGGCGCTCGCGTCCACAATACCGCAGAAGAGGCGCTCGCCTCGGAAAGTTACTCCCGCGAAGATAGCGCGTACCGCGAGTATCTCGTCAAACTCCAGTACCTCCAAGACGCCATGCTCACCTCAGCAGGGCGCACCCTCGCGCAACAGCGTCACCAGTTTATGAAACAGTTCTTCGACGAACTGAACCTCGAAACCCGGCCATGACGCACTTCGCGGATAACGGACGATCCCTGATGTCCCCTCCCGGACAACCCAAGAGCCAATGATTCCAATGAACACAACTCATTCTGCCACAGAACAAAAATGCAAGACAACCATCGTCACGGCGGGCGACAACGCATTCGCCTGGGGAACGTTGTTGCTGGTGGCAAGCATGCGGCGCAATGGCATGCAGCACCCCGTCATTGTCGGAACCATGGGATGGAAGGACATCATGGTGCAACGCGTCCAGGCACTGGGCGGTGTGACGTTATTTGAACTGCCCCCGTCACGGCAGTGTGTAACGTGCCAAAAGCCAATGCTCATGAACCTCGATTCCATCGAAACCGACTGGGTTTGCTGGGCGGATTCCGACGCGGTATTCGTCGGCGATTGTTCCGAATGGCTGGTCGGCGACAACGAAGACGAAATCACCATCCGCAAATACTCCCCGCCGCCAGATGACTTCACCCCCTCCAATCTCGATGTCTGGCGGTGCGACGTGGAACGCTTCTGCGGGCACGCCCGTTCCGAAAGCCGATACCCCACGCGCATGAACGCTCCCTTCATCGTCATTCACCGCAAATGGCGCGCCTTCCTGGAACGCTGGCAAAACCAGATTTCCCACGTGCTCCCCGATGATGTCGGCATCATCATGAAACACGGCTCTCCCTACTTCCAAACCGATGAAAGCGTCCTGTGCAGCCTGCTTTGCTTCGATCCGGAAGCACCCGCTGTGACAGAAAACTACAAAGCCAATGGCAGCGTGGACAAAAGCCGCTACTTCGCGCATTTTGCCTACAACCCCAAACCCTGGCAAATGTGGAACACCTATTCCCTCAAATGGCACGATGTCGTGGCACCCGTCGTGGAGTGGCTATTGGAGAAAGGCATTGTGAAACTCAGTGACCTTCCGCACTCGTTGCGAGAGTCGTGGTGGCCGTTCTGCCGCACCATCTCGCCGCTGGCGCCGTGGGCCTGGCGCGCCATCAAACTCAAGCGCAAAATCCTAGGCTAGAGAGGTAATTGCAAAACTCTCATCCCAACCGCCTTCACGATTTGGAGCGGAGGCGGTCTCGCAGAGAGACGAGCGGGTTATAGAGAAACAGGAAGAAGGCGTCAGCCACCCAAGCAGTCTTCGTGTGCCGCACAAAATACTTCACGAACCAAGCTGCGACGCGACGGGACCGGGTTGACGCCAAGGTCAGCCTGTCCAAATTGTCGAATCCGTTGGAAAATGCATTGGCCAACGTCTCCTTTCGGCGCTGCCGCGGGGTGTTCCGAATCGCCCTCGTGGCAAACCAATAATAGAACAGCCACGTGAGCCAATGCCTGGCCCACATGCACGATATCCGCCGATCAAACTCCGGTTCCTGAGAAACTTGGGCGTGGAATGCCAGCAGCGACTTCAGAATGCCCGAATAATCTTTCAAAAAGTAACCCGTATCCAACGCCAATGTGGAAACGGAGTTCGCCCGAATGCGGTAGATGTAGAACGGTTCATGGATGGGCGCCACCGCCTTGGCCAGATACAGCGCCCTCGGCGCGAACTCGCTGTCCTGGCGCTTGTGGCCATACAGGCACTTGAGGTCATGCTCGACCAGGTGCTCCCGGCGGAACACCGACAATTGCAGCATCGGGCATGGTTCCCGCAAGCGGGTATAAATCATGCGGGTTGCTTCGGGACCGCTCAATACGCCATGAAAATCCGCCGGATAGTTGTCTCGCATGGGATCGTCCCGTCCCGTCACCTCGTTGCGCACAATCATGGCGCACGGATAGATGTCAGCCCCCGGTTTTTCGGCAATCTTGTCATGCAGACGTTGCAGGGAGCCCTCTGCAATGAAGTCGTCTCCATCGAGGAAGATGAGGTAGTCTCCCGTCGCCATGTCGATTCCCGTATTGCGCGAGGCGGAGCAAGAGCCGCTGCGAGGTGCCGTAAACACCTTGTAGCGCGTATCCTTTGCCTCGTATTCCCGCACGATTTCCTCGGTTTTGTCCTTCGAGGTTTCCACGCCTATGATGCACTCCCAATCGGCAAACGGCTGGTTTTGCAACGAATCCAGACATTCCCGCAGATACGGTTCGACATCGCAGCAGGGAACAATGATGGAGAAAAATGGTTTCATGGTTTCAATCACAAATGAGCTAAAGCTTATTTTTCAAAGGAGGATTTCTGAGGAAGGATTGCCTCAAAGGCGTGGGCTGCCTCCTGCGAACAGGCTTCGACATCCTGCGTGCTACCATCGTCATTGAGGCAAATGACGGGCTTCGACTGCCGGCGTATCATCTCGCACACGCGCGCCAGATTTTTCTCGTTCAGTGCCGTGAACTCCCCGAGGGACTGTTCATGGATGGGATAGAACTTTCCCGTCACCATATTCCACGCGCAAGCCAACCAGTGGTTGATGCACTCATCCGTGCGGAAACGGCTACGGGAAACCCGCTCCAGAATGTCTGGCTGGACGCGCCAGAGTTCTTCCAGCGTAGACTTCAAATGCGGCATGGTCATGTGGCCAAACGTGCTGGGAATCCAAATGCGGTTGACGGCAAACGAGACCAGATTCTTCATGGCACGTGCCAGCCCGAGCGAGCGGATGTCCACAAACTTCCAGATATGCTTCCAAATCAGCCGTTCGACATCCAGGCTTCGTCTCAGCACGCCACTGTTATTGAGCACAACACGACTGATATTGCTGTAGCCGAACCAGCGCGGAATCCCCAAATCACAAGGAAGGCGGGGGCACCCGTTGCGGAAAAAGAAATCGGGGGAAGTGGGACGCAGCAAAAACACATCGTCGTTGAACATGACAAAATGTTCCGAAAGTTCGGGAATGCGGTGCAGGTTCAGCTCAATGGTATTCGAGTGAAACGTAGGGAGATGTGCGGCTGGAATGTAATCCGTATGATGGACCAGCCGAAGTTTCGGATGAGACTCCTTCAGCCAATCTGGTTTCTGCCCGCAAGTTACAAAATAGAGACGATGAAACCAGGGAGCAAATTGCTCCGCGGCGCGAAACCAGTAACGAAGCAACCCGAAGTCACGATAGCGACACGTAGCGTTGGCACCGCCGCTCGCCATCCCGCTGCCAGGCTGCTCGTACTTGCTTCGCTCCGCAAGCCACGCTGGGTCACTTCCGTCTACCCAGGTTAAAACAAAATCGATGCTCTCATTGTCCATTTCTGCTTCTTCACAAGGTGCTAGAGGCTCTAGAGACCCTAGAAGCCCTAGAGGTGCTAGAGGCACCAAGGGCGCCAGGAGCGCCAGAGTGGCTAGGGGCCGCGCGGCGCGCGGCCCTGCAAAACCTAGCCCATCTAGC
>JAFRLI010000344.1 GCA_017431255.1 Victivallales bacterium
ACATCTAGCACATCTAGCACATCTAGCACATCTAGCACATCTAGCGCATCTAGAAAATCTAGAAAATCTAGAGGAAACTAGTTTGTATTTTTTGAAAAAGGGAGTATAGTAAAGTCTCGTGCGCGTAACGCGTAATAAATAAGGACGCACGTGCGCTATGCGCGTGCGCGAGGCTTAAACCATCCACATCAAAGGAACCGACATGGAAAACGATGAGAATCGTCCGGAACTGGCATCCGGGCAACCGCAGGAGACGCCGCAGAATGCGCCGGCGGGAGAGGAGGCGTCGCAGGAGAATAGCCAAATCAAGGTCTTGAAGGGGCTGGAGCCTGTCCGCCAGCGTCCAGGTATGTACATTGGCGACACCGATGAGAAAGGACTGCACCAGTTGGTCTACGAAGTCGTGGACAACTCCATTGACGAGGCGCTCGCGGGTTTCTGCAAGCACATCGAGGTCACTATCGGCATCGACAACTCCATCACCGTTTCCGATGACGGGCGCGGCATTCCCGTTACCATGCACCCCACGGAGCATAAACCGCAGTGCGAAGTTGCCCTGACCATGCTGCATGCGGGTGGCAAGTTTGACAAGGATGTCTATAAGTTCTCGGGCGGTCTGCACGGCGTCGGCGTCTCCTGCGTCAATGCCCTTTCCGTTTGGCTGGTGTTGACGATTGACCGCGACGGTTCGCGCCACCAGATGCGTTTCTCGCGCGGCAAGACGACGGAGCCCCTGAAGGTTTTGGGACCCTCCAGCACCACAGGCACGACCGTCAAATATCTCCCCGACCCCGAAATTTTCACGGTCCTGGAATACAAATGGGACATCCTGGCGAAGCGCCTGCGCGAACTGGCGTTCCTCAATTCGGGCGTGAAAATCACGCTGACGGATGTCCGCGGGGACAATCCGCGCAGCGAGACATTCTTCTACAAGGGCGGCGTCAAACAGTTTGTGGAGTACCTCAACTCCAGCCGCAACGTCCTCACCCCGCAGATAATTGCGTTCGATGGCGAGACCAAGGGATTCCGTTCGGACGGGACAGGTGACTTCTTCTACGATGTATCCTTCCAGTACAATGATACTTACGAAGAATCCATCCACAGTTTCGTCAACGGCATCAATACCAAGGACGGCGGCACGCATCTCACGGGTTTCCTGACGGCTCTGACGATGGCCATCAACAACTACCAGAAGCAGATGCAGGAAAACGCGGCGAAGAAGTCCGGGAAGCTCGTCGCGAAGGCTCCGAAGAAGGAGACGAAGAAGGAGACGAAGAAGGAGACGAAGAAGGACGAGCTGGTCATTACGAGCGAGGACATTCGCAAGGGGCTAGCGGCGGTGGTTTCCGTGAAGGTGGAAAATCCACTGTTTGAGAGCCAGACGAAGACGAAACTGAATAATCCAGAGGTGCGTGGGCTTGTCCAAAGTGCCTCGTATGCAAAGTTGAACGACTGGTTTGAGGAGCATCCGGACGAGGCGGCGAAGATGGTGGAACACGCCATCATCTCCGCGAAGGCGCGCGAGAGTGCGCGGAAAGCCATTGAGAACGTGATGAACCCGCAGAACGCGCTCGTCGGCCTCGTGGGGAAACTGGCGGACTGCTCGTCCAAAGACCCGTCGCTGTGCGAGCTGTACATCGTCGAGGGAGATTCCGCCGGCGGTTCAGCGAAGAGTGGGCGCGAGAGTTCGTTCCAGGCGATTCTGCCGATTCGCGGAAAACTCATCAATGCCGAGAAGGCGACGGCAGAGAAACTCCTAAAGAATCTGGAGATTCGTTCGTTGTTCACGGCGGTTGGCGCGGGAGCGGGGGAGGACTTGGATCTTAGCAAGGCGCGTTATCACCGCATCGTCATCATGACAGATGCGGATGTGGACGGGTCGCACATCCGTACGCTCGTCCTGACGTTCCTGTATCGACAGATGAAGAAACTGGTCGAGGCGGGATATGTGTATATTGCGCGCCCGCCGTTGTTTAAGGTAACGCAGGGCAAGCGCGAGCAATATGTCGAGACCGAAGACGACATGAACAGCACGTTGACCCGTCTGGGGTTGACGCGGCTCTCGTTGCGCCTTCCCGGTTCCACGGAATCCCTTCCCGGCGACGCGCCGGGCGCCATCATCCAGAACATCCGTGACTGCCTCCGTCTCTGCGGAACCAATCTCCCGCGCTACGGCATCAAACCGACGGAGTTTCTGGAGTTGCGCAAGGAGAAGGAGACCTTCCCGAACTATATGGTTGACATTCGCGAAAATGGCGTAACCACAACGTATTACACCTGGACGCAGGCAGAGACGGACGCACTGGTCGCTGAGGCCACGGAGCGCATCAACGCCCGCAAGGCCGAGGCTGCCGCACTCGCCGCCGCCAACGCTCCCCAGGAACCAATCGAAGAGGAACCCGCCCCAACCATCGAACCCGAAAAGCCCGCCGAGCAGATGGTAGACGAAGACGGCAATGTCATTGACAATACGGCACCCGAGCCTGCCAAGCCTCTGGAGGACATTCAGGTGGTCCGTCTCCCCGAAGCCGCCGCACTGGAGGAAATTGCCGCACAATTGCACGAGCGCGGGCTGGATATCCAGACCCTCTACGCCAGCGACGCACCAGTCGCAGAACTCATTGATAACAAGGGGGCTGTTACCAGCGTCACCTCCCTGGAGGCGCTTTGCAACGCCGTTACCGCCACGGGCAGCCGAGGCATCACCATCCAGCGCTACAAGGGACTGGGCGAAATGTCCGCCGACGAACTCTGGGAAACCACGATGAACCCCGAAACCCGCACGATGATTCAAGTCACCGTACAGGACGCCGAAAATGCCGACAAGACCTTCGACAAGTTGATGGGACCAAACGTCGCCCCACGACGACAATTCATCGAAGAAAATGCCGACAAAGTCCTCAACCCTGACATCTAGAACGCTCTAACCCCTTTTACGGAAAACAAATATGGCTGACAGCAAAACCATCTCCCCAGAGCAGTGGGCCGCATTCCATCGTAACGACGTCCATACGGATGTCGATGGCCTGATGCAGAACGCCTATCTGCAATACTCCGTCTCCGCCAACGTCGGTCGCGCCATTCCTGATGTGCGCGACGGTCTCAAACCAGGTGCACGACGCATTCTCTACGCCATGCTCCGTGGCGGCTACACCTCGGACAAACCGACCAGCAAGTGCGCCAAGGTCGTCGGTCTCGTCATCGGCAACTACCATCCTCACGGGGATACCGCCGTCTACGACACCATCGTCCGAATGGCGCAGGACTTCTCCATGCGGCTCCCACTCATCTACGGCCACGGCAACTTCGGCTCGATGGACGGTGACGGCGCCGCCGCCTATCGTTACACCGAATGCCGTATGGAAAAGAGCGGCGAGGCACTCTTGGCAGACCTCGACATGGAAACCGTCGATATGCGAGACACCTTTGACGCCAAGGAGCAGGAGCCCGTCGTCCTCCCCGCAGCGTTCCCGAATCTGCTCGTGAACGGCAGCCAGGGCATCGGCGTCGGCATGGCCACCAACATTCCGCCGCACAATCTCGGCGAGACCATTGACGCATGCATCGCTCTCATCGACAATCCTGACATTTCCATCGAAGATTTGATGGTCATCATTCCGGGGCCCGACTACCCCACGGGCGGCATCATCTGGGGGACGCGCGGCGTCCGCCAGTTGTACACAACGGGGCAGGGCGGGGTGCGCCTCCGTTCCAAGACGGAAGTCGTCACCGACAAGAACGGGCGCGATAAAATCGTCGTGACCGAAGTTCCGTACGGGGTGAACAAGGCGGACATGGTCGCGAAAATCGGGGAAATGGCGCAGTCTGGCAACATCCCCGGCATCGCCAACGTGAACGACTACTCCAGCGCGCGCGTCGGTGTCCGCATTGAAATCACGCTGAAACAGGACGCGACGCCGAATGTCGTGCTCAATGCGCTGTTCCGCAACACGCAATTGGAGATTGTGGACCCCGCGCAGTTCCTGGTGGTGGACCACAACCGCCCGCGCACGATGAACCTGAAGCAGATTCTGGAGGCCTACATCGACCATCGCGAGCAGGTCATTACCCGCCGTACCCAGTACCAACTCCGCAAGGCCGAAGAACGCGACCACATCGTCCAGGGATTGCTCACCGCCCAGGCGAACATCGACGAGGTCATCGCCATCATTCGCTCCTCCGCCGACCGCGACGCTGCGCGCCAGGCACTCATCTCCCGTTTCGGCCTTGACGAACTCCAGGCCAATGCCATCCTCGATATGCGCCTCGCGCAACTCACCCATCTCGCCCTGGATGACCTCACCAACGAGCACAACTCCCTCCTGGAGAAGATTGCCGAATACAAGCGTATCCTTTCTTCGCGTGAAAACATTATGGAGGTTGTGCGCCGCGAACTCGTGGCCGTCAAGGAGAAGTTCAACACACCGCGCCGCACGCTCATCGAACCGGCGGAAGGCGAACTGGACCTCGATGGTCTCACCAAGCGCGAAATGTACGTGGTCACGCTCTCTCGCGGTGGCTACATCAAGCGTTGCGGCGTAGAGGAGTACAAGCAGCAGAACAAGGGCGGCAGCGGGGTCATCGGTATGAAGGCAAAACGCGAGGGCGATACGGTCCAGAGCGTTTTGACGACGCGCTCCCACAACGCCATCCTCTTCTTCACCAACAAAGGACGCGTCTACCGGCTCAGCCGCGCCTATCTCCTCTCCGAAGGCGACAAGTCTGGCACGGGCCGATATGTCACCAATTACCTGCCCCTCATCAAAGACGAGCAGAAGCCCGAAAACAACGAGGAAATCCGCGCAATGGTTCCCATTGACGAGCAAGACCCCAACCTCGCCAGCCAGTTCATCTTCATGGTCACCCGCAACGGTATCGTCAAACGCATGAAACTGGAACTCTTCAAGCACATCCCCAAGGCCGGAAAACGTGCTCTCACCTTCCGCGAAGAATCCGACGACTTGATCGACGCGCAGATTACCACGGGAGACCAGGACATCCTCCTCTCCAGCGAGAATGGACGCGCCATCCGCTTCCGCGAGTCCGTGGTGCGCGACATGGGCGTCACCGCCGCCGGCGTGCGAGGCATCCGTCTCAAGCCCAATGCGGACGGGACGCCCGGCAAGGTCGTGGCTATGGCCGTCGCGCAACCCGAAGACGACCTTCTCGTCATCACGGCGGGCGGCATGGGCAAACGCACGCCCATCGGTGCCAGCGACAATGCACCCCAGGCTGAGGTACCCGCCGCTGACGATGACAACGCTCCCGAAACCGATCTCCCCGAGGAACCTGAGGAGGCCGAGGAAATCATTGACGACAACGCGACGACCGAGCCGCGCGAGGTCAAGGACCACTACCGTCTTGTCAATCGGGGGTCTCAGGGTGTCATTTCCATCAAACTCAATGAAGGTGACCGTGTGGTTGCTGCGCTTCAGGTGGAGGCCGACACGAAGAAGGACATTCTGATGCTCTCCGTCCAGGGGCAGGCGGTCCGCATTCCTGTTGCGCAGGTGCGCCGCACGGGACGCAACTGCAAGGGAGTCATTGTGATGCGCTTCTCTAAGAAGGGGGATTCCATCGCCAACGTCTCCATTATGGATGAACTCTCCGAAGAGGACGCTGCCGCCAATGCCGCAAAGGCCGCTGCCGATGAGGAATCCGCCGAGCGCGCGGCCGCCTTCAATGAACAGCAGGCCGCCGAAAAGGCTGCACTCGATGAACGCATTCAGCAGGAACAAGCCTCCGAAGAGGAAGACGTTCCATCTCTCGACGACATCAAAACCGAAACACCAAACAACACGGATAGCGATACGCCACCCGTAGAATAAACCATACCCCACAGCCGCAAAAGCGCGCCAGAAGCAACCACTCGCCTCTGGCGCGCTTTCGCTTCTGGTACACACCAGGCCCCCCGCTATGGCCGCGCGGAGCGCGACCTGCAAAACCTACACGAGGGCACGCCTCGCGCACCGCGCGGCCATGTGTCTGCCACATGCCCCGCTATGGCCTCTCCCGCGCAGACAAAATAGAGCGGCGGAGAAGAACTCCGCCGCTCAGGGAAGCACTCAAATCCGTTGGTCAACGATTAGGGCTTTCTGTAGTGGTAGTAGGTGTACCAGTCGTAATTTTGGATATGGAACGGCAACGTTGCAGGGGCGCTAAACAGAGTTTTGGTTTTTGGGGAAGAGGCGGCGGCGTGCCAGTCGCCATAGAGGACATTCGCACTATAGCTGTGTCGTGCGGCGTGGTAACCATAATCGGTATTTTTCAACTGGCTGACTGAGTCGGCCAGGCGAAAATATCCGCTTGTAGTGTCGGCTGAGCCATAGCCTTCCTTGGAACAACGCCAGGCGTCCATGTAAATCAAGTGCTGGGAAGGCGCCATCCAGACGCTGATGGGAGACGATTGATAATTTGCGTTTTGCCCGTTTCCGTAAAGGATACGGGTATTGAGACCGTAATCCATAAGGTAGTAACTATCGCTTTGCGTGTTCATACTGGGGCACTTGAAAACCTTGCGATCGTAGGCACCCTTGCTAATGGAGGTGAGTTCGAACGTGGGATAGAAGAAAGGTTTTTTATAGCCATCTTCGTTGAACTGAGGCGCGACGAAGTCATTGTTGTTCAGCGTGTACTGCGCAACAATCAGACCAATCTGCTTCAGGTTGTTCAAGCAGGAAATCTGACGCGCCTTCTCGCGTGCCTTCGCCAGTGCCGGTAGCAACATGGCAGCCAAAATCGCGATGATGGCAATCACAACCAGTAATTCAATGAGGGTGAATCTTTGTTTTTTCATCATTTTGTCTTTTTCCTTTTTTGTGGGGAAAACGGTAAACTGGTACTTTTGCAGTTTCACTTTTTATTATACTATTTCCTAAAACAAAAATCAAGTCTGGTTTTGAAAAAAAAGAGTTTTTTTGTCAAAAATAATAGGAATGTCTTGGCTTTCCACCTCGAAACAACGTGTACGTGGAGCAGAAATTGAGGAGGAGACGATGAAAATTAACCTCAAAAAAAGAGCGGCGGAGAAGAACTCCGCCGCTCCGGGAATCGTTTGTGTGCTAAATTGGGATTTTACTTCTTGTAGTGGTAATAGTTGTAGTGCTCGTATTTGGTTGCGTGGAAGGGCAAGTACTCACTGGGGTCGAGCGGGTTGTCGACCTTGATGGAAGGAGCGACGTGCCAGTCGCCGTAGAGGATGTTGGCGGTCTTCGAGTGGCGTGCGGCGGGGACACCATAGTTTGTATTGTTGAAGGACGATTTTAGGGTGATGCGCCAGTAGCCCTTTTCCGTATTGGGGCACCCTTCCCGGCGCTGGTGTTCTGCCAGGTTTCTACAAAGACGAAATGGGAGGACGGGGCTTGCCAGCGGGAGACCGGTGCCGTATCATAACTCTGGGTGCCACCTTTCTCGGCAAGGATGAAGGGGTTCAGTCCATAGTCCATCAAGGTGAGGGTGGTCATTTTATTCGCGTTCATGCTGGGGCATTTGAATATCTTGAGGTCGTAGCCGGGCTTGAGTTTATCCGTACATTCAAAGGTCACCCACCAGAACTTGTAAATGTCATTGGTTAGCGTTCTTGAGGCGTCGTTGAATGCCGGTGCAATGACATCATCATTGTTCATCGTGTACTGCGCAATGATCAGACCAATCTGCTTCATGTTGTTCACGCAGGAAATCGCGCGTGCCTTCTCGCGCGCCTTCGCCAAGGCGGGCAGCAGCATCGCTGCCAAAATCGCAATAATGGCAATGACAACCAGCAATTCAATGAGGGTGAATCCGTGCTTCTTCATGTTTGGGCTCCTTGGGGGTAGATTTCTCAATTGTCTCTAACTACATCAACCAATCTTAAAAATCTCCACAACAATATTATACAAAGTATTTTTTTAAATTCAAGCCATTTTTTTGTAAAAAAATTAAAAATTTACATCTTGCCACAATTGGGAAGGGAGCAGTGCCCTCGGAAACGACCGCGGCCCCCCAGGATTCCCCTACGCCGTCGACCATGCATAACGCAGACACCTTCCGTTGTTTACGGACGTGCACGGAAACGACCGCGGCCCCCCCGCC
>JAFRLI010000345.1 GCA_017431255.1 Victivallales bacterium
ACGGGCGCGGCGGGTTGCACGGGCGCGGCGGGTTGTACGGGCGCGGCGGCCGGAATGGGCGGTGGAACTGGGCGTGAATCGCCCGACGTTTTTGCAGGAACTGCCTTAGACGACGGCAAAACTGGCGTCGGTGCTTTCTCCACGTTTTGACGTTTCAGAAGTTCCGCTAGCAACTTCTCCACACGCTCCATTCTCTGCAAGACCTTGACGCAGAAAATCAATAGGACAACCCAGAAAACAATGAAAAATACACTTTCCATTCGATTTCCCCTTTTTTGGAATGATTCCACTAGGCTACACGAGTTCCAATTCCAGCATTTCATGAAGGAATCCACCCGGTGCCACGACCTGCACTAGCCCAGGACGCACTTCCTCCTGCCAAGTAAAATGCAGATGTCCCGTCAAGAGAGCACGAATCCCTGGTTCGTTCTTGACGTAATCGACAAAATCCAGCGTGTCCTGGTCGGGAGTTTGTTGCCGGCGGCGATACTCGTCGTAATGCTGTGTCAACACTGGTGGCGTTCCGCAGAGATAAGCGCAGGGTCTTCCACGCGTCACCGTCATTTGCTGGAAAAGCGCTTCCGTATGGATCGGCGTGTGCATGCACAACGCCACTGGCAATCCTTTCGCCACCTCCGCTTCCAGCATTTCCCGCTGCGCTTTCGTCACAAGGTAATAGGAATTGTCCAAAGCCACGAAGTTCACACCACCCACCACGCGGCTCGCAAAATACAGACCATTTGGACTCGCCAAACGAACCTCTTCCACACTCCGAAGTTTGTACTGTGCGTCCTCATCCAAGTCTCCCACATACTGACAAAACTCATGGTTCCCCACCGCAAAGAAAAACTCCCCCCCTGACATCTCTTCATGCAACATCTCCAAAAGACGCACGGAGACAAAGTCGCAGAAATCCCCTGTATGCAAAATCAAATCATCATGCGACTTTCCATACGCCACGGATTCCCTCCAAAGGGACGACAGTTCTTCCGTCGGAATCCCGAAAGCATGCTCTCGTTTCTTTGCCAGTTCCCGTTTGCGCACGCAGTCCCGTTCGTCCGCCACGCAAAAGTGAGTGTCCGACAAATGCAACACCCGCACTGGCTTCTTCAACCCAAAATCCAATCGAAAAGTGGTTTGCTTCATGACAATTCCTTTCCGGCTCCATTCGCATTCCGTGTTCTGGTTACTTTACCCTGTTTTCTCTGGCTTGCAAGTTGCACCAATTCGATTTCTCCACATTCCCACATTCCGCCAACTCTCTTTGCTGTGAGCACCTCATGACGCACGTTATCGCGATTATGAGAAGAGAACGGGGTGGATTTTTTAGGAAGGGGTAATACATTATTGCAAATGGTTCGGGAGCAATTCCCGTTTTTGTTCAACCCTATCAACCCAAAGGAAAAAGAGAGACATGATGAAAATGCGTCTTTTGAGTATTGTGTTTTGTGTGCTAGCGGGATTTGTGATGGCGGAGCCGTGGCCAGGCTGGAAGTTCGACGCCAGTTTGAAGGACCTCGGGATTTTTCTGTACAGTGCGAAAGGATTTGGATTCACGGCGGAATGGTCGGATACCGTGAAGGACCCGAATGGCAAGCCTACGCTGAAACTTGTGATGGGGGAACAGGGACCCGATCCAAAAAACTGGAATCGGCAGTTCTTGTGCGACAGCAAGTTGAAAACTCCCATGGGGAGCACGGTGACGGTCACGTTCTGGGCTAAGGCCTCGGAGGAAACGGAAGTTATCGTTCAGTTGGCACAGCATGAGCCCCCCTACGACAAACTGTCCAAAAAAGCATCCAAGAGCGTGAAAGTGGGTTCGGAATGGCAGAAAATCACCATGACGACTCAGGTGGAACTCGAAAACGTGAAACAACCCGTGTTGCCGCGTCTCATGCTGGGAATGCTTCCCGAAAATACAGTAATTTACGTCAGCCAGTTCGATGTGACCGTCACGGAATAGTTCCGTTTTTCATTGCGTACAAGGAGCAGTCATGGGACAGAAGAAATCATTGCCGACCTGGGATTTGGAGGCAATCTACCCTACGCCGGAAGCATGGGAAAAAGACTTTGAAAAACTGAGGGGACTGGCAAAGACCTGCCAGTCTTTCCAAGGGAAACTCGCCACGTCCGCAAAGACACTTCGCGAGGCATTCGAGGCCCTGGACGCCTTCAGCCGTCTCAGCGACAAAGTCTACGTGTATGCCTCCATGAAATCGGACGAATGCCTGCTGGTTTCGGAGAATCGGGCGCGCCTGGGACGTGCCAAGGCACTTTTCGCCGAATTGGCACCCTGCTTTGCGTGGTTCGAACCAGAACTGCTGACGATTCCCCCAAAAACCATGAAGGCTTTTCTTAAGTCCCCGGCACTCTCCTTGTACTCCCGAAGCATCCAAGAGACGCTACGCGGACGCGAGCACACGCTCTCCGAGCCGGAAGAACGCCTGCTGGGCATGTTCTCCGAAGTGTTCTCCGGCCCGCAAAGCACATTCTCCATCCTGAACAACGGCGACTTGACATTCGGAAAACTCAAGAACGGCGACGGCGTCCCGATGGAATTGACAATCGGGACGTATCAACAGTTCATGCAAGAAAGCGACCGCAACATCCGCAAAGCCGCCTTCCGTAAGCTCTACTCCACCTACAAACAATTCAGAAATACCTTTGCTACGACTCTTGACTTCACCATCAAGAGGCATGCGGTCGCCGCGAATGTCCGCCATTTCCCCTCTTCTCTGGCGGCCGCCCTGTTCCCGGACAATGTCCCCGAAACCGTCTATCGGCAGTTGATTGAGACGGTCCACAGCCGCATCCCGCATTTGCAGCGTTACCTGGAAGTTCGTCGCAAAATGCTTCATCTGGAGAAGTTGGATATGTACGATTTCTACAATCCGCTTTTGCCGGAATGCCGTCACAAGGTCACCTGGGACGAGGCGGTGGCGATGGTGAAGGAAGCCCTGAAGCCCCTCGGCAAGGAATATTGCACCATTCTGGAGAAGGCTTTCCAGCAGCGATGGATTGACGTGCCGGAACGGAAAGGCAAGCGTGGCGGCGGCTATTCAGGCGGCTGCTATGACACCTATCCCTACATTCTTTTGAACTTCCAGGGGACGCTCAACGATGTCTTCACGCTGGTACACGAACTGGGACACTCGATGCACTCATACTACTCCCGCAAGTATCAGCCCTTCCACTATCACGACTACCGTATCTTCGTGGCAGAAGTCGCCTCCACCACGAATGAAATCCTACTCGCGGAACATCTCCTCGCCAAAACGAAGGACAAAGACCTCCGTTTTTATCTGCTCAGCCACCTCGCCGATGAAATCCGAACCACCATCTACCGCCAGACGATGTTCGCGGAATTCGAACTGTGCATCCACGAGCACGCGGAACGGCAAGAACCCCTGACGGCCGACCTCCTCGAACAGGAATACTACAAACTCAACGAAACCTACCACGGAATCCAGGCCGACAAACTCATCGCTCTGGAATGGGCACGAGTCCCCCACTTCTACTACAACTTCTACGTCTACAAGTACGCCACGGGAATGTCCGCCGCCATTCAGTTGGCGAACCGCATCTGCAAGGAAGGGAAGCCTGCACTCGACGATTATTTCGGCTTCCTGAAGGCCGGCAGTAGTCGCGACGTCCTCGACATCATGCGCGGTGCCGGCGTGGATTTGGAAAAACCAGACCCCGTGGCCGCCGCCCTGGATTACTTCGGCACCATTGTCACACGCCTGGAAAAATTGTGCTGAACGCGACAGACAAGTGGCCAGTGCCTCCCCCACTGGCCACTACTGTTTATGTAGAAGGAAGAGATATTCCTTGACGTGCAGGTTGCGTTGGTTGAGATTGCGAGAAGCGCGGAAGGTAATGTATGGCGTGGAGAAGATTTCCAGTTGCCCGAGGGTCTGGAGTTGTTTCACGAAGGTATCCTGTTGAATGAAACCCTCTGAGTTGTAACTGAGCAGGATGAATGACGCGTCGAGGGTTTGAATCAGTTCGAAGAGAGTTTTCTGGGCCAGGCCTCGTTTGTTGTAATTGCTGCGGTTCCAAGCAGTTGGGATTCCCGACACGCGCGAGATGTCCTGCGGCTGGCGGTTTTCCAGAAGCACATTGAGCATGAAGTAATTGGAGCCGTAGGGGTGCTGGTTGTAGGGAGGGTCGAGGTAGGCCAGGTCGACATGTGGAAGACGCAACGCGGCCTCGGTCGCGTCCTGCTGGAAAATGTGGGTTTCGCAGGTGAAGTTGGAGAAAACAGGAAGCGTGAGCTCAATGTCCCCCAGAATGCGGTCCAACGCATTGCGTCCCGTGCCGCCGTATTGCCCAATGCCCTGCTGGTTTTTGTAGAACCCTTTGAAGACCCCGCCCGTGTTGTTATGGACGCTGGCACCGTACAGAAGCGGTCCTAAAAAGAACTTCTGGAGGTCTTTGGGAAGTTTTGCGATTTCATCGCGTGCCGTATTGAGATAGTCGGCGTTTCGAATGGTGAAGAAGACGCGCTCGCCAGGCTGGATGTTCTTTTCGTCACGAGGCGCGTAAAGTTCGCCCAGAAAACCACGATGCCAGTTGCGGACAATGTTTTGACGCAGTTCCGCCAGAGTGCGTTCCAGCAATGGAAAGTCGATCTCCTCGCGATTGGTGAGGTAGCATTCGTTGAAGAGGCGGCTGTAGGCTTCCAAATCGTTGACGTAAAGCACAGAGGCGTGCTGCTTGAGGAAGCGGGCAACGATTCCCGAGCCCGAAAATGCGTCGAAGCAACGCAATTGTTCGCGTCCCAGGATGCGTTTGACATGGAGGACCGCCTGCCCGATGAAGTCCAGGAGCGCACGTTTGTTCCCGAGATAGGTGATGATTTGCTCCGTAAGGAACGCTGGATTTTCTTGCATTACCATGGCTTTTGTGCGCGGGAGGGACGGAGATTTCGCTGCGCCTCGCGTTCCTGGAGTTCGCGCCAGGTCCCGAAGGAGGTCGAAGTGGATGGGAGGGAGGATTTCTGCGAAGTTGAAGCGGGGGAATGAGGCGTGCCCGAAGCCTTTGTGGGAGGAGGTTCTTCTGCGAGGATGGGGTCGTCCCCCCCCGTTTCCGAGGCAAGTGGGAGGGATTCCTCCAGGCGACGTGCCAGAGCGAGATTTTGAGCAGCGGAGGCCAGTCCTGGCGAAAGGCGCAGCGCCTCACGTGCTGCGGCAACGGCGGCGGACACAGTCCCCGCTCCCGAATCCAATTGCGCCTGGCGACACAGGACTGCGGAAAGGTTGCTGAGCAACCTCGCTCGCTGTTCGGGAGCCAGTTTCGGTTCCGCAAGCGCGCCACGCAACTGCTCCGCGCGTGCGGGCAGTTCGGCGTCGGGAAAGGGAAGCGTACTGGGTTCCGCCGCCATGGCTGGCCATGCAAAAATGCACAGGGGCAGCAAGAACCGCGCCAGCGGTCCCGCCGTCAGCGACAACAACAAAAGCGATAACGACAGTACCAACGGCCACTGACGAGACCGATGCCCGACCCGCCTCGACAACATTGCCTCTACTTCGCCCAACGCGTCAACAGTCGTTGTGACTGCCTCCGCCGAAGACTTTTCGGTACCAGGCAGCCCCAAATATGGTGTGGAGAGCGCGACATCACCTGTCGCGGGATCGTGTATCCAGCCGCCATGCGCGTCGGGTATGCGCGCGGGCGCACGTCCACAAGCCACGACCGCCAGCGGAATGCGCCGTTTCTCCCAGATGGTGCCATCCTCCATTTGTGTCGTTTCACAGTCACTGAACAAGATGGCGACCGTTCCCCCCAGCGCTTCCGCCTGGCGGACTGCGAACGCCGGCGCAGTCCCACGCGCCAGCGACACGCCTGGCACCGCCGCCGCGAGCGCCTCGGCGAAGGCAGTCTGGTCACGCGTGGGCGGCAAGTCCACAAGGGTCGAACCCGCAAAGGTCACCAGTGCAAGCCTCCCTTGCGAATGGGCTTTCGCGAGCACACCAATGGCTTCCTTTGCGCGCGCCAACCGGTCCTCGGCAAGCATGCTGTCCGAACAATCCAGCAGGAACACGACGCAATCCTCCGTTTGCGCCTCCGGTCGCCACAGCGCGAGCGAAAGCAAGGCGGCGATGACGCAGATGGAACGGAACACATGCAAACCCGCATGGTTCCCCGGAATCAAACGCAGGACCCGCCAACGCGAAAACGCCTTTCCCGCACAAACAACGGACGCCAGCAATGCGCAAATCGGGATGAACGCCGCTCGCAACATCGTCATTCGCTCCCGATGTCCTTGAAATACCGCTCGATTTGACGGCGATACTTCTCCACTGGCGGGGCCGCCCGCCGCGCACGTTGCTTCTTTGAAGTCGTCTCCAACTGGAGGAGCATCTGCTCCAGAATGGAATGGATTTCCGAAATCTGGTGAAGCGAATCCGTGGCGATGTCATCTAGGTTTGCATTGTCTTCGGGCAGGGAAAGGCTGTCTGCCAGTCCTTGAAGGGATTTGTCCTTGGAAGCCTTTGCGGCATCCTGGGCGGTTTGTCCTGCACGCTGGCGCGCCTTCTGGACGCGTTGGGAGGCGCGATTCATATCTTCATCCCGTCTTGCGTTTTGGATTTCCGAAGCCTGCTTTTCCAGTTCCTCCATGAGTTGCCGAAGTTCCTCTGCTCCCATGGCGGGGAGTTTCCCGGCGGCGGATTGGATGGATTTGGCGAGTTCCTGCAAAAAGTTTGCCGCCTCCTGTTGCTCTTTTGCAGCGCGGGGGAATCGACGATAAAGCAGGGAGTTTTTGGCGCGTGCCTGAGCACGTTCCAAACCTTTGGCGCGTGCTTCCGAAACTGCCTGACGCACCTCCCCCGCCGCGACAGGATAAGGCTCCTGCAACCCGTCCGCAGCGTTGCCGGCGCGTTCCAAGAGGTCTTGTACGCGAGCATTGAGAGCCTCCTGGCGTTTCCGCGCCTCGGCTGCGTCTGTTTGCGAAGTCGCCTGGGCGGACGCTTGCGCTTCGGCACGCTGTTCCCGGGCAAGTTGACTGGTCTGCTGAGAGAGTTGTGCAAGTTCATTGGCAGCCAATTGCCGCAATGCGGCCTCGAGTTCACGCTGAGCAGAGCTCAAGTGCATTTGCGCACGCGAGCCATGAATGCCGCCACGCCTGCGGTCGCCGTCCTGCAAAGACTTTGCGCCTCCCGACATTTCGGAAGCAGCGGTTTGCAGGTTCGTGCAGGCTGCATTTGCAGCAGAGATGGGTTCGACTTGCGAACGAAGCGCCTCGGTTTTCTCCTGCAGAGCCTGCTGCCGTTGCGCAAGCGGGGACGCCGGAGCGTCCTGACGCTGCATCGCACGATTCTGCTCCGCCTGCTGTTGCTGGATTTCATGCAGTTGTTCCAGCGCCTTCTGGAGTTGCTGCCGTTGCTGCCTAGGATCGTCCTGGGGTGCCCGTTTTTGCTGTTCCTGTTCGCCCTGTCCATTATTCTGGGAATCGTCCTGGGATTCTCCCTGCGAGGACTTCGATTTCTTCGCATTCTCCAGCAAGAGGTGTTCGAGCGCGGTCAAGGCGGCGAGAGAACGTTGCTGGGGTTCGAGCGATTCTTCAAAAAGTTCGCGTTCCGCAAGATTTGCGGCGGCGGCGGCTTCCTGGGCGGCTTTGGCGAACAGAGTAGGACCAGGCTCCTCGATGGGGACGGGAGAGTTTAGCACCAATTCAGTATAACGCTTGCGAATCTGGACATCCAGTTCGCGCAGGGCGGCGGTCAGTTCCCCGGCAATTCTCGTGCGCATGGCTCCCGACTCCATGCCGAGCGTGTCCCACGTCAGCCGCAGAAGGCGGCGCGTCTCCTCCAGAAGGTCGGAAATATCGACTTGCTTCATCGTAACATTCGCCTGGTCATTTTGTTCTTCTGAATCAGAAGGATGGGCATTTTGAGGGCGGATGGTGAGGAAGAGGAGTCCGCTGCGCGTGGTCTGCGGTTCAGGAGCACGATTGTCCTGCACCGTGAACCAGGCGACCAGGCAATCTCCCGGCACGACTTTCAGCGCGGGAATCTCCCAAGCGCGTTGGATGTCCCAGTGCAGGGACCAGGGAACGCTGCTCCGTTCCTCCCAGACAGTCTCCTGTTCAACGCCACCGTTCACCTTCCAATGCAGGACAAGACGCGTGAGGCCGAAGTCGTCCTCCGCGTCGATTTGGCAATGCAGGGACTCGTTGAACTTGCAGGTAGCGTCGGGTGTGGGTGCAAGCACGGAGAGAACCGGCGGAGAATCGGGAACCACGGTGAGCTTGAAAGGAAGTTCGGCGATGTGTCGCGCCCTGTCTGCAAGTACCAGCACCGCACGCCCTGAGGTTTGCGGGACGATGGGCTGCGAGTTGGGAAGGGGCTGCGATTCCGCCTCGGGAAGACATAAAACGGTGGTGACATCGTCCTTGGTGCGCGGGGTGATTTGCAAAGATGTCCCTTGCACGATTTCCATATCCCGCAACTCCTCCCAAATGACTGGTTCGCGACCTGTGTAGGACGGAGGAGACACGCGGATTTGAATCCCTTCCAGAACAGGCGGGTCGTAGACGCGGATGGTTTTCCAGCGAGTTTGCAAACTGGGAGTGGACACGCGGAATCGCACGGGCGAACTCACACCATAGAAGGTGAAACGCATCCCGTCTTCGTCTGTATGCATCGACGACGTCCCATTCCCATCCGCACCGGAAAAATCAATGGTTGCACCGGGTTCCCCACGCAGGATTTCTGCATGGACCGTGAAATCTGCACCGCGCGCAACCTCGGACGGACAGTCGAGACGGATTCCCGAACATTCGCCCGTGCGGAGGTCATGCAACCCCCAGCGGCATTTGCTCCAGGCTGGAAACTGCATCACGCACAATAACAAAATCCCGCATACGACGGAACCCAGCAACGCCGGTGCGCAGTCCTGACGGCGGCGAAAGGTGTCCTGGATGGCACCGGCAAGCGTCTGGTCCCGGTCCTGACGCATCTTCCAAAGCAATGCATGTTCCAGTTCCGACAAGGGACCTTTCTTCTGCTCTAGCTCCACCGCGCTGATGTAGGAATCCATCAACTCTGGATGCGACGCCTCCACCTCCAGCGCCAAATCCTCCAGACGAGACCAACGACGAACAGCCCTACCCGCAAACCAAAGACCCGCCAGCCCGCACAGCAACAACCCACCGGCTCCCAATAACGCCGCCGTGGGTTCCCGAAGACAAATCATCTTGTCCAGAATCGCTACCAGCAACCCCCAGACAAACATCCCGCACAACATCATACAGACAGCACGAAGCACTCCCGCAGCCCGCAATCGCCTGCGATACCGCGACAGCACTACCGTCAACCTCTTGTATCCTTTCGCTTCCATATCCTACTTAATATACTCTATTTGAATAAAAAAAATGCGGTGCTGGCTATAAAATGCTTGGTCTTCATTTGATTTTTCGTTTTTTCGTGGCATATTAATATTATATCGTCGGTGGTACCTATGGCGCAGTTTGGTTAGCGCGACTGGTTGTGGCCCAGTAGGTCGTCGGTTCAAGTCCGACTAGGTACCCCAAGTTTTTGCCCCCAAACACTCGTTTCGGGGCTTTTTTTTGCCCACCTGCTTTTACCATTTGTATGGCCGCGCGGCGCGTGCATTGCCATCGGTTTTGCAGGCCGCGCTCCACTGCGGCCAGAAGCCCCCGCCCAGTGCGCACTCCCCCGCGACCAGCCCCCCGCCCAGTGCGCACTCCGCCACGACCACTGCCCTTTCCATTTTCTGGAAACCACGCTCAATTTGGGGTATTCCCCTCATCCCACCCTCTTTTTCCCCCATTCCACAACTTTTTACAACGTTATGGGTTGCGGAAACCTCTTTGAGAGGATATATTATCTTTCTTGTTTTGTAATCTTCGATTACCCGTACGGAAGCCCGTAAGGACTTACCAACAACCCCTAAGGAAATCCAAATGTCCGTAAAAATCAGACTCCACAGGACTGGCAAACTCAACCAGGCGAGCCACCGCATCGTCGTTGCCGACGCACGTTCCCCGCGCGACGGCCGCTACATCGAAATCATCGGCTACTACGACCCGCGCCACGAAGATGAAAAAATCGACGTTGCCAAGGCCGAGGAATGGATCAGCAAGGGCGCACAGCCCAGCCCGACCGTCTCCGCCATCCTCAAACGCGCAAAGTCCGGCGTCGGTGCCCGCAAGGCTCCCAAGAAAGACGTCGCTCCCAAGGCCGAAGCCAAAGCCGCCAAGGAAGAGGCACCTGCCGCTGAACCGGAACAGGCATAAGCCCAGCCCACTCCTATGCTAGACTTCTTCAAAAACCTCTTCGTCGACAAGCAGACTACGACAAATGAGCAGCCTGCCGACGCCGAACAGGCCTCCCCCACCGAATCCTCCTCCAACGAGGACATCGCACTGCCAAAGGACGAGGCTCCCGCCGATTCCAAAAAACGGCGACCGCCACGGCGCAACTCGCGACGTAGCGGAAATGCCCCACGGAAGCAGGACGCCTCTCAGTACCTGGACACTCCTCTCGACCTCGATGACGAGCAGATGGCGGAACTTCAACGCCTCGAACAGTTCGTCCTCTTCGTCGCAAAATCCCTCGTCGTCAACCCCGACGGCGTTTCCACACGGCTCTCCTCGCAGGGCGACCTCAATATCATCCTTATCTCCTGCGACAAACCCGACACCGGGAAACTCATCGGGCGTAGCGGCAAAATCATCGCCTCCATCCGGACGCTGGTCAACGGAGCGGCCGGCAAAACCGGATTGAAGGCTTCCGTCGATATCGTGGATTAATGCTCCACCGCCTGGACATCGTCAGCCTTTTCCCTGGCATCAGCCAGGCGGTTCTCGCCGAATCCATCATGGGACGGGCACAGCGACGGCAACTCGTCGCCATCCGCCACATCGACCTGCGCACGTATGCGGACGACAAGCGCGGGACGGTGGACGACAGCCCGTTCGGCGATGGTGTCGGCATGCTCCTCAAGCCGGAAATCCTTTTCCGGTGCCTGGACGACCTGAAAGAACCGGAGACCCATACGGTGCTGATGTGCCCGCAGGGACGCCCATTCTGCCAGGCAAAGGCGAGGGCATTTGCGGAAACGGAGCATCTCATCCTGTTTGCTGGACATTACGAAGGAATAGATGAAAGGGCGCGGCAAGCCCTGTTTGACGAAGAATTGTCCCTTGGGGACTTTGTCCTGACCAACGGTGCCATCGCCGCGGCGGTCGTGGCGGACGCGGTGGTTCGCCTCCTGCCGGGCGTGCTCGGGAAGGACGAATCCTCGGAGGAAGAATCCTTTGGGCGGGAACCCCTTCTGGAGTACCCGCATTTCACACGGCCTGCCGATTTCAAAGGCATGCACGTCCCCGAACAACTCCTCTCCGGAAACCATGCGGACATTGCAGAGTGGAGGAGGGAGCAGCGACTGCTGAGAACAGCAGCGCGACGACCAGATCTTTTCGAGCGTTACTTGGAATAAAGGTGAACAACATGAGCAACAACGAAGAAAACAAAGACAACAAGCAGAACCTCCCCGCCATCGAGCAGATTCGCAGGGAATCCCTCAAGCAGGACCTCCCGGAGGTCAACGTCGGTGACACCATCCAGGTCAGCGTCAAGATCATCGAAGGCGACAAGGAGCGCGTGCAGATGTTCGAGGGCGTCGTCATTGCGAAAGGCGGTCAGGGCATTTCCGAAACCATCACGCTCCGCCGTGTCACGAAGGGCCAGGGCGTGGAGCGCATCTTCCCGGTGCATTCCCCGAAAGTTGCCGCGCTGAAAGTGACCCGCCGCGGTCTCGTCCGTCGCGCCAAACTGTACTATCTGCGTCACCAGGTCGGCAAAGACGCCAAGATCAAGGAAAAGCGTGACAAATAGGTTTCACGTCCTCCTTGGCCGTTGACTTTTCGGGAAGGTGTCACTGCCCAAGTGATACCTTCCCCTTTGTGTTTTTCGAATGAAGCGTGCACACAAAGACACTTCCCCCGCCTTAAACGGCAGCAGTCTGTATGACTTCGACCGTTCCATCGCGATGGAATCGGCTCGCGAAGGCTTTGTGTTGGCAGGGGTGGACGAGGCGGGACGCGGTCCTCTTGCGGGGCCTGTGGTCGTGGCCGCCGTGATTCTGCCGCCGCATGCACGGGAGCGCTATGCCGTCAACGACTCCAAGGCACTCACTGCCGCGCAGCGCGAGGAACTTGCGGCTGGTCTCAAGTCGGACCCTGACGTGAAATACGCCATCGTCTTCCGCAGCGCAGAGGACATCGACCGCCTGAACATCCTCCGTGCCACGCACGAGGGAATGCGCGAGGCCGCCTCGCAACTCTCCCCAGACCTGGCACTGGTAGACGGTCTCAAGGTCCCCAATTTCCCAGTCCCCGCACGCTTTCTTGTCAAAGGCGACGCACGCTCGGCCAGCATCGCGGCAGCCAGCATCCTCGCCAAAACCGCCAGAGACCACTATATGGACGAACTGGACGCCAAATACCCCGGCTACGGCTTCGCCGCCCACAAGGGCTACGGAACCCAGGCACACCTGGCCGCCCTCGCCAAACTCGGTCCCTGCCCCGAACATCGCCGCACCTTCGCACCTGTCGCCAACATCCTCAACCCGCCCCCAGCTCCCATCCAACTGGAACTCCCCTTGTAGCCCTCAAGAATGGCCAACGCCGCAAACATCCTTCCCCCACGTCTCTTCAAGCCAGCCGCCGTTGAAATCGTCAGGCAACTCGTCGGCCATGGCTTTCAGGCGTTTGTGGTAGGAGGTGCCGTTCGGGACCTTCTGCTCGGCCATCCTCCCAAGGACTACGACATCGCAACTTCCGCCACCCCCGAACAGGTTCGAAATGTGTTTGGACGACGGCGCTGCCGCCTGATTGGACGGCGATTCCGCCTCGCCCACGTCTACTCCAAAGGCGAAATCTTCGAGGTCAGCACCTTCCGCAAGGCCCCGTCCCAGGAGCACTACGGGAACCGAAACGACAATGCCGCCATGATTTGGGAGGACAACGAGTTCGGCACCCTGGAAGACGATGTCAAACGCCGTGATTTCACCGTCAATGCCCTCTATTGCGACGTGGCACGCAAAGGCGACATACTGGATATGACAAGCGGTGTTGCCGACTTGCAGGCAAAAGTCGTGCGCTGCATTGGAGACCCCGCCGTCCGATTCCGCGAAGACCCCGTCCGCATGCTTCGCGCTCTCAAACTCGCGGGCATCCACAATTTCGTCCTGGAACCCGACACCAAACGCGCGCTTCGCAAAAACCTTCCCGACATCCTCCTCGCTTCCGAGGCACGCCTCTTCGACGAATTGGTCAAAATCCTCTTCACCAGCCATGCCACATCCGTCTTCCGCCTCTTCCATACCAGCGGACTGCTCCAGCACATCTGGCCGACGCTTGACAATGTCTGGAACACGCAAGGCGGACGCATGATCCAGAAAATGCTCAATTTGCGAGACCAGTGCCTCTCCGAGGATTCCAACTATTTCACCTCGAAGGGGCTGGCGCTGGCCACCGCCACCCTCCCCTATGTGATGTCCAATCTGGCACCGCTCCTGCCGGCAGACGGTTCCGTCCAAATGACACGCGAACTCAGCAACCGTTGCCTGGAATCCATCTCGACCTTCTTCCACGGCTACGCCCTGCCCCATATCTACACTCAGGAGATGCACGAAATGTTCCTTCTGCTTCTCCCGATGATTACCGCACCCGTCCAGGGACGGTATCGCCTCCATCGCCAATATTCCAACGCCTACGAACTCTTCCGACTCCTCACCATGGCCACTGGCTGGCATACCGAACAATTCCGCCAACTCCCCTTCCCATCGGAAGACACACCCGATGTGTTCGAACCCGACGATATTTTCATCCATGAAAAAGGCTCCGCCCTGGTCTCGCGACAACGACGCGCCGGCCGAAGCCGACGTACCAAATAGGATTTTCCCAGAATGAACACCAAAGTCATCATCCTCGCAGTCGCCATCGTGGTCCTAATCCACCTTCTCTTCTTCGCGTTCATCATATTCCCGCACCGAAACAAGACCGCCACCGTGACTGCGACGGAAAACACCACGCAACAGGAAACCACTGCCCCCGAGACACAGCAACCGACTGCACCGCCCTCGCCCGCACCGCCCTCGCCCGCACCGCCCTCGCCCGCCACGCCGGCGCCAGCCGTCGCCACGCCGCAGCCGCACGTCCTTCCCAAACTGGAACCCTACTCCCCTTCCTTCTTCCGCAAGGACTTGCGCGAACCCACGGGACCAGTCGCCCAGACCATCAAGGCCGTCCCCGTCAAGGCCGGCTGTGTCGTCGACCTCGATACGCGGACCGTCTTCTGGGAGCAGAATCCCGATGAACCGCTCTCCATCGCTTCCGTCTCCAAAATGATGACCGCCTACCTCGCCATCCGCAAACTCTACGAATCCAACGGCGCCATTACCCTCGAAACTCCCATCCGCGTCACACGCGACGCTGCACGCATCGGCGGACGCGAAGTCTGGCTCGACCCTAAGGAAACCTTCACCTTCGAGGAAATCCTCAAATGCGTCCTCGTCCACAGCGCCAATGACGCCGCATACCTCCTCGCCGAATTCTGCGCCGACGGCTCCATCCCCGCGTTCCTCGCCGACATGAATGCCGTCAGCCAATCCCTCGGATGCGACAAGTTCCACTTCGTCAATACCAACGGCCTCACGGAAAAGGACGGCACCGAAAACTCCGCCTCCGCCATCCAACTGGCCTACCTCTCCGAACACCTCATCCGAATCCCCGAAATCATGCGCTGGACAGGCGTCAAAACCGACCATCTCCGCGAAAACGACGAGGCCTTCATCAAGCGCAACAAGGGACAGCCCACCATGCTCTCCTCCTCCAACGGACTCCTCGGAACCTGCAAGGGTTGCAACGGAATGAAAACAGGTTACACCACCAAATCCGGATTCTGCATCGTCGCTACCTGCGAACGCTCGAATCGACGCATCGCCGCCGTCATCCTCGGCGCCAAAAACGCAAAGGAACGCGACAAGCTCGCACGTTCCCTCATCGACTGGGCCTACACCCTCCGCTGAACCACTCCCCAGCCGCGTAACTGCGCAAAGATTTTAGTCGGGGCGAACGTAGCCCACTGCAGCTCCAATCCCGGAGACATTGCAGCGTAGAACCCTAGGGAAAGCAACGGCGCGTCCTGCGGCGACCACACCCGCCGCA
>JAFRLI010000346.1 GCA_017431255.1 Victivallales bacterium
GAAAACGCGGTCATCCCGCAGGAAGCCTACAAGAAGGCAAATGACTGCTACAAGCTGTTCGGTGTGGAGTGCCCGCTGAAAATAGAGAGATGTTCTGGAAAATAGCGGAGTGGAGTTTGCAAAAAGGGCGACGGCTATTACTGTATAGTCGTTCCCGCGTTTCTCGCTGTTGTAGTTAGAAAGTTAGGGCGGGAATTAGAGTTTATGGGAGAGGGTGGAAGAGGGTGGAAGAGGAGAGGAGGAAAAAAAACAAACCGGACGAGGCATTGTCCCTTGGGAAGAATCATGAAACGCAGCACACCCTGGAAAGTCGCGGTCGTCGGATGCGGCAGTTTCGCCACATCCCAGTACCTGCCCAACATTGCAAAGACCGCCAACGCCGTGCTGACCGCAGTCTGCGACATCCGCACGGACATCGCAGAGGCCTCCTGCCGGCGGTTCGGGGCGCAAGGCTGGTTCGCCTCCGTGGAGGAACTGGTCGAAAAGGGGGATTTCGACATCGCGATTGACGCGGCATCCATCCCCGCGCACCACCACATCAACAAGACCATCCTTGCGGCGGGAAAACACCTCATCAGCCAGAAACCCGCCGCCCTCACCGTCGAGGAACTGACGGAGCAAATAGAAATCGCGCGTCGCAACCACGTCAAGTTCTCCTGCGTGCCAATCCACATGATCACGCCCGACATGCTGATGGCGGAGCAGATCATCCGCGACGGCGGCATCGGACGCGTCCTTTCCGCAAAATGCGTCTCCACGCACGGCGGTCCCGAATACTTCCAGTACCGCGAGGCCGACCCGTCCTGGTTCTACGAGCCAGGAGCAGGCGCGCTCTATGACATGGGCGTCCACGCGCTCGACAAGATCACGGGCGTCTTGGGACCCGCCAAGTCCGTCTTCTGCCTCGCCGCCACCGCACGCAAAGTGCGCACCGTCCGCTCCGGCGCATTCGACGGGAAAACCATCCACTCAGACAAGATTCCCGACACCTATTTCATCACGCTGGACTTCGGGGACGACCGCATCGGCTTCGTCGACACCGGCTACACGCAGCTCGCCACACGCTGCCCGCCGCTGGAAATCTACGGGGAGAAAGGAGTGATTTCGTTCAAGCCGCACGGCGGCGTCTGGCCGAATCCGGAGGTGTACATCGATTCTCCCGCCATCGGGATGCGCGGCTGGATCACGCCGATGGACTGGGTAAAGTCCACACGCAAGCCGAATTTCACGCAGTGCTGCCCGCTGGCGGACCTGGTGGAGGCGATCGAGAACGACTGCGGCCCCGTCCTTTCTCCCGAGCACGCGCGTCACGTTCTGGAGATCATGTGCGCCATCCCCCGTTCCATCGAAGAGAACCGCCCTGTCGAACTTCATACCACCTTTTCCCCGTTCCTGTAAGGAGAAAATGCCATGTCGGACAAGTTGAAAGTCGCCATCGCAGGACTGGCGCACTGCCACGCTATCAGTTTCTACAATGCCTTCAAGAACTATCCAGAGGAAGCGGAGTTCCTTGGTGTCACAGACATCCCCGATCCCAAAGGCGCGGAGGCCGAATCCCTGGAAAATCGCCTGAGGAAAAACCTCCCCGTCAAGGGTGAGTTACCCCATATCTTCCCGTCCTTGGACGCGTTGCTGTCGGAGAAGCCCGACCTGGTCTGCATCTGCACGGACATTATGGACCATGCCCCCATCGCTCTGGAATGTCTGAAACGCGGAATCAACGCCATCATCGAAAAACCCATGGCACTGAGGATTCAAGATGGAATCCAAATGTTGATGGCGGCGCGTCAGAGTGAAGCTTCTCTTTTTGTGAACTGGCCCATCGCCTGGTTCCCCACCTTCAATCTTGCGAAGCAAATGGTGGATGCCGGCAAAATCGGACGAACGCTTCGTGTAGTATACCGAAGTCCCTCCACGAAAGGACCTTACTGCAACGAAGCAGGATTCGACCCGCAGAAACTGGGCGATGTCTGGTGGTATCGCCAGGAACGTGGAGGTGGCTCTCTGGCAGACTATTCCGGATACAGTTTCACACTGGCAACCTGGATTCTCGGGAAAATGGCAAAGACGGTCTATGGTCTCCGTAAGAACTTTCTCATGCCGATCACGGATGTGGAAGACTATTCCGACTTCATTATCGACTTTGGCGACGCTGTCGCGCAGGCCGAAGGCTCCTGGTCCACTTTCTCCTCAGGGGAAATCCCCACGGGACCCGTCATCTATGGCTCCGAAGGAACCATTGTCTGCGACCGTTTCTCCAACGAAGTCAAGGTCTACAAGACATTCAAGCCCTACACCAAGTGTTTCCCTCCCGAGGAAATCGTCGTGCCCCCGCCCATGCCCGAACTCAACGTGGCGCGCAATCTCATGGATTGCCTCCGCCACGGCAAGCCTGTCCATGAAATGCTCACGCTGGACTTCAACCTGAAGCAGCTTGCCGCAATGGATGCCGGCGTCCGCTCCTGCACATCCGGCTCCGCCGAAGCCGTCATCAATCCTTTTCTCTAGTGGCGTGCTTATGGCTTTCTAGAGGTTCTAGAGGTTCTAGAGGTTCTAGAACCTCCTTCACTATACTCCCCAGCCACCCAGAAACACACCTTCCAGAAACACAAAACTGAGTGCTCTTTGGTGAAATTATGGAAGGATGCCGAGGAACTGCAAGACGGGGCAGAGATAACTGGCACCGAAAACGCCGAGTTGTTTTGGGGCGGAAAAGGGAGTATTTGAGGCAACCAAGGCCCTGGCGGTTTGGTAACCGCGAATAATGGTAGCGCGCGTAATCTATAGTTCCCGCCCTTAAATTCTAACCACATCCCCTTCTCTCCCCGTTTTTCCGCAAAAAAATGCGCAAACGGGGCTTTTTTTTGCCCTGGCGACTTGCAAAAGCGGAAAAAAGCTGTATTGTAGTTAGAAATTAGTGATTCTAATTACAACTTCCAGAACGGAGGCAACGCATGTACATGGTCTATGACATCAAGAACGGCATCAAGTACGGACGCTACGTGAAGTCGATGCGCGTGGACGGCAAGGTCAGGCAGGAGAGCCGGAACATCGGCAGGGTGCTTGACGAGGCGAGGCACATCTTCTCCAGCCGCGAACGCGGCGTGTTCACCTTCGACCCCGCCACCGGGCAGTACGGACCAGCGCCTGCCGATTTCGTCCCGGGGCTTCCCCGCAGACGCGGCCACGAGCAGCTGCTCCTTGACTTTGGCGACGTCTTCATCGTGAAGGAGTTTCTTGACCGCAACGGGATGATGGCGGCCGTCGAGGCCATCGGCTACGGGAACCCCGACACCCTGAAGGCCATGCTCCTCTACTACATCCTGTGCTCCACGGCGAACTGCCATGCGGAGGCATGGTGGGAGGGAAGCTACGCCAGAATCCTGTTCCCCCGGGCGAACCTGGGCAGCCAGCGCATCAGCGATTTCCTCGTGGCAATCGGCGACGAATACTCCCGGCGGGAGTTCTTCGGGAAATATCTTGGCATGCTCAAAGCGAAGGAAAAGGAACTCGGCAACATCCTCATCGACAGCACCGGGATGCCGAACAGCATCCATTTCCCCCTGACCGCCATAAGCAACCACAACGGCGAAATCAGCAGCGAAGTCCGTCTCATCTACGTCCTTCACCAGGAGACCGGCCTCCCGCTCTACTTCCGCTACTGCCCCGGCAACGTGGTCGACGTGTCCACCCTGGGCAGGACCATTGAGGAGCTCAAGCAGATGGGGGTGAACACGAAGTTCTCCGTCATGGACGCCGGATACTATGACAACGAGAACCTGGGCCTCCAGTTCGAGAACAGGATATCATTCATCATGCGCCTGCGGGAGAACTTCAAGCTCTACAGGGAGCTGGTCGCGGCCCACAGGGGGGCGCTGGAGGAAGAATCGAATCTTGTGCAGTACAACGACCGCTACGTGTACATCAAGTGCGTGGAATGCCTCCCCGACGGGAAGAACCGCGCGTATGCATACATCGGGCTTGACGTCACCCGGCGGAACGACGAGGCGGGGAAGCTGTTCAAGAGGGCCCGCAAGTGCTCCAAGACCACCGATGATGTCCACGAAGCGATGGCTGCGCAGGGGGTGTTCATCATCATCTCGTCGCGGCGAATCGCGCGGGACAGGATACTGCCCGCATACTACAGCCGCCAGCAGATCGAGCAGGTGTTC
>JAFRLI010000036.1 GCA_017431255.1 Victivallales bacterium
CACAGAATACACAGAATACACAGAAGGCAATCCGCTGCTTCGCGGCGGCTTGCACTTTGTAGTCTGTTTTATATCAAGTGTTTAGCCTCGCGTTAGCGCGGACAAACAGTTCTGTGTATTCTGTGTGTTCTGTGGACTCCCATAGGGTTTTGCAATTACCTCACATAGCAAAACCAACCGATTGGCATTTCCGAGCGTCAGGAGAGCGTCATGAAACACATCTGGAAACAGGGCATAGTGGGAATGATATTTGGGGTGTCGCTGCTGGTGTCAGCGGAGGGAATTGAAAAACTACCGCTCAACCGCCAAAACGCCGCAAGCGATGAAGCCGTCGCGCCGCGCCGTGAAGGCGGTTGGGCTGAGAGTTTTGCAATTTCCTCCGCAATCCCCTGGGAATCGCAAGGCAGCGCGTATCGTACCGAGTTGGAGCGTCCGAATCTGCAATTGGCACCCGATGCAATGTGCGAGCTTCTGCCCGACTGGGAGGTTCTCGCGCAGGCAGGAGGTTCCGTCACACCGTCCTCCGTACACATCTTCGCGGATGGGAAAGAACTCCCTGTCACCGTGCGTCCCGATTTTCGCACAACGAAACCCCGTTTGTTTTTTACCGTGCCCTCCCCCTGCCTCTCCCTGACCATGTACTTTGGCGGTCAAACCCAAGCCCCTCCCGCCGCAAATATCGTGGAATTGCTCCCGAACGTGCTGTCGCCGCGAGGCTGGAACGCGAAGGAGGTCACCGTCGAGGCTGTCGAGGGAATCAACCTCCATCTAAACGGTTTGCTGTTGACGGCGAAACTGGGCGGCGAGCGCCAGGTTTTCCGCGACTTTCCAGTACCGGCAGGGATTGCGGGACGGAAGGCGCTTCTGGAGGCGGGAATGCAGTCGCAGGCGCGTCTGCCCTGGGGTTGCGCACTCGAAATCCAGCAACTGGACGCGAAGGGCAAGCCGTTGGTGAGCACGGTTTCGGACACGCGTTGGATGTCCATGATGCAACCATTGGGAACGTACCACAAGCATCTGGAAATTGGGCTGATAGACCCTCGCGCCAAAACCCTCCGCGTTACCTTCCGCTTGCAGGCACGCGAGCAAAAATACGATTTGCGCGGCGAACCGCTCCAGAACCCCGATGACGCCACCCCGCGACTGAAAATCACCCACCTTTCCTTGCGTCCCGCCGAAGAACTCCCCTTCCCTCGATACAACGATGTGCATTTTGCGCCAGGCGTCTCCGGAAAACCCGGCGACTACGCCTTCCGGTTCCACCAGGAAAAAACCGCACTCTACTGCCCGCTTACCCCGCATGGACACTGGGGCGAAGGCAAATACTGCGACCCTAACACAGATTACTTCTTCCCGACGGACAACGGCACCGCCGAACTCTGGCTCCAACCTTCCTGGAAAACCGCCGCCTCAGATACCATCTCCCTCCTCGAAACCGCCACTTCCAATGGACGAGACAAACTCCCGTTTATCCACACCATCGTCTACACTCCCAGCAAAAAACTCTTCACCATCGAAATCTGTGACTTCGACCTAAAAACCTACAAGAAAACCATCCCCTCGGAACTCCCCGAAAACCAGTGGAGCCACCTGGCATTCCAATGGAGCAAGCAGGGCATCCAGTTGTTCCTGAACGGGAAATGTCTCCTGAATGACACCTCTTTCTCCTTCGCGCCCTACGTCGCGAAAAAAGCGGACATCGGGAAAAAGACGGCGGATTTGCGCCTGCCGCAAATCCTCGCGCTCGGCGCACACCGCATGACAGCGCGGTTCCGCCTGAAAAGCACGGCTCCCGCATTCGTGGGTCTGATGGACCAGCTCCGCGTCTGGGACGGCACACGTTACACCCAGGACTTCGATCCACAAAATCCCCCGCCTCCCAATGGCGCCCTCTATGCGGCGTTTGACTTCGACCACAACCTCGAAGGGACCTCCGCAAAAGGACCCAAATACCTGGAAATGCACCTCGGCTCCTTCCAATCCCGCATTGCCGACACGATGGTCGTCGAAGCCAAAGACGGTTCCCAGCGCACGCTCCGCGTCTATCCCGAAACGAATCCACCCTCGAATGACCCGGGGAAAGTCTTCAACATCCGCAACTATCCCGTCATCCCCGACACGGAAGACTTCCTGCAAGCACGGATCACGCACGTCCTCGAAAAACGGTTCCACGCAGGCGAAACCATCTCCATCCCCCTGCCCCAGGACCCCGTCTACATGGATTCCATCACGATTCAGAACCCGCCCGCAAGCAATCGCCTCCTGCAGGCTCCGCTCGTCATTCGAGATGGGGAAATCGACCCGCGCTCGTTTGCGGACATCGCAGACTCCCTCCAGGTCGATTCTCTCTCGCAACGCCAGCGTGCCGACAAACTCTTCCAGTGGCTCATCTCCTCCACGGACTATTTCATCGGAAACCAAATCCGCTTCGACGACCATTCCCGCGTCCCCGTCCCCGTAATGGGCAACGATGCTCTGGCCATGCTCAACAACTACTGCGGGTTCGAATGCGGTCCTCTCAACAATCTCGCGGCCAATCTCTTCACCTGCGCCGGCAAACTCCCCGCTACCCAAACCTCGGGATACGCACACTCCTTCGAACAGGTCTTCTTCGACGGCAAACTCCACGTCTACGACCTCTCAGCACAAAAGTTCTTCCCGTCCCACGACAACCGCACCCCCGCCTCCCTCTCGGAAATGGAACTCGAACAGGCTCCTTTCGGCAAAATCACCCCCGTCCATTCCTCCTCCCATTTCATCCGAATGATGACGCGCGGCACCGCCCATCAAGTCCCCATGCTCCAAAAGCGCGTCGCATATGATTTGCGTCCTGGCGAAACGTTCCGCATCTGGTTCTGCAACGACGGCGTCTTCAACGACCTCGAATCCGACAATGCCGTCAAGTGGGAGCGTGCCGACAAGGTTTCCATGAATGAACTCCTCCGCAATCCAGGTCCTGCGAACATCTGGAAACTGCCGCGCATCTTCCCGCACTTCTCCACGGCCGAACTTCTGTACGACGGCAAGCCGCGCGGTCTCGCGTTCGAGCCGTCCGCAGACTCCTTCATCTACACGGTGCGCCTCCCGTACACCATCGTCGCCGCCGAGGTCGCCGCGTTTGATGGAACCGCCCCCATCCCCGTCGAAGTCTCCATCGACCGCCAGGAATGGACCCCGCTGGTCTATGAGGAAACTGCAAAACTACCGTCCAACCGCGCCAAGGCTTCCATGATTTACGAGGTCCGCGCACGCAATCTCTTCTACCTCCGCGTGAAAGCCCCCCTGGCAAAATGCTCCCATTTCTACGCAAAGACCACTGCCACGCTCAATCCTCGCCTCCTCACAGGTGCGCTCAAGCCGGGCGACAACCCCATCACCCTCAAGGCAAGTTCCGGGGACGCCATCGTCACCTTCCAGTATCGCACGAACGCCCAGCCAGTCGATATCCGCGCAGGCGTGCGCTGGGGAACCCTGAAGGGCTGGGAGCGCCAGTTGGTCGTCCTCAATCCTGGGAAAGCCTTGACGATTCCCGTAGGGAACTGGCCACGGCAGGTGACCGCCAGCCAGGGCTTGCAAGCCGTGCTCGAAAATGGTTCTCTGCAACTCTCCGTTGCACCCGACGCGCGCCTGCCGCTCATCGGCACGGTCACCTTACAGAACGGGAAAGCCACCAAGGTCCTCTCCGTCCTGGCCGCCGAACATGCGCGTCTCTGCACCGTCGCGAACGCCACCTGCGAAAATGCCGAACGGGAACCCATCGACCCGCTCCGCCCCAATCCCGCCATCGGGCTGCATGACATCGGCGCACGCGTCGCATTCCAAATGGACGAACCCATTCCTGCCGGAAACTACATTGTGATGCAGCTGCACCGCGTCCAGGTCGCAGATATGGTTGCAGGAGGCAATGGCGACAAAAGCTGCTCCTATTTTCTCCAGGTCGGGGACAAGCAATATGCGGCCGGCTGGCCGATGTGCAATGCCCTCGACTTCTACAAGGCCTCCTACGGCAGCGGCAAGTGGTCCCGTTTCAGTTGGTGCTTCCCCAAGCGCCGGGATTATCCCTACTACGTCTTCCTGGACATTCCCCTTCCCGAAACCCGCGAACTCGTCTTCGTCAAGAACAAAAACAACCCACTTGAACTCGCCGCGGCCCTGGTCATGCCGGCACCTTCCTATGAGTTCCGCCTCCAACTCCGCTCCCTCCTCGGCAGCCTCAACTACGCCCCCTGGCTAATCCGCTCCCAGTCTACTAGGGACGCAGACAAGCAAGAGGAATGACCTTCACGCCATCCTTTCTGCTATAGGCCATTTTCCCGCCAGTAATGACCAGCAACAGGTCCGGTTCCCGCAAGGGAACCTGAGTTTCCGTAAGTTTTTTTTGCCGCAAGAGACTCCTCAGTTCTTGCAAATGAGCTGCCCCCTCTTCGATTTCCCGACTTCCCAGTTTGAACTCCAGTAAAGCATAACGTCCATCGTCAAGATGTAGCACCCCATCCGCCTCCAGACCATATCGGTCACGATAGAAGGACAGCCGCCCCCCCTGTTCGACAGAATAGGCCTTTAGGTCGCGAATGCACATCTGCTCAAAGAGAAAGCCGAAGGTCTTAAGCTGCTCCTGCAGAAGGGAAGGCGTCAGCCCCAAGGCAGCCACGGCAATCGAAGGATCCACAAAGCATCGTTTCATCGTACTTCGCAAAACAGTCTTACTACGGATGGCTGGACACCAGGCCTCCAGGTCCTGCACCACAAACAACCTTCCTAGGGCATTCAAATAGTCGTCCAGCGTATCCATGGACAACGTGACATCGCCGGACGCGGTAATGTCCGCAAGAATGGAAGTCTTTTTTGCAGGTGTGGAAATATTTCTGGCATAGGAGCGGAGAAGTGCCCGAGTGAGCAAGGGGTTGCGCCGTTTGCCATCAATCCGCGAAATGTCGTCTTCACATACACTGTTGAGATAATTCCTGGCAATCAGCAATTTTGCATCATCCGAACGGACTTGCAACGACGCTGGCCACCCACCACGGCATGCTGCAAAAATCAACTGTTCGATCGTGAGCGCAGACGAAATACCGTCAATATCCTGTTGAGGATGGTCAAAAAGACTGGCCAAAGAGACTTGTCCGTTGGATTCCAGCGATTCCCAAAGGCTCATCGGCAACATGGAGAGGCGTGCAATACGCCCCGTGCCAGAATGGAGAAGTTTTGCCTTGTCCACCGTGTTGGAACCCGTCAGCAGGAATTGCCCCGGTTGCCTACGCTGGTCAACCAGAGTGCGAACAGCGTCCCATAAGACGGGAATGTCCTGCCATTCGTCCAATAGTCGTGGAATCTCTCCCTGCAAAAGGAGCGATGGTTTTACTGCCGCCGTTGCCAGATATTCCTCTCTCATATCTGGATCCTGTAGTTTCAACACGCTTTTCGCCCATTGCTCCGCAGTAGTGGTTTTCCCACACCATTTGGGACCTTCTAGCAAGACCGCGCCAAAAGCCTCCAAATAGTTTTTCAAAAGTTTATCAATGCTCCTAGCTAAGTACTTCATAAGTCGTTTGTTGAATGTTTAGATTTGGATTGGTCGGTGTTTTGGAGGCATTTTAATCGGTGTTTTGGATATAATGTAATCGGTGTTTTGGATTTATCCAGCAGTCCCCCACAAAATTTTTCTTCTCAAACGTTTGTGATTCAGAAGCCTGGTTCATGGCAACGTTTTTGAAACACTCTCTTCCACAAAATACACAAAATACACAAAAAATTAGAACACCTGTTTCCTCAAAAGGTTCGAAAGAACCGTTGTCTCCTGCCAGTCCCCGTGGGGGAAAGGCCTTGCCTTTCCCCCACGGGGACACCACAGGAGACCAGCGCTGCTTCCGCGCGTTTTGAGAAACAGGTGTCTTGCTGTATGATGAATGATCACATTAGTTTTTGTGTGTTTTGTGTGTTTTGTGGATAAAAAAGTGTGTTTTGTGGATAAAAAAAGCGATTCCCGCTGGAATGACGACATTAGTTTTTTGTGTATTTTGTGTGTTTTGTGGATAAAAAAAAGCGATTCCCGCCGGAATGATAACATTAGATTTTTGTGTATTTTGTGTGTTTTGTGGATAAAAAAGTGTGTGTTGTGGATAAAAATTTGTGTGTTTTGTGGATCATTTTATCTTCTCATACGTTTGATTTCGACTTTGGGATAGTGACCGAAGTTCACTAACAAACCTAATGGATGATTCGTTGCTTTCAGGTAATTCAATCATTGCGCTTCATGTTCGGAAGCAAGAAAACGGACAGTCTTCAATTCAACGATAATTGCCCCAAAGCAAATGAAATCTGGTTTATAGGTCTGTTTTAGTAACACCCCTTTGTAATTCAATTTTAGTTCTTGTTGAGCCACGAAAGGGATTTGCCGGCTCCTCATTTCCACTTCTAAGCTTTCCTGATAGACGGATTCCCAAAATCCACATCCCAATGTCTTGTAAACCTCAAAGACCGCACCTTGAATGGCAAAGCATTCCTCTTTGAAGAAACCATCGTGTGATGTTTACATTGTCATTGCATCCCCCTTTTTTGTGAGTTGAGATAATTGCAAAACTCTTTTGAAGTCCACAGAACACACAGAATACACAGACCTGTTTGTCCGCGCTACGCGCGGCCAAATATTTGATATAAAACAAAATACAAAGTGCAAGCCGCCGCGTCGCGGCGGCTTGCATTCTGTGTGTTCTGTGTGTTCTGTGGACTCAAAAATGAGTTTTGCAACTACTTCAGTTGTACATTTTGTATGTTTTGTGAACTCTACAAGAATCCCTCCGCATACTATACAAGATTTCTTGTGTTTAGGAACCCAATTCCTGGTAAAAACACTTGAAATCGACCCACCCCTTCGCTTTTTTTCTACGATTTCGGTCGGCTGGCTTGCAAACTGGAAGAAACGCATTATAGTAATGGCTATTCATATACAATTACCCAATGAAAGTCCACCTCTTTCCTTCAAGCACCCATGCAGACAGAACGCAAAATCCATTTGCACTCCGTCGTGCTTGCTGTTGCAACCTTCCCCAAGGGAAGGAGTCCCCTTGCCGCTGTGGACTTTTCTCCTTTCTCCCCCTTGGAAACCGTTTTTCCTCCTCTTTCCAGATGGGTTCCATTTTTTCGCAAAGAACCGTTGACATAATCACCTAAACAGTTGCGGCTCAACGATTTTCTTTGCTTTATTCCCCGGGGAGTTTTTCTCTAGGGGATAGGGGACGTTTGGTTAGATTCCGAAGAAATGCCCACTCTTGCGTACCATTTCGACGAGGCGATTCTGGCCCCCAGGGAAGACGAAATCGTCCGTGTCGTCTACACGCGACCGTTGAACGAGGGGGCCTTGTTCGACTATTGCCGCTCCCATGGCATCGTCAGCTATCTTCCCCTGAAAAAGGAGCTCCGCCTCCTTCACCGAGACTACAAAGACCGTCATTATCAGTACCAGAGCGTCGTCCTGCGCCCGATGTTCCCCAGCTACGTCTTCGTGAAGATGCAGCCCGACCAGCGGTCCCAGATTTTCCGCTCGAACGCCATCGTCCGAGTCCTCGGCACCCAGGACTTCGACCAGGACAACCTCCTCCGTGAAATCCGACTCGTCCGCAAAATCGAGACCATCTCGATGACGCAGGAGCTCGAGTTCAACGCCCAAGTCAAGGAAGGCGACAAGTTCCTCATTGAATCGGGTCCCTGGCAGGGCGTCTATGGCTGGCTCAAAAAAAAGGAAAAACGCTCCCTCTGGACCGTCGAAATCGAATGCGTGAACACTCTGGTCCAGGCTACCATCGACCCCTCCCAGTACAAAATGACCCCCGTCGAACAATAACCGTTTCCCTGAAATCCCTTTGCTGACGAAAATCTTCGTTACTTAATTTTTCGTCAGACGACACCCTCCTCTACATCATACACGCCCTCACAAGACAGGTAGCCTATTCCACATGAAAAATCCGTTTAACTATCTTTCCCTAGCACAAGGGAGTTCTGGATCTTTTGAGGACAAAAATGTAGTTATGCCTGAGGAAAATCATCTCATTACGAAAAAAATCGTAACGAAAAAAATCGTAATCGCTCTCGCGTGACCCGCAGAGGGCGGAGAGCTACCTGCGCCTTCAGAAGCAATTGCTTCGTAGGCAATCTTTTGAGATAATTGCAAAACTCTTTTGAAGTCCACAGAACACACAGAATACACAGACCTGTTTGTCCGCGCTACGCGCGGCCAAACACTTGATATCACACACACTATAAAGTGCCAGCCGCCGCAAGCGGCGGAGAGCAGTCTGGGTGTTCTGTGTGTGCTGTGGACTCAAAGATGAGTTTTGCAACTACTTCTTTTGATATAGAATTATGAAGAATCCTTTCAAGTAAGGAGGTTTCCTATATCTGTCAATTTGTGGAAAGCGCAAATCACCTTGTCCTGATAAGTCCGCGTCGCTTCGGCAAGAGCAG
>JAFRLI010000347.1 GCA_017431255.1 Victivallales bacterium
ACAGACCTGTTTGTCCGCGCTAGCACTGCCAAACACTTGATATAAAACAAAATACAAAGTGCAAGCCGCTGCTTTGCGGCGGATTGCATTCTGTGTGTTCTGTGTGTTCTGTGGACTCAAAAATGATTTTTGCAACTACCTTGTTATTATTCAGAACCCCGAATTATGAGTAGGAAGCGCATTGTTTTGGCATTTGGAAAAGATGCGTGTTTTCCTGCGAGTTTTTGGAATTTGCAACACTTTGCGTGAACAGAGCCTAGATTTTAATTTTGCGAAATCGTTAACCCCCTAGTGGGGATATGCACAGTGCTTCTCAGCCCCGTGGATCATAGCAGTCACAAAACATCACAAAAGCAATTCGCGAATTCACATAATTTGATTTTTCTATTTAGATGCATTTTCCCGATTTGACAACGCGAATATTCTGGTCAATGAATCCGTGTGAAAAAAGGAAAGATTTTGCAAAAATTTTTCAGAAATGAAAAATCTGATATTTTTACAAGAACCCCACTTGAAAAAGGGGAAACAAATAGGTATAATATATTTGCATTTGAAAAATCATGCGTTCAAATGTGAAAAAGCAGTTGCCATCCCAAACCCACAAACCCAAAGGCTGTTCCCCATGAAAAAGCAATTTACCCCCCCGAATGCAAAAAGTGCTTCACCTTGATTGAACTGCTAGTCGTGATTGCGATCATCGCGATTCTGGCGGCCATGCTGCTGCCTGCCCTGGCGAAGGCGCGCGAAAAGTCGCGCGAAATCAGCTGCCTCAACAACCAGAAGCAGATCGGGCTGATCAGCGCCATGTACATTCAAGACAACGACAATTTCATTCCCTGCTACGCTTACAACTATAGTTCCCAGAGCTCGTACGGCAAGTTCTTTGACGTGCTGGCAATCTACCAGTATGGCTGGACCTTCACCGGCAACTGGGACAACTGCTTTATCACGAAGGGCAAGAAGATGGTGGTCAACGGGAAGAACACCTATGTCCCCGCCGCCCCCTTCGCCTGCCCGAACCGCCCCAATAGCTTCGACCCCACCAAGGATTACTGGGGCTATGCGGTCAATTACATCGGCTACGCCAGCATCCCCAAGAACATCACCTTCCCCAATACTGGTATGAAGAAAATAGGTGAGATCAAGAGACCCAGCGAACGCATGGCGGTGCTGGAGCGCGAAAGACACGCGTCAGCCGGGTCGTATCCTAGCGGCGCCATTTACGAGAAGAACCAGATTGTTTATGACAGATCTAAAGATCTCCTTCTCCATGGAGCGAACACCTCCGTGAACGTCCTCTATGCGGATGGACACGTCAGCAATGTGAAATACAATAAAATCTCCAATTCCGCCTATGCCGCGACCAACTGCTACATGTGGGCCGCCCGCTACGCGAATCTGCCGAAGGAGCTGTATAATGAATTCATGTAAGAGGGGTGCAATTCCCCAAAGTGGGTAGCCATTATGCAGCCATCCTCTCCAGCAGCCTCTCGTAGAAGTTGCTCCAGTTGTGCGTTTTAAGCTGGCAGCGCAGATGCAGCATGGCCTCGGCGTTCTCCAGTTTCCAGAAAGTGCCCGCCCCCTTCATCCGCAGATTCACCACCCGCCTCACTGCGCTTTCGATTGCGCCCGAGCCGATGGGCAGTTTCCTCGCCAGAAGCGCGACGTAGTCAATCGAGGCAATGTTGGTCTTGAAATAGCTGTATTCGCGCCTGATGACTGCATTTCCCCTCCGCCGTGACTTGCCCAGCTCCTCCAGGAAGGGAAATTACAGTATTCACCTGTTTACAGGGAATAGTCCTGCCAGATGTAGGATATTAAATCCCTGAAAAATCCAAGACTCCATATCCAGAAGGATGAAGAAATGTTCAGAAAGGTACTAGCGATCTGCGTCGCGGTCAGCACGATTCTTTTGGCCTACCAGACGGATTTCAGGACGGCGGAGGCCCGGGACGGCTGGAGCTTCCGCGCGGGGACGACCTGCGGGGAGGACGGGCTGGTCGTCGTCAATCAGGATGCTTCCAAGGTCGCGGTGGCATCGCGCGCGTTTGACGCGTCGGAACTGACGGGGCGGTTCGTTCGCCTGAGCTTTGAGGCGTGCGCGGAGAAGGTCACCAAGGGGACCCAGCCGTATCACGGGGCCAAGGTGGAGTTCAACATCGCGACCCCCAAGGGACCCACGTACTTCGGCATCCAGCTGCCGTTTGGGGATTCGGAGTGGAAGACCTACCAGAAGTTGCGCCCCATCCCGGCGGACGCGAAGTCCATATCCCTCGCCGTGATGCTCCAGCAGAGCACGGGAACCTTCCGAATCCGAAACCTCCGCGTCGAGACCGTCGGTTGCCCCCTCCCTCTCCCCGCCAACATGGCCCTCGCCGATGAGAAGGAGGGCGACGGAAAGGGCGGCTGGACCGACCAGGGCCCCGCGACGGACGGCGCGCACTTCGCCTCGCAGCTCACCCAGACGGATTTCAAGGGCATCCCCTTCCAGATCAACCCCAACGGAAAGTGCGTCCTGGCCCTCCTCTCCGATGCCCATTTCCCGAAGGGTGTCCCCTCCGCGGAGCTTCCCGTCGCGCATGCCGAGAAGTATCGTTGCCTGTATCTGATGCACGCGGTCGCGTGGGGCGGGGACATCGGCAACGTCATCATCACGGACACGAAGGGGAAGACGCACACCATCAAGGTGAGCCGGGCGAATGACGTCGCGGACTGGTGCAACGGCAACGCCCAGCTGAAGAACGCGTTCCCCGCCGTGGTTGCCTGGAGCCCCTCGCGGGGGGAGACCTCCCTGTTCATCAGCCGATACCAGATCCCAGACGAGCTCGGCCCCATCGCCAAGGTGCGACTCGAGAGCGCACGCCAGGCCATCTGGCTGGTGCTCGGGGCCAGCCTGACGCAGGAGGACATCCCACTCCCCTTGATGAAGCCCCTCGTCATCGAGGAGAACGACGAATGGAAGCCCGCTCGATATCGCTATGACACGCGGACGGAGAAGGGCTCCGTGCTTGACCGCACCCCCTACAACCTCGGCAAGACGGTCGACCAGTTGGGACGCATCATCGTCCGCGACGGGCACTTCTGGTATGAGAAGGAGCCCCAGCGCCGCGCCGTGTTCCAGGTCAATGCGGTCCATCCTTCCCAGATGTTCCAATTTGACCACAAGATGGTCGAGGAGCTCGTCGACGAGACCGCGCGCAACGGCTACAACATGATTCGACCCCATTTCCTGGACAGCGCGCTCATGCTCCGCCAGAAGGAGCCCCTTGCGTTCAACGAAAAGATTCTGGACAACTTCGACTACATGGTGCATCTGTGCCGTCAGCGCGGCATCTACATCATGTTCGACGCCATGACCAGCTGGCTCGGATACAATCCAGGGGACATCTGGTCCAAGAAGTCCCGCGATTGGCTCATCTCCTACAAGTGGCGCATCGCCATCGACCCCGACGTGCGCGAGAACTGGTCGAAGGGAGTGGAGAAGATTCTGCGCCACCAGAACAAGTACACCGGCCTCTGCCTGGCGGAGGACCCCGTGATGGCGATGGCGATCGCGTACAACGAGGAGGAGTTCGGCTTCCAGCGCCCGTTCGTGGAGGAGGCCATGGCCCCGCACTGGCATCGCTTCCTGGAGAAGAAGTACCGGAAGATCTCCGCCCTGAACCGGGCCTGGGGGACGAAGTTCGCCAAGTTCGACGAGGTCCCCGTCTGGAAGCCGTCCCAGTACGGCGGCGTGAGCGGCAACGACGCCGCGCTCTGCGCGTTCGAGCTCGAGTCCAACCTCATGACCTGGTACACCTCCGAGCTGCGGCGCTTCGGATACCCAGGCGCCGTGACCGGCTTCAACTGCGGCAAGAGCATGTACTACCATCTGCTTCGCCATGATTCCGACTTCATCGCGATGAACAACTACGCCTCCCATCCCAGCGGCAATCGCATCACGCAGGCCAGCCCCATCGGAAGTTCCCTCACCTACGCCCGACAGTTCGCGGCCACGCGCTACGTGGGCAAACCCTTCGTCATCTCCGAGCACAATGTCGTCTTCTGGAACAAGTACCGCTATGAGCAGGCGTTCGGCACCGGCGCGTTCTCCGCGTTCCAGGACTTCGAGGCCGTCACCGTCCACGCGGAGCCCATCAATCTGCAGAACCGCGACGCGTGGAGCTTCCGCATCTCCAAGGACCCGGTGATGCGCGCCTGCGAGTTCCTGACCTACTTCCTGTTCGTGCGTCGAGACGTGCAGCCGACGCGCTCGTTCGTCCGTGTCCGCGCCAGGGAGGAGGATGTGTTCGTTCCCAACGGCATGAAGGGCGGGATGCCGTCGGAGCAGTCCCTGGCCGCCCTGGTCTCCGGCCTCTCGGTGGAATGCGTCCCGCGCGGCGGCAAGAGCGTCCCGCTCCGCAAGAACGAGCTGCTGCTGAACCTGGACAAGTCGGCCGCCGTCACCATCGGCGAAGGCTTCATGGAAGTCAAGGATTCCGCCACCGCCTCCGCCGCCGCCGTTATCGCCGAGCTCAAGAGGCGTGGCTACATCCCCAAGAACAACCGCAGTGACGGCACCCACATCTTCGAATCCGACACCGGCGAACTCTACCTCGACGCGGAGAAGAAGTTCATGCGGGTCAACACACCCCGTTTCCAGGGCGTCTGCGCCACCGCCGGAACCACCTTCAAACTCCCCGAACTCCAAATCCACCAGATGACCCTCGACGGAAATCTCGCGCTCGTCTCCGTGGACGGATACCAGCCCCTGCGAAAGGCCCGCCGCATGGCCCTCGTCTACGCCACCAACGCGCTCAACACCGGCATGACCTTCAACAGCGACAGCATGACGGTCGTCGAGAAGAGCGGCACCCAGCCGGCCTTGGTGCAGTGCGGCCAGTTCGAGGTCACCATCGAGAACGAGAACGCCGCCAGGCTCGGCCTCTATCCGCTGGACTTCGCGGGGCATCGCCTCAAGCGCCTCGCCCCCGTCTCCGTCCAGGGAAACGCCGCGCGCTTCGCCGTCGACATGTGCAAGGACGGACAGGCGTTCTTCTACGAGCTCTCCGTCGAGTGAGACCATCGTTTCCCGGACCAAGGTTTTCCGGTGTGCTCGCCTCTCCCTGCGGAAGATGACCTGACGGGCCGTCCCCATTCCCGCAAGGTGAGGCGAAGCCCGTCCCCCAGCGCCGGCGGCCGACTTGACCTCCCCCGCAAGAGGGCAGGTGCCCGTGAGGCCGGGGTGACTCGGCGGTCGGGGGCGTTCCCCCCGCGTCGCGCTCTCACGTCCTTTGCCCCTGCTCGGCTTCCTGAAGACGATAATATGGTATGCGTGTATTTTTAATATATTTTCCCCTATTTTTTTGAAGAGATATTTCGCTAAATGCGTGCAAGAGAGTAGCTAGCGAAGAGAATCTTTTCAATATTGAAAAAAAAGACAAGCGGAGCATTGAAATTGTTTCCTCGGGGAGGCATTACGGAACTCTCGCACTTTGGCAAGCCACGGCTGGCCACGGCCACGAGGGGGATATAGGAGACCGCCCCCTGCTCCCGCGCAAGCCACCTGCCACAAACGTTAGAGATAATTGCAAAACTCTTTTGAAGTCCACAGAACACACAGACCTGTTTGTCCGCGCTAGCGCGGACAAACACTTGATATAAAACAAAATACACAGTGCAAGCCGCCGCGAAACGGCGGATTGCCTTCTGTGTATTCTGTGTATTCTGTGGACTCAAAAATGAGTTTTGCAATTACCTCCAAAGAATTGGGTCCACTTCAGCGATTATCTCACAACAAAGGTGACGGTGGCGAGGTGGTTGCCGCAGATGGCGTGCACGGTGTGTCGTCCAGGTGCGAAAGAGGCGTCGGTGGGGGAACATTGATACGTTCCGTCGATGAACCAATCCACGGGGTCTTCCTGGGAGGAAGAGCATTGCAGGGGGAGGCTGACGGATTGCTTGAGGCCACGGTCGTAGGTGATGTTGTCTTTGGGGGAGAGAATGGTGAACGGGGGGGCGGAAGCGTTTTTGCTGCAACGGGAGCAGTGTCGCAAGGGGACGTCTCTCAGGACGGTCCCCTGGTAGATTTCCTGGCAGGCGGAGTCTGCGAGCAGTCCTGTGGCTTTGCAGAGTTTTTGAGGGACGAGGAGCGGAGTGTCGTCATGCCAATCGGGGGGCTGGCGTCCATTGTAGAGCCTCATGAAGATTTGTCCGGCGACGGGAGCGGCGGCTTTGGCGCCGACCAGTGCGGAGGAAGCGCGTCCGGACTTGTTTCCGAACCAGATGCCGAGGGTATATTCGGGGGTGTAGGCGATGCACCAGGCGTCATGGAGGCCGTTGGAGGTGCCCGTTTTCCATGCGACATCCAGGGTGCAGTTGGGCGAGGGGAGGGTTCGCAGCATTTGGGAAACCATGGTGCAAGCACCTGGCGTGTAGTTTTTCGAACGAGGGGCGTTGTGAGCCAGGAAGGAGGGGCTCTGGTAGTTGCCGCCTTGTGGGAAGACGGCGTAGGCACCGCAGATGTCCAGCAGGCGGTGACCGGCGGTTCCCAATGCCAATGTGAGACCTTTGTCCTGGAAATCATTGGCATTCGAGCCATACAGCAGATGAAGATGATGGAATCGCTCAATGGTGCGTTCGAGACCGAGCTGCGCCAGCAGTTGCACGGCGGGGGCGTTGAGGGAACGGGCCAGTGCCATACGGGCGGAAATCCGTCCGCTGAAGGTTCCGTCATAGTTTTGCGGGGTATAGGAGCCGTATCGCATGGGGGCGTCGTTGAGGATGGTATCTGACGCGAGGAGGCCACCGTCAATGGCCTCGGCATAGAGAAATGGCTTTAGGGTCGAGCCGGCGACGCGAATGGCGGTGGCGGCGTTGACCTGGCCGTCAATAGGGTCCGTAAAATCGAGTGTTCCGACCATTGCGAGCACTTGGGAGGTTTGGGAATCCAAGAGGACGGCGGCACCGTCGCGGACGTGGGGAAGATGGAAGGTTTGCGATTGAAGAGCCTGAAGCAGAAGGGAATGCAGACGCGGGACAAGGGAGGTTTGGACGACAAAGGCGTGGTTGGCTTCTTTTCGCGCAAGCGTCAGGGAGTGTTCCATTTCGGAGTGTGCATAGCGCGCGTAGAAGGAGGGCAGGCTGGAATCGCGAAATGCCAGGGGAGCCGACAGGATGGATTCGATTTGTTCGGGGGCAAGTTTTCGATTGCGGACCATGTATTCCAGGACGAGGCGCTGTCGTTTTCGTGCTGCGGCGAGGTGTCGGTCTGGTCGCAGGGCATTGGGGCGTTGCGGGATTCCCGCGAGCAGAGTCGCCTCTGCCAGCGTCAGGTCGGACGCATTTTTTCCGAAGTAGAATTGGGAGGCGGTCTGGATTCCGTAGAGTTTGCCGCCAAATGGGATGTGGTTGACGTATTCCTGAAGGATGGTTCCCTTGGAATGCCGCAGGCAGAGGGCACGTGCGCGGAGAGCCTGGTGGAGTTTGTCTCGCAGGTTTTTGCGTTTTCCCTCCTGATGGAGGTAGGCAAGTTGCATGGGGATGGTGGAAGCACCGGAGAGCACGCGACCGCCGAGGAGATTGTCGCGGGCCGCGCGCAGGATGGCGCGGTAGTCCACTCCCGCATGTTGGTAGAAATGCGTGTCTTCTACGGAGAGGATGGCGTTGAGGAAATGGGGCGAGACCCTGTCCAGTGGGATGTTTTCCTGCCAGCGGTAATCGTAGGTTCGTTCGATTTTGAGGAGCGTTCCGTCCGCAGCATAGTATTTGCGGATGGGGGTGAAGTGCGCCAGATCCTGCAGGGGGTCGTCCATGAAGAATCGTGGAACGGCCCACCAGCAGGCGACCGCCAGAACCCCTGCCGTTGCGAAGGCAAACAAAGCGCAACGCAGAAGGAAACGGGTTCTAGGCGACAGTTGAAATGGAAGTTTGAGCCATGGCATCACTGGACTTGAACGCGGAGACCGCTTTCGCTGGTGGCGGAAAGGTCAGGAAGATACATGTCCTCCAGGCGTGCGGGCGGCAGGAGATAGTCTCCTTTCGTGACGGCGCGGAGGTGATATCCAACGCGGTGCGTGCCCTTGGGAACGTCCCCGAAGAAGAGGAACCGGTCCTGACGCTTCTCCTGGTGGGTGGGACTCAAAAAGGCTTTCCCTTTCAAGGTGGCGTTTTCACGCGTGGCGAGGGCACCGTCCTCAATTTCAAAACCGCCAGGCAGAATGTCGAGCAGGACGGCATTCGGAAGTTTGGAATTGGTAGTGATTTCGATGGTGACCTGCACAAGGTCGCCATGGCGGATTTGGTTTAGGGGCTTGGAGAAGGTTTTCACGAGTTTGAGGCCGGGGGTGGCGGGTGGCGGTTCCACGGGGATGCCAGTTTCCGTAATGCGTACGAGTGCGATTCCTTCGCCCGTATTGCGGATGATGGCAGGTGCGTTGGGGAGGAAGGCGGTGAGATTGAGTGCGTGCGTCGTGTCGAAAGGTGTTTCCTTGTCGCCAATTACGATGAGGCCTTTGGTGTTTTGGGAGGCGTGTTTGGCGATGGCGGCGAGGCCGAGGGTAGCCCAGGCATTGGAACGAGTGGTTCCCCAGACCGTTGCGTCTTGACGTTGATAGGAGACAAGTGGTTCAGCCAGGCGGAGGATGTCATCGCGTTCGGAGAGCAGTTGTTCGGCGATGGTGGCCACGAATCCGAGGCGTGTGGTGCGTTCCTCGAAAATCCATGGGATATCTTCCTCCAGGTTTGGATTTGTCGCAAATGCATGGAGTGCCTGCTTCATAGCGGGAGCCCCTTCTGCGGCGTAGCCATTGCGAATCAGCGACGCGCCCGCCAGGAACTTCGCCAGCGTGGGGGCCTCCTCGTCATTCACCAGGATTTTCGCGGTGGCGAGTCCAGATTTGTCTTCCAGCAACGAAAGCACATAACATGCGTAGGCGCGGGAAACAGTATCGAACTTTTCGCTTACGTCCAGGCATTTTAAGAGGTATTGCTTGAGACGGAAACGAATGTTTTGGTCGACGATGGTGGATTTGCTGGCGGCGAGGAAATGGGCCGCGTAAATGCTGGGTTCCTTCCAATAACTGCCATCGGGCCAGCCGAGGAAGCCGTTCCCTCTTTGCAGCAACGAGATAAGACGGACGTTTGCCTCATCCACTTTGCCCTTGCAGGAAGAGACAAGTTCTGGTTGGATGAGACCCGCCTGGACGAGGTTGTCCAGCGCCAGGAAGGGGAATGCAGTCGAGGCGGTCTGTTCCAGGCAGCCATACGGATAGGCGTTGAGCCAGTCCAATGCTCCCGCGGCGGCACTGGCAAAAGATTTCGAGACGGTGACTTTGCGGTCGCGCAATTCCTTCCAGGCGGGACCGTCCGTCAGGGACCTCTGATCTCCGGGATGCAGAATGTGCACGCGGGAGGAAACTGTGTAGGGCATTGCGTTTCGAACGTTTACAGGAGTCGTTCCTTTGCGGCTGATGGACCCCAGTGTGAACTCGTAGCGGATGTCTCCGCTGCCGTCTGCAGTCGCCTGGACGGGGATTGCCAGCACGCGGCTTTCTCCCTTGGGCAGGTGGACTTTGAAGGCGGTCTCCTGGGCTTTCAGGAAGGCGGGAAGGTGGACGGCGAACTGCGCGTCCGTGCTGTCTAGGTCGTGATTGAAGAGGGTGAAAGAGGCGGTGAAATGGTCTCCCGAGGCCAGGGCGGCCGGGGCGCTTGCCAGGACGCTGGCGCGGTCGCGCATCTTCAGTTCGCGACTGGTGGAACCGACGGCGTCCAGGCTGGATGCCACCGCCATCAGGCGCAGGGCACCCGTATGTTCCGGCAAGGTAACTTGCACGCTTCCGGTTCCGTCCGTCCCGAGTTTGACGAATGGCAACACGAATAGCGCGTTCTCCTTCAAGCGCAGTGTCTCGAGGCGCGAACGGATGGCGTCGACGCCACCGCCACCCGTCTTGCGAGGAGCGCGGATGGCGAGTTTGGGGAAGAGGGCACCGTAGATGTCATAGGTGAGGAAGTCGCAGTAATGCTTGCCGTAGAAGTGGTCGAAAATGTCAGGCGTCTGGTATTTGGTGAGGGCAAGGATGCCTTCGTCCACGGCGAAGAGTTGCACGGTTGCGGGGATGGGAGTTCCTGCGGCGGTTGCCTGGAGTTGAATGGTGAGTTGCTGGGAAGGGAGTGCGGTGTCTGGTGCGTCAATCTTCAGCTCCAACTTATGGTGGGCTTGTTCGATGGGCAGTGCCAGAATCGCGTATGCGCGCGTGGTTTCACCCTGGAAACTGCCGACGACGGTGAGCGCGATGTAGGCAGTTTGGGTCAAGGCTTTGGGAGGAATCGGGACTTCGATGGTGTTTTCGCCGGCTTTGACCTCGAACGAACCCGTGAAGCTGAGGTCGCGTTCGCCGACGGTCACGATGGCGAAGCCGTTGCTGGCAGCGTCGAAGGTGAGGCGTGCGGTTTCGCCTGGCTGGTAGGTTTGCTTGTCGGTTTTCGCCGTGAGGATATTGGGGTCAGAAGAACGGACGGAACCCGCGTCGCCAGCCCAGTGCCAGAAGTTTAGTACGGTCTTGAGGTCGTCTCCGTAAGTTGCTGTCATTCGGTAGTATCCATCGTGCAAGTCGGGAATGGAGAACTCACCCGCCCCGTCGATGGTGACATCGGGGAGAGATTGGGATTGGACGACTTTGAGGATCCATTCGCGTTTGGAGTTGTTGTCTTCCTTCGTAATGACGTAGTCCCATTCGAGGCGTTCCAGATTGAGTCGGATGGTTTCGGTGCCTTTGGGAATGTCCTTGTTTTGGAAGGCGAGGAATCGTGCGGCAAATCGGGCAGTGCTTTGGGAAGCTTCTAGTTGTTTCAGGCCAAGGAACTTAGAGGAGGAAAGGAACGTGCAGGACGCAGCGGCGGAGACGGGTCTTGCATTGGATTCCATGACGGTAAGTTCTGCAATGAGGCAGATTGGTGCGCTGGCTTTCAGGCGTGCCTTTGTAATCGGTTGGAAGAAAAGGCGTCCATGAATGTCATCAAAGTTCATTCTCTCTTGCTTGAAAAGGGTAGTATTGGGAAGTTCCTTGGAGTCGCCGACAGTCCAGTCTTTCCAATGCGGTGGGAATGGGGCGATTTCCGCCCTGAGGTAAGAATGGAAAAGTGCTCCTGTGACGGGGGTGCCGAAGTAGTAATCGGCGCTGCATTGGAAGGCGGGCGTGTCGCCAGTGAGCAAAAGTTTCTTTGTTGGTTTGAGGGTAAGGCGGATGCGGTCTGGCGTGAAGGCGCCCACGAGGAAACTGGTATGGTTCCAGAATTGGTTGGGGCCGAGTCCGCACTGGATGGTGTAGTCGCCGTTGCGAGCCGCTTGCGGAAGGCGGATTTGTGCAGTCACGAACCCGTCTTCGTTGGAAGTGACCTTGCGGGTTTCCATGAGATTGTTTTCATCGTCGTAGACGTAGAAGAAACAGGGGAGAGCAGCGGGAAGGAACTTGCCATCCTGGAAGGAACGGAGAAAGGCGGAGACATGGACGGTTTCTCCTGGACGGTAAATTCCACGTTCGGTGTACACGAAGGCATCCGTCTTGTCGGGGAAACTGGTGCCGGAAATGGGGAAGTTATAGCTGTCAAGAAGATATTGCCAATTGACTTTGAGGTAGGTGGCGTCATCCTTTGTGGTGACGACGAGCGTGCCTTCCTGGTCGTCCAGAAGGTTGAACTCGGGGGAATAGTCGAGGAGGACGGTGCCGTCCTGGCGGGTTTTCCCCTGTGCGATGAGCAGGCGTTTTTCACTGGTAAAGCGAACCTCGGCATCGGGAACGGGCTTGCCGGTGGTGAGGCTGCGGACGGAGACGGCGAGTTGTCGCGAAGCGCGATTGATGGTTACGGATGGACCCAAATCGGTCAGCACGACCAGGCAATGAGACAGGTTGTTCCAATGCCAGCCTTCCGAGAGTTCGGCGGGTTTGACGGCGATGGCGTACACGCCCGGCTGAACGTCTTTCAGCAGTTCTGCCAGGTCAAAGGTGAGGGTGGTTTTGCGGTCCTTGGGCACGTGGGTTTCGACGGTTTTCTGGCCGATGCGGAGCATCATTCTGAATTGTTCGTCGAAGTCCGACAAGGGGAGGTCATAGTTGTTTTGGGAAAGGCGGTTGAGCAGGAAGTCGATTTTGTTTACATTCAGGACTTCGACTTCCATTGGCCAAGAGGTGACTTTGCCGTCTTTGCGTTCCATGGGATAATATGGACCCGCGTGCATAAAATTGGTCAAGGGTTTGGGGTGGTGAATCGTCGCAGTCCCTGCGACGGGGAACGGGTGGATGCTTTCGTCGCCGCGTTTCAGTCCGGCGGGAAGAATAACGGTGTAGAGGACGTTGGTTTTGAACACTCCCTGGAGGGTAAGTTTGGCCTTCGAGCATGTTTCATACTTCTTTCCTGTATAGAAATAGGAAAAGCCATCTGACTTGAACTCGACTTTGTCGAGTTTTTCGGGGGCGGGAACGACTTTGATGTCTTCGGGGGTGATGGTTTCTCCTTGGAGGTCCTGGAAGGAGAGTTGGAGTTTGTTGGGTAGGAAGATGCCGTCCTTGTCAAAGTCGCCATAGCCGTGGCCGCTCAGGAAGGTGACGTTGTGATTTGCGTTATTCTTATTTTGTGTGGGTGGGGGAAGCACAGGAGATTCTGCCATCTGGCTTACCTGGTAATGGATGCTGCCCTTCAACTGCTTCAAGCGGTGTCCCAGATACCAGTTGCCACACAAGGACAACAATAACGCCACAATCAGAACACCAAACACAAACACACGCTTGGACATTGTCTCCTCCTTTTGATTTTTATTAGGGGTAGTAAATAATCGGCCAGCCTTCCAGCCTTGCAGTAAATAACAACGCACAACTCGAATGGACTATTGGCGATTTTTGGGGAAAATCTAGATGTGCTAGATGTGCTAGATGTGCTAGATGTGCTAGATGTGCTAGAGGTGCTATGGAATCTCCTTCAAAAAAATGGAAT
>JAFRLI010000348.1 GCA_017431255.1 Victivallales bacterium
CACAGCCAGGCTGCGTGTGAAACCAGGTCAACCGCTCCGGTTTGATGTCGCAACCTGCCACGATTTCGATTTCCGGCATCTGCTCGATGGCTCGAATGTGCGAGGTGGAGATGTTACCCGTGCCCACAATCGCCCAACGGAGACGCTTAGGGGTCGAAGCCGTTCCTGAAGCACTGCCATCAGTAGGCGCAAATGGCCGTGGTCGTAGAACAGGGTAGCTCATATCGTTGCCGAAGTGGAGGAAATTCTCGAAGATTTGAGGAACGCCGTTCCTCGTTCCGAATTAGCTAATCTTGACCTCGGCGCCTTTTTTGGCGGCGGAGCGGTAGATGCCGTCGATGATCTTCTGGACCTTCATGCCTTCCTCTCCGGGGGCTCGAAGCGGAGTTCCCTTGAGGATGGCATCCACGAGGTTCTGGATCTTGCGGACGAAGAGGCCGTCCCATCCTGCATCGGGCAGGAATGACGACGCGCAATTGAGCATGGTTCCAGCCATGTCGGTGTAGATGTTGCAGTTGAGGGAGTTGAAACCGCCTTTGGTACCCATGACCTCCCAGTAGTGGATCTCCTGCTCGATGTGTGCGCAGAAGCTGGATTCGATCTGCATGATGGCACCGTTGTCGAAGCGGACCTGACCGACGGCGAGATCCTCGACGGTGTAGGTCTTGTAGTCCCAGTTCGGCCAGGGGCAGACTACCTGCGAGGGCTTGTCTCCCATGTAGGTCCAGGTCATGCCGCTGGCGGCAACGGGATTGGGCTCGCCCATCGCGTAGTGGGCTGCCTCGATCATGTGGACGCCGATGTCGATCATTGGCCCGCCGCCCTGGAGCTTCTTCTGGCCAAAGACGCCCCAGTTTGGAATGCCTCGGCGACGCAACGCGTGGACCTTGACGAACATAATGTCGCCGATTAGTCCCGCGTCGCGGGCACGGACAAACATTTCGGTGTTGGAGTTGTAGCGCTGCTGGAAGCCGCAGACCAGGAGTTTCTTGGCCTTCTTGGCCGCGGCGCACATCTTGGCGCATTCGGCGGGATCCATGGCCATTGGCTTCTCGACGATGACGTGGCAGCCGGCCTGCAGCGCTGCAATGGCGGCAGGGCAGTGTACGCCGTTCGGGGTGCAGACATCCACCACGTCGATTTTCTCCTTCTTGAGCATGTCGGCGTATTTGGTATAGGTGGCGGCATTCTGGCATCCGGGCTGCTGCTTGAACCACGCCTGGTGTTCCGGTTTGATGTCGCAACCTGCCACGATTTCGATTTCGGGGATCTGGCGGATGGCGCCGAGATGGGTGCCGGAGATTCCGCCGGTGCCGATGAAAGCCCAGCGAAGGCGCTTGGAGACTTTCTTGATGGAGGCGGTGGCGAAGGACTGGGTCCCGATGGTCTTGTCAGCCATGATGGTGTTTCCTCAAACAGATTGTTAGGATGCTTCCTGTGGAATTGTCGGGTCGAAGACGAAAAACAGTTTAATATACATTCCGACATGTAATTTGTCCCATGCAATTACGCAAAGTTCACTTAAAACATTATTTTAAAGGGAATCACCCATTTTAGGAGAACCAACTATGAGCGACAACATGGAAAAGAAACAACCTGCCGAAGCGTCGGAGGAGAATGGCATGCGGCTGGCCAGATTCCTGGCAAAGGCGGGAATTGGCTCGCGGCGTTCCTGCGAGGAGTATATTCGCGAGGGACGAGTGACCGTAAATGGTGAGGCGGTGATTGCCGTCGGAACCTGCGTGACGCCTGGAGAGGACACCGTATGCTTCGAAGGCAAGCCTGTCGCCTTTGAGGATGGCGACCGCGTCTATTTGATGCTCAACAAGCCCGCCGGCTATACTTGCTCGGCCAAGGACTCTCATGCTGAAAATCTCGTTTACCAGCTGATTCCGGAACGCTTCGGACGCGTGTTCACGGTGGGACGACTCGACCGCGATTCCGAGGGGTTGCTGATTTTGACCAACGACGGCGATTTCGCACAACGACTTACCCATCCATCCCACGAAATCTACAAAAGATACTTTGTCGAATGCGAAGGTCGTTTCACCACCGCCATACGTCGACAGCTGTTGGACGGAATGTACGACAACGGAGAATTCCTTCATGCGCTCAACGTCGAACAGATCAGTGTGAGATATGGGGCATGTTCGTTGATTTTCACCTTGGGCGAAGGTCGCAAACGCGAAGTCCGTCGCCTTTGCAAGGATGTGGGACTTCGCGTGAAACTTTTGCGGCGCGTTTCCATTGGCCAGTTGGAACTCGACGAAAAACTTACGGTTGGCAGCTGGCGGATCATGTCTCCCCACGACTGCGAACTGGCGCTGAAGCCCATCAAGATTGTCGAACGTCCTCGCCCGGCCGAACCGCCTAAGCCCTATTGGGTCAAGGAAAAGCTGGAACGCAAACTTTCAAGGTCTCCACGGGGCGGGAACCGTGATGATGATGGGCTGCGTGGACCGGAAGGCCGTGGGAAACGGGAGGACTCCCGCCGCTCCCGGCGCTCTGCCTCGCCGGTCCCAGCACGTCCTCAGCACCCTTGGTACGAGGAGGACGATGTTCCAGCACCTGCACATGAAGAACCCCGTTCACCGCGCGGACGTTATCGCGGCGATAACATCTCGCGTGGCGGCTACCGCGATGATTTTCCGCGAGATGGCTACGATGAAGTCCCCCGCCGTGGCGGCTACGCCCGCACCGACCGCCGCAATAATTTCCATTCCCCGCGAAATAGTGACCGTGAAGGAGTGTCGCGTGGAACCAATCGGGGCACCACGGCGCGTGCTGGCGGAAGAAAACAGGCTCCGGGGACACGGGGTTCCCGTGAAGATGGATTCCGCCGCAACAAGCCCCCGCGTTCCTGGCGATAAAGCCTCGTCTCATAGAATGGTGCAACCGCACGACATGCGGTGCTGAATAAATGAACAGTGCACTCCATTCCAGGCAAATTCTTGGATATCCCCAATTACTGACGCTGATTGGTGGCTATGCTCAGAGCACAGCCGGACGGCGGCGGGTGGAGGCGCTGTGCCCGCATAACCAGCTTGCTGAAATCCAGGCGAAAC
>JAFRLI010000349.1 GCA_017431255.1 Victivallales bacterium
CCTCAAGGCGTCACTATCTTCGGCTCCGCAAGATTACCCCAAGATAATATTTATTGCAAAAAAGCCCGTGAACTTGGCCGACTTCTCGCCGAAAATGGTCACGCCACCATCACCGGCGGAGGTCCAGGCATTATGGAAGCTGCCAACCGTGGTGCTTTTGAATATGGTGGCCGCTCAATTGGCATGAACATCACTTTAAGCCACGAACAACACCCAAATCCCTACCTGACCGACATGCTCCAATTCGAATATTTTTTCGCTCGTAAAGTCATGCTCGCCATGAGTGCAAAAGTTTATGTCTTTTTCCCAGGGGGATTCGGAACAATGGACGAATTTTCCGAAATCCTTATTCTGATGCAAGAAGGAAAAATGCCCAAAATGCCCATGTTCCTCTTCGGCAAAAGTTTTTGGAAACCACTCGACAAATTTTTCACCACCAAAATGGAGCCATTAAAACTAATTTCCAAAGGCGATAGAGGAATCTACAAATTAACCGACGACGTCCAAGAAATTGTTCGTGCCGCCAACAAAATTGGTCATCCAAAAATCAAAACAAATTACTACGACGGATTCAGAAGCGCTTCAGTTTCTCACGACTCCTAATCTATGCTATAATATCTTCATAGAAAGGAATTATTATGTTTGATTCATCAGAATACAAAACAAAAATGAACGCGGTTATCGAACGTTTCAAAGAAGAGATGAAAAAAGTTCGTACCGGTCGCGCCCATCCAGATATGCTTGCAAACGTAAAAGTTGAAGCTTATGGTCAATGGATGCCTTTGAACCAAGTTGCCAACATCACAGTCCAAGGCGGTACCATGCTTCTTGTCACGCCTTTTGACCCCACAAATATTGGAAATATCACTGCTGGCATTCGTGGCATCTTCGAGGATTCCGACTACCGCATCCTCCAATGGGAAACCACCCTCACCCAAGGAGGCTTCCCCATTGACAAGGAAGGTCCAAACCTTCGTTGCACTCCCGAAGCCGTCTCCTTCGCGCAATCCCTCGGAATCGACCTTGCCCTCTGTGCCAACAATCACTTCGCCGACTACGGCGACGACGTTGTCCTGGAAACCCTCCAGCACCTGAACGACGCCGGCATCGCCACGATCGGCGCCGGGCAAGACCTGCCAACGGCGGACACGCCGCTCGTGGTGGATTTCCAAGGTACCCGCATCGCTTTCTTCAACTGGTGCGAGCACGAGTTTGGAATTGCGACCAAGGACAGACCTGGCATGGCTCCGCAGCGTCCCTATGAGAATGCGCATGCCCTGCGAAACTGCGACGCAGACATCAAGATAGCCTTGCTGCACGGCGGGCATGAGTTCTACCCATTCCCATCGCCACGCGTGCAGACTCTGATGCGTTCGCTGTCAGAAGCCGGCGCGTCCGCCGTCTGGAACTGCCACACCCACTGCCCTAGCGGCTGGGAGTCCTACAAGGGTGCCGTCCTCACCTTCTCACCAGGAAACTTCTACTTCCCCGCTCGCGAAGAAAGCCTCCCCTCCTGGAGTCTCGGTCATCTTGTGAGGTACTATTGCGATGAGCAAGGAATCTTCGCCTACGGAATCATCCCCTACCGTTTCACTCTCCAATCCATTTCCCCGCTCGAACAAAATACCGCAGAACAATACTTCGCGTATCTCGAAAAAATCAATGCCGTCATCGCCAACCCCGAGAAACTTCAGGCATACTTCGAAGCCTGGTGCACAAAAGCCGGTTCTGGATACCTCAACGCCATCAACCAGTTCGACACCGACCCCGAATGGCCCCCACTCCAGAACGAACCGGCACACTTCCACCGCTGGAAGCACGTACGAAACCTATTCCTCTGCGAGGCACACAACAACCTTTGCCGACAACTCCTCACGCTCCTCGAATACGGACGCTTCGCCGAAGCAAATACCCTCCTCCCCGAAGTCCTCGCCTTCCAAAATCTCGACGGAATCCGCTAGGCAACCTTGCATCGCACCCTGCAGGGGGTGCGTCGTTTTTTGCAGGCCGTGCTCCGCACGGCCATCCTCTAGAGGCTGGGGCACGGCCACGCCACTTCCACGTTCCGGGGAGTGGCGTCTTTTTTGCTCATTTTCCCCACAAAAATCCCTTCTGCCTCACACTATTTCTCAGATTTGGCGTTATATTGTATATAAGTGTGTTTTTGACGTCCTGTTCGTACATTCTTGTCCTTGTTTCTTCACAACCATCATGATATCCCTTGACCAACTAGAAGGGCGCAAGTTTTGCGTCGTTTTTGTGAAAGTCCTAGACGAGGCTGCAGGCCGCGTGCAAATGCAGTGCTTGCGCGGCCGTGCCAGCGTCGAGCGCATGCGTGTTTCGTGCGTCACGGACTACGGTGCAAAGTTTCAGATTCCCCCGCTTGCGCAGATCAACATCCTCCCCAGCGACGGAACGCCCCTCCTCCAGGACGCCGAATACTTCTGCTTCGTCAAAGTCGACAAGAACATCTCTTTGGGAGACGACCCCTTGCTCCATGGACTCGACGATGACGACGATGACGACGACTGCGACTGCCACCACCATCACCACCACTAGCCATTCATACCAGCCATGAAAATCTACCGTTCTACTGACAAGAACTTCGAAAAGCAGATCGCGCCGCTGATGAACCGCAGCGCGTTCGATCCCGAAATCGACAAGAGCGTTGCCGCCATCCTAGCAGACGTGAAGTCCAACGGAGACGCCGCACTCGTCAAATATGCGGAGAAGTTCGACCATGTGAAACTCACGCCGAAGCAGTTTGAGGTATCGAAAGCGGAGTTTGCCGCAGCCGAGCATAGTGTCTCGCCGAAGGTGATGAAGGCGTTGCGACTGGCACGCGCGCACATTGCCTCCTTCTCGAAGCAGAGTTGTCCAAAGGCGTGGTCCTACAAGCCGCGTCCTGGAGTCGTCCTGGGAGAGAAGTTCACACCGATGGAGCGCGTCGCCTGCTATGTTCCTGGCGGGACGGCCCCCCTGGTTTCGACGGTGTTGCACACGGTCACGATTGCCGCGACGGCGGGAGTCAAGGAGATTGTGGTCATCACGCCGGCGCGTGCAGACGGGAGTGTCAATCCTGCCATTCTGTGCGCTTGCAAGATTGCCGGTGCGACGAGCGTGTACCGCCTGGGCGGAGTCTACGGCGTGGCGGCGCTGGCGTACGGGACGGAGACCATTCGCAAGGTCGAGAAAATCGTCGGTCCCGGCAATGCGTATGTGACCGCAGCGAAGCGTCAACTTTACGGGGAGGTTGCCCTGGACCAAGTCGCCGGCCCCTCGGAAATCCTCGTCATTGCAGACGAGACCGCCAACCCGCAGTTTGTCGCCGCAGACCTTTTGTCTCAGGCAGAACACGGTTCGGGACGGGAAGAATCCATCCTCATCACCACCAGCGACAAACTCATCGCCGACGTCCAGGACGCCATCCGCGAACAGTGCAAAGAGCGCCAAAGAATCCATACCATCCAGCGCGTTCTCGACAACGGGACCGTCTTCCTCAAAGTCCGCGACTTGAACGAAGCCGCCGCGCTTGCCAGCCGATTCGCCCCAGAACACCTCGAACTCCAGGTCGCGCAACCACGACGCCTCGCTCCCAAAATCACCGCAGCGGGTGCCATCTTCCTGGGTCCCTGGACCCCCGAACCTGTCGGTGACTTCGTTGCTGGCCCCTCCCACGTGCTCCCCACAGGCGGTGCCGCAAAATACTTCAGCGGTCTGACCATCGACATGTTCTACCGCCGCTCCTCCCTCGTCGAATACTCCCGTGATGCTCTCAAGAAAGAACTCCCGGCACTCCTCGAGTTCGCTGCCCAAGAAGGCCTGGACGGCCACGGGAACTCCGGCGCCATCCGCTTCCTCAAATAACCCCTACCCTTCCCCATTGTAACTATGCAATTCCCATTTCTTGACGCCCTCTCCTCGCAACTTGCCGCCAAGTTCAACCTCCCCAGCCTGGAACTCCCCGTGGACCTTTGTCCCCCGAACTTCCAAGGCGACCTAACCATCAATTGCTTCCCGCTCGCCAAGAGCACGCGCCAGAACCCGATGGCTCTTGCGCAGGAAGTGAAGACCCTGCTGGAAGGTTCCTCGGACGTGTCGGCCGTCGAAGTCGTCAAGGCCTTTGTGAACATCACGCTGACGCCTCTTGCCATCATGAAGGCGACCGTCGCGGAGCCAGGTGCTCTCCAGCGCCAGGCACTTCTGCCTGAATCCGAGCGGGAGAAGGTCCTCATTGAGTTCTCCGCGCCGAACACGAACAAACCGCAGCACCTCGGGCACGTCCGCAACAACACCATCGGCATGTCTACAGCACAGATTCTGGAACGTGCGGGACACCAAGTCGTGCGCGTCAATCTCGTCAACGACCGTGGGATTCACATCTGCAAATCCATGATTGCCTACCAGCGCTTCGGCAATGGAACCACCCCCGAGGCAGCAGGCAAAAAGGGCGACCATCTCGTCGGAGACTTCTATGTCGCCTTCGACAAGGCGTTCCGCCAGCAAGTCGCCGAACTCAAGGCCACACGCCCCGAACTTGCTGACAAAGACCCCGAGGACCTTTTCCTCGAAACCGAAATCGGTCGCGCCTGCCAGGATATGCTCGTCGCCTGGGAAGAGGGTGACCCCGCCGTCCGCGAACTCTGGCAGAAAATGAACAACTGGGTCTTCGAAGGTTTCGCCGAAACCTACCGACGAATGGGAATCCGTTTTGACAAAACGTACCTCGAAAGCCAAACCTACCAACTCGGCAAGCAATATGTCTCCCTCGGCCTCGAAAAAGGCGTCTTCCAGAAGCGCGAAGATGGTGCCGTCATCATCCAGTTCCCCGACAAAAACCTCGGCACCAAAGTCGTCCTTCGCTCCGACGGCACCTCCGTCTATGTCACCCAGGACATTGGCACCACCCTCCTCAAAAAGAACGACTTCCAGCCCGACCGCCTCATCTGGGTCGTCGGAGACGAACAGAACCGACATTTCAAGGTCCTTTTCGCCATCCTCAAGGCGCTGGGATTCGACTGGGCGGACCGCTGCGTCCACATGGCCTACGGAATGGTCAACCTCCCCAATGGTCGCATGAAGTCCCGCGAGGGAACCGTCGTTGACGCCGACGATTTGTTTGACGAACTGGAGCGCCTCGCCCGCGAGGCCACCCTTGAAAAAGCAGGCGGCACCCCGCCTGAAAACCTGGACGAGCGTGCACGTGTCATCGCCATGGCGGCACTGAAGTTCATGCTTCTCAAGGTCAACCCCAAGACCACCATCATCTTCGACCCGAATGCCTCCATCAAGTTCGAAGGAGACACCGGTCCCTACGTCCTCTACGCCTACGCCCGCATCTCCTCTATGCTCCGCAAGGCCGCCGAAACCGGCTGGACAGAATCCGAACCGGTCTGGGAACTCCTCGCGGCCCCCGCAGAAAAGGCTCTGGCACTCCGTTGCGCTCGCTTCCCGGCAGCCATCCAGAAGGCCGCACGCGAACTGGATTCCTCCGCCATCGCAAACTACCTCCTCGACCTCGCGAAGGACTTCAATTCCTTCTACCGCAACTGCCCCGTCCTCGCCGCACCTACCCCCGAACTCCGCAACGCTCGCCTCGTCCTCTCTTCCCGCGTCCGCGACCTCCTCAAGGACGGTCTCGAAACCTTGACCATCGGCACCCTCGAAAGCATGTGAGGTTCCACAATGCCTGAACTCAAGCAAATCACCAAGGAGACCTTTGACAAAATCTCCATCGAGGAATACGTTGAACACTGGAAGGTTCAGGAAGACATTCCTTACATCGAACACCCTGTCGATGACTACCAGTCGGAAACCTGCAAACTCGATGCATACTATCCCGACGACCGCCAGGGTGTCCCCGCACTCGTCGTCTTCCACGGCGGCGGAATGAAAGGCGGCACCCGCAAGGGCTTCTGCCAAATGCAGAAACTCCTCGGCTGCGCCATCTTCTCCGTGGAATACCGCCTCCATCCCCATGTGAAGTGCCCCGCATACATCCAAGACGCCGCGGCTGCTGTCGCCTGGGTCAAGCGCAACGCCACCAAGTTCCACGCCTCCCCGAACAACATCTTCGTCACGGGCGAGTCCGCAGGTGCGTACCTCACCGCCATCCTTGCCACAAACCGCTCCTTCCTCGCCGCTGAAGACCTCGACCCTCATGACATCAATGGCTATATGCCCATCGACTGCGAAATGATCACCCACTTCACCATCCGCGCCGAACGTGGCATCCCAAATACCGTTCAAATCGTCGACGAATACGCCCCCCTCGCCTTCGCACACGAAAATCTCCCGCCACTCCTCATGGTCACCTCCGCCACGGTACTCGACATCGATTGCCGCCCCTCCGACAACAAACTCATGTGGGACGCCATCCGCTTCGCCGGCAACCATACCGCCGAGTTCTACGAACTTCCTGGCCTCACCCACAGCAACGTCTGGAGCGCAGCATACCCCTACATGCTCGATTTCATCAAAAAATGGATGAGGTAAGTGGTTAGTGGTTAGTGGTTAGTGGTTAGTGGTTAGTGGCTAGTGGCTAGTGGCTAGTGGCTAGTGGCTAGTGGCTAGTGGCTAGCGGTGAGTGGAGAGTGAAGTTTTGAGAAAGGAGATTGGTGTTTGAGGAAGCGCACGGTTCTGCAAAACCCTAAGCGTTTCCTAAGCGTTGTGCCCCTAAGCGTTTCCTAAGCGTTGTGCCCCTAAGCGTTGTGCCCCGTGCCCCAAAGAACCCTCACCCAAACAATCCAGGCTAGCAGAGTGCCCCCCTGGCGAGAACAATTTCGGAAATGGGCTTCGGCGAAACTGCCGAAAGGCTCATTCCGTATGCTTTTGTTCGACCAGAACCTCGCGGCGGCGGCGCTCATCTCCGTGATGTCCTCGCGTCCTGGTGTACTGTTGGTTCTCGTTCCAGATGAAGCCAGCCTGGAACGCATCTCCTCCGTACTGGGCATGCTCCAGGAGCTTACGGAAGACCCGCGTCCTATCATCCCCCTGCCCGAGGTCTCCCCTTCCCGCAAGATGTGGCTCCCCGAAAACGAGGCGGGACGCAGCGCCGCCCTCGAAGCCGCCATCACAGGCGCACCTGCCGTTTTCCTTGCGACCCCGCAGGTCTTGCTTTCCAAGACCATCGCGCCGAAGTCCTTCCAGTCCCAGTCCTTCCGCCTTCACAAAGGGGATGTCATCAAACCTGCCGAACTCGCAGAACGCCTCGTCGCAATGGATTACGACAACGAAGTCGAGGTCCGTGTACCCGGCGAGTTCTCCCGTCGTGGCGGCATTTTCGACATCTATTCCCCGCTCTACGAGGCCCCCGTCCGCATCGAGTTCTTCGGGGATGAAATCGATTCCCTCCGTTTCTTCCGTCCAGACACTCAGCGTTCCTATGAAGAAGCACCCGAACTCCACATCGTCCCACGGGGAACCACCCTCTTCTCTGACGAAACCCAGCAGACCGCCATCATCAAAGACTTCTTCCCCAAGAACGCCCAATACATCCTCGTGGACCCCATCAGCATCCAGGAGCACCTCAACAGTTATGCCAGTGCTGAAACGAACGCCCTTTGGCAGAAAACCCAGACTTCCCTGAAGAATCCCATCGAACTGGTGGTCCGTCCCGACGAGGTCATCCACGACTCCCCCATCCCCTCCATTCGCCTGCAGGCCGTGAGCCTGAACGAAGAACTCTCCGCAATCCTCCCCGAACTCGGCGAAAACGCCGCCCTTTGGCATTGGCAACAACTACGGGAATCTCTAGTTCGTTGGGATTCTATGAATTACACAATCGTGGCGTGCTGTGCGGAGGAAGGCGAAGTCGAGCGTTTCCGTCAGATTCTCGCAGAAGACACCACGACTGCCAAACTCCCGTTGCAGGTGGTGCAGCAGGCCATCGGCAATGGAATGCTCTTCCCAGAAGCGAAACTCGTCCTGCTCAGTTCCGAGGAACTTTTCGGGCGCAAAGGCCGTTCCCGTCGCAAAAAGCACATGGAGTACACCCGCGACAACAGCCTGGACGAAGAACAGGAACTTGTGGAAGGCTCCTTTGTCGTGCACGTTGCGCACGGAATCGCACGCTATCACGGCATTCAGACCCTGGAATCCAATGGCGACATTCAGGAAGTGATGGTGCTGGAGTTCCAGGACAAAAACATGCTCTATGTCCCCCTCGAACAATCCTACCTCGTGGGACGCTACCTCGGCGCAGGCAAGGCGCAACCGAAACTCTCCCGCCTTGGAACCTCCTACTGGAAACATACCACGGAAGACGCAGAAGAGGCCGCACGGGATTTGGCCGCCGACCTCCTGCGCGTCGAGGCCCTACGGCAGGCCGCACCGGGCTGCTCCCTCAAGCCCGTCCTCGAATGGGAACGCTCCTTCGCCAGTTCCTTCCCCTACAAGGAAACTCCCGACCAGGAAACCGCCATCCAGCAAGTTCTTGCCGATTTGGAGTCCCCAAAACCGATGGACCGCCTCCTTTGCGGGGATGTCGGCTACGGCAAAACGGAAGTCGCCATTCGCGCAGCCTTCCGCGCGGTCCTCAACGGCAAGCAGGTCGCTGTTCTCGTTCCCACCACCGTCCTTGCGCAGCAGCACTACCAGAGTTTTCGGCAGCGAATGGCGGCCTATCCCGTCACCATCGAAATGGTCAGCCGTTTCCGAACCGCAAAGGAGCAGAAGGAGGTTCTCGCACGAACCGCCGCGGGAGATGTCGATATCCTCATCGGAACCCACCGCATCCTTCAGCATGATGTCCAATTCCGCTCCCTCGGACTTCTCGTCATTGACGAAGAACAGCGCTTCGGCGTTGCCGACAAGCAACGCCTCAAGGCCATGCGGGCCGATATGGACATCCTCACCATGACCGCCACCCCCATCCCACGAACCCTCTATTTCAGCCTCGCGGGCATTCGCAATCTCAGCACCATCATGACCGCTCCTTCCGAACGCCTTCCCGTCACCACTATCGTCGCCAACTACGACAAGGAACTCATCGGACAGGCCATTCGACGCGAACTCGAACGCGACGGCCAGGTGTTCTTCCTCTACAACCGCGTCAGCACCATCAAGCAAATGACGCAGACCATTCAAACTCTCGTCCCAGAGGCACGCGTTGCCTTCGCGCACGGCCAGATGGGCAGTGCGACACTGGAAGAACTCATGACCCGTTTCGTCAAGCATGAAATCGATGTGCTGGTCTGCACGACCATCATCGAAAGCGGGGTGGACATCCCGAATGTCAACACCATTCTCATCGACCGTGCGGACCGTTTCGGTCTTTCGGAACTCTACCAGTTGCGCGGGCGCGTCGGTCGTCAGGATCGCCAGGCCTACGCATATTTGCTGCTGCCGCCGATGGGGGCCCTGGCCAGCAACGCTCGCGAACGCCTGGCCGCCATCCGACGCTACACCCACCTCGGTGCTGGTTTCAAACTCGCCATGCGTGACCTCGAAATCCGCGGGGCCGGCAATATCCTCGGCGCCGAACAGAGCGGTCACATCGCCGCCGTTGGCTTCGACCTCTACTGTCAACTGCTCAAGGAGGCCGTTGACAGCTTTCTCAAGACACAACCGCCTTCCGCGCCACGTTGCGAACTGCGACTGGATCGCATCGCCTTCGCCGTCAAGACCGTCCCCGGCAAAGCCGCTGCCGCCTTCCCAAAAGAGTACATTTCCGACCTCAATCAACGCATTGCCACCTACAAACGCC
>JAFRLI010000350.1 GCA_017431255.1 Victivallales bacterium
CCTATCATCTCTACCACTAATCCCCCAATGTATGTGACGCACCCAGTCGCCTACCAGGTTTGCGCCCCCCAATCGCATACCAGGTTTGCGACACCACCAATCGCATACCAGGTTTGCGGCACCCCCAATCGCGAACCAGGTTTGCGACGCTTATCATCTCTACCACCTTACCCCCAGTCGCCTACCAGGTTTGCGACGCCGTCCAATCGCCTACCAGGTTTGCGACTGTAAAGCCAGCATAAAAAAAAAACAGGCCATGCGTGTTGCAAAGCCTGGGGCAAATGTGCTAGCGCCACTTTTTGAAATTAGGCGTTCGTTGAATCTGTAGTAAATGCCGCTGTATTCGCGTCGTTTTGAGTTCAGCGTTAGTTCAGTTTGAAGTAGATGCCACCGGGACGGCCAAAGTGCTTGACAGGACTCACGCCATCACGGAGTTCGCCAGCGAGAGAGGAGGTGGCATGTCCGTCAAACCAAACGGTGTTGGCCTTGTCGCCGTGGCGGAGACCGACCGCGTAGTTCTTGGCAGGGTCAAAGGAAGAATAGGAAGGGATGATTTGGGAGCGTTGGTATCCAACGGGATCATAGCCATCCGCGGAGCAGGCGGTGAGGACCATGGAGTCGGACATGAGCTGGGTATCAGAGGGGCGCTTCATAAGAGAGGGAATCCAGATGATACCGCGCTCAGAGGTTCCGCCCGGCTGAATAATCTTTACCCAGAAACGACCCAAAGTGGCCTCTTGGGGACTGTACTGGTGGGCGTATTGGCCATAGCAGAAGTAGCGGTATTTGCCAGTATCGCAGCCGACGGGCATTCTGTCGGGAGTGGTGGGGCAGAAGAGGGTCGGAGGGCACTGGGTGGTATTCGTCTTTCCCTCGCGACGGTCACGCATTGCGATGGTTTCCATATACTTGGGACCACCACAATAACCAACCATCGTATCGAGGAAGGTCAAAGAAGCGCCATAGTCATTTCGGGGCATCATATAGCCTGGCATTTGATTATGGAAGTCTGCCTCATAGAAGGTATTTGCCATCGAGTACTGCTTCAAGTTGTTCAAGCAGGTCGTTGCGCGTGCCTTCTCACGTGCCTTCGCCAGTGCAGGCAACAGCATTGCTGCCAAAATCGCAATGATGGCAATAACAACTAGCAACTCAATCAGCGTAAAGGGCGTTCTTTTCTTCATGATTCTAACCTTTCTGTTTCTTGGATTTGATTTTGACTCTAAAATTAGCAATCTTCTATATTATACGCAATTATTGATATAAAATCAAGTTATTTTCATGATTTTTTAGGAAAAAAACATCCTGAGGATACAAATCCTTGTTCTTTGAATAGAAAGAATAACCAACCGGGAAGAAAACCAGCGGACGGCGAGTACAAACAACGCCTTCCATTGGACTATTCTTGGGTGTCAGAGTGGGCGTGGGACGCGTCGAATGCGAAGATCTTGTAGGGGGACATGTGGGAGGTGCCCGCAGCAGTATGCAAGAAGGAGAGCGTCTTTTGTGAAGAGGATGGCGGTGTAGCAGAATCCGGCGTTGGGGTCATTCTCGAGGAGACGGTGTCCATGCCAGGAATGCGCTTCATTATCGCTCCAGGCGATTGCGAGAGGAGTGCGCTCCCAAGTTCCCTTGGAAGGGGTGATGTGCCAGCGCGGGTCGCGGTCGCACCAGATGGCGGCGAGGCGTCCTGTGACGGGGTCGCGTTTCATCGAGAGAGGTGCCTCCGTGGAAGGAAACTCGTGCGCGGGGACGGCAGGGGTCCAGGTGTCACCACCATCTTCGGAGAAGGACTTGAACTGGGAACCGCCGTTGCACCGAATCCACATCATGACGCGTCCGTCGGCGAGTTCCATGACACCTGGTTCCTGATAGCCGCTGGTAATGCTGGGCTGGTTGCAACCGAGCCAGTTTTTGGATTCGCGCCAGGTCGCGCAGTTGTCGTCGGAAATGAGGTTGTAAATGAGACCCGGCGCGAGGGAAACGCCTGGTCCCAGCAAGTTGTGCATGGAGACGGGAACGAGAATACGCCCTGAGGAAAGTTGCACGACGCGGTCGTTGTTCACACATTGATATGCTGGCGGACGCTCGAACACGCGGCGTCCCTCACTCCAGGTATCCCCGTCATCTTCCGAAATGCGAAAATACGGCGTACAGGAAACCCCGTTCCATTTGATGTCGTGCTTCATCAGATAGTGCATCAGCACGCGACCGTCCTGCAGGCGCAATACGGAGACGGACATCACGTTGCGAGCGTCTTCGGGACAGGGAACAACCACAGCGTAGTCGCTCCAGGAACGTCCGTCGTCGCTGGATTCTCGCATAACGATGTCGGCACGCGCGTCATCGGCCCATTTTTCACCGCGATAACGAGTGTAGAAAAAGCGAATGCGACCATCATTTAGTTGCAGGAACGTGCCTTCTGAATTGCGGGGATTCCCTGGGGTGGATGGGATGTCGAAGACGGTATCCATGTGTGGTTAGTGGTTAGTGAGGAGTGGTTAGTGGTTCGTGGACTCTTAGGAGCACAACTCATAGGGGACTCTTAGGAGCACAACTCATAGAGGACTCTTAGGAGCACAACTCATAGGGGACTCTTCGGAGCACAACTCATAGGGGACTCTTAAGAAGGCGGCTTTGGCGTGGGGGGAGCTGCGTGGGGGGAGGTGCGTGTGGGGGAGGTGCGTGGGGAAGGTGCGTGTGAGGGAGGTGCGTGTGGGGAGTGGTTAGAGGGGGAGTGCGAGTTGGGTGTCGATGGTGCGAACCATTGCGTTGATTTCGTCTTGAGAACGACGTGCGCGTGGGAAGCGTGTGATGCCCATGTCGATGCCTTTTGCGGTGAGATACTCTTTGCAGGCACGGAGGGCATTGTTGTCGAGAAGGGTTTTGATGACGCGGTTGATTTTGGTCTGGTAACGTTGTGCGAGGATGATGTCCTTTGCGAGGAATGCCTTGTAGAGTGCCCCAAAGAGGTCTTGCATGAGGTTGTAGGTGGTGCCGATGCCAGCGTCGGCACCCATGGTAAGCCCGCAGAGGAGGGTTTCATCGGGGCCATTGATGATGTTGATGCTGTCGCCGTGTTGTTCACGGAGTTTCCACATCTCGAAGTAGTTTGCGCGGGTGTCCTTGAGACCGATGAAGTTCTCGACTTTTATCAGTTCGTTGATGATGTCGTTGACGCCTTCCGTGGAGAGGGCTGGGGTGGCGTACATCAGAAACGGAAGGGAGGTGGCACCTGCCAGGCGCTTGTAGTATTCCACAGTCTCCGCATTGTTGTACTTGAAGTAGTACGAGGGAGGGACGGCGGAAACAGCGTCCGCTCCTGCCTGCTCCGCATGGCGGGTGAGTTCGACGGCTTCGTCGGGATTGATGGAACCGGTATGGACGATGGCTTTCACGCGCCCATGGATGGCTTCCATCGTATACTCCACCATCGTGATGCGCTGCTTGAGCGAAAGGACGACGCCCTCGCCTGTCGCTCCTACGATGTAGAAACCATCTGCACCCTGCGCGATGAGGCGGTCCACGAGTGCAAAGACGGACTTCTTCAGAATGTTGCCTTCCTCGTCGTAGGGGGTGAGAAGTGCGGGCATGATGCCAGTGAACTTGCGAATCATGAGAAAACCTTTTTTTGTTGGATGGGGGAAAGAAAAACTCCTTAAAAATATCCATCTTTTGTACAAATGCAAGAAGCATAAGAAGAAAAAAAGGGTATATTAGATTGGGTGTGTAACGCTCTGTGACACTTGCGGGCATGACCGCGCGAAGCGCAGCCTGCAAAACCGACATGGCGGAACGCTCTGCGGTACTTGCGGCACAAAGATTGTGTGAAAGAGGAACAGGAAATGGATTGTCAGGTCGTTTTGATGCGTCATGGTCAGACGGACGCGAATGTGACGCGGATCTTGCAGGGGCAGTTGAACAGTCACCTGTCGGAACTTGGCCATGCGCAGGCTGAGGCGGCGGCAGACTATTTAGCGGATGTCCCGTTTGAAGCGGCGTATGCAAGCGATTTAGACCGTGCCATGGACACGGCACGCGCAGTGGTGGCCCGTCATCCGGGTCTGGAACTACACCCGGAACCACTATTGCGGGAGTGGAACCTCGGTGTTCTGCAAGGACAATCCTGGAACGATTTGATGAAGATTCCCGGTCTGCAGAAATTGCAAAGCGCACTTGCCAAAGAAGGCGTGGACTGTCAAGTTCCTGGTGGGGAAAGCAAGTGGGATCTGCAGGCGCGCGCAGACCGTTTTCTGGAGATGCTCCTGGAGCGTCATTGCGGACAGACAATCCTGGTGGTCACGCATGCCGGTTTTTTGCGGCGCATATTCCGCCGCGTGGTTGGAATCACGGACGAGTGCAATCTGCTTCCACGCACGGACAATGCGTCCATTCATCGCATTATCCATAGAGAGGGAGGCTGGTGCCTCACTGGCTGGAACGACATCTCCCACCTCCGTCATTTACCAAAGTCCTGAACGATGGTCATACAATTGCTGGTAGTTGGAAAACTCAAGGACCGCGCTTTGCAGGCACGGTGCGATGAGTATCTCAAGTGGCTCACCGCCTATGGGAAAGTCACGCTCGACCTTGTGCCTGATTCCGACCCTGAACACGAAGGCACAACCATGCTCAAGCGCCTCGAAAAAGAACGCAATGCTCGCATTATCGCCCTCACGGAAGAGGGAACGCAATATTCCAGTCCCGAACTCGCCAGGCACCTGGGCGCGTTCCAGACGAAAATCATCTTTCTCATCGGCGGACCCATGGGTCTCTCCCATGCCGTCAAGCAACGCGCCGATGAACTATGGTCCCTCTCCAGACTCACCTTTACCCACGAAATGGCACGCGTCCTCGTACTCGAACAGCTCTTCCGCGCCAATAACATCTTACACGGCGGGCATTACCAGAAGTAACAACGGCGTCCCGCCGTCGCTACCAATGGTAGAACCGATACGGGTCGTCGGATTGGACAGGCGTATCGACATAGAGGGAGTGTTCAGCGCCGATTTGGAGTTGCGGAGTGCCAGGCATGCCGCCGTATCCTTTGATATCGTTGCAGCGGATGAGAATGGTCTGCTGTCCACTCGGGTTGAGGTATTTGGGGTTCAGCGGGATGATTCTAGGTTCGGACCAGTAGTTGTTGGGATGGGTCTTGGCCGTGATTTCGCTGACCAGATGCCCGTTGAGGTAGATCCAGGACTCATCGTCGATGGCACCCAGGGACAGCACGGCATTTCCGTTGAATTGGTCAGAGGAAGTCAGTTTGAAATTGAGGCGGAACCAGGCGATGCCATCGTACTGGCTGTACTCCTTGAACTGATCTTCCCAGTAGACACCCGTCTTGACGGGACGCCATCCCTTGGCACGTAAGGGATTTTGCGCCCACTTTTCCTCGAGTCCCTTGTTGTCGGGGTCGAAGCAGATTTGCCAACCATTGGCAACATCCGTCGGGGATTCCTCGACGTTGCATGCGGCGAAACGTTCGCAGAAGTTGGTCTGGAAGGTGGCGCCGAGGTTGGCGAGGAGACGCATGAGAGTGAAGTCGGCGCGTCGGCAAGTGGTACGAACGGCGAAAAACTGGCGATCCCACGTCCAAGGCGGGAGTTGCATCATCACGATTGCGCCTTTGCCGATGCGGACGCAGTTCAGCGAGACGCCGCCCGCGCTCCCCTCGGGGAATCCGTCAAACTCCTGCGGATACCTCACGTGCAGTTCGGAGTTGCCGATACCCCGGAAGAGCGGTTCTGCACGCAGATTTTCCACATAGTCCGTGAAATACGTACCATGGACGGTCTTGACGCCTGCGACCTTCTCCAGTTCTGCGGCGGTCATCCCGCAGCAGAGCACGTTCACGCCCGATTCCACCAAGGCGCGGAGGTTCGCAGGAATGTCCGCGCCACGCGTGAGCACGATGACATCGCCTGGCTTGACTTGCGATGAATCCAGCGGCGAGGAGACGATTCCCGATGCGGTGAGTTGCGCCGCAAGCGCATCCGCCCCCACACGCCAGACGCGATGCGTTTCGACGGGCTTCGCCTGGTCAAGGAACTCGATGGCCTTCGCGAGTGTTTCGAGTGCCTGCTGGTCGTCTACGAGGTCATTGGGTTGCAACTGCGAATCCACCTCCACACGGTTGAACACCTCCAGTTGGCAGAGAAGGATTTGCACCTTGCCTTCGGTGAAATAGAGGAGAGGCGCATACTGGAGGTCAAATCCGCCCTGATAGAGGGGGAGCCAGTTGCCCTTGCTGGGCTTTTCAGGAAGGATGTGGGAGACGATGCCGCGATTTCCGGCACGCCAGGTGTGCTTGACCTCGAATCCGCACCAGGAATACGGGGGTGCGGGAGAGATGTCAGGCAGTTCCCAGAAGGGCGGGAGAGAGGAAGAGGCACCGCGCCAATAGGAGAGTTTGTTCGGGAATGCATTGTCGATGGGGAACAATTCTCGAAGTCCCTGGACATTCGGGCGGAGTCCCATGCGTAAGAGGGACTTTTCGTTTTGTGCGAGGACGAGGACCTTGAGGCCGTTACGCATGGCGTCTGCAAGTTGGAACGGAAGTTTTTCGGAGAAGGCGTCAGGTCCCAGGACGAGGATTTGGACCCCCTGCAGGTCTTTTTGCGTGCGGACTTCCGTCACGTTCTTCAAGGACAGTTTTCGCTCTAGCAGACTGCACGTGCTAGACAACCACTCGCCGCCACGTTTGATTTGTCGATGCTGCTTGCTGCTATCATAACAGCCAATTTTCGAGGAGACCTTTGCCTGAATCGAGCGAGGGAAGACATTGAGTCGAATCGAATCGTGCCACGTGCGCGGGGGCTTCCCCTTCTCGAACTCGCAGGTGACATCGGCGGTGATTTCGTTCTTCTGGGAACGGGCCTGCCCTCGAATCTCGATTTCCTCGCGGGTGCCAGGAGCCACGGTGACGGTTCCCTGCGCCCCGTGCCAGCCACACACTCTCCACTGATATCGGAATGTTTGCGGATGACGCGTGTGATTGACCAGAATCAAACTCTTGCGGACGTCTTCGTGCTCTACGTAGTTGAGGGAGGAATCCGTGAAGTTGCCGGGTGCGCCGCCAATCCAGGCCTGCAGCGGGTCCGTGAGGCATTCGGTGAACGCCTTGCCAGTGAGTGTGAGTTCGTACTCGTTGATGGCGTCTTCCAGATAGCCTCCCGATGAGGTGAAGTAGTCGGGCACGAGACCGGGCTGCTTGAGGTTCTTGAACGCGTTGGGATTGGGCTTTGTCGCGGGGAGCCCCTTGGAGACGCGGCGATGGAACGTGCTGCCGTCCCACGGGAGGCACATGGAGATGCCGCGTGCATTCATATTGCGGAAAGTCTTGCAGGCGTAGAGAGAGCGTGTCAAATCCAGGCCAGGAGAGGTGAAATGGCCATAGCGTCGCTCCTTGTTTTCGAACTGCTTGGCAACGATGTGCTTGCGTGAGAAGTAGTCTCGCTTGGCGTCGTCCATACGGTAGGATTCCTCGCCGAGCGTCTCCGCGTCGAACTCGTCCAGCCAGAAGACTTGAACGGCAGCTGCGCGCCAGATGAAGAGGGGGCCACGGTAACTGGACCAACTTGCGATATGGGGCATTCCGTACTTCACGAACATCAGGGGTGCCGTGCCGTTCTTTTCCCAGTAGGAGAGCCAGTCGGCGCGTTCCTGTGCGGGGGCCCAGTTTTCGTACTCGTTGTTTGCCTGGATATCGCCCAGCATGCCGCCGCTGTGGTGGTAGACGGGTCGCGTGGGGTCAATTTCCTTTAGGATGTTTGCCGCGACGAGTGCCTGTTTGCGGTTGAGGCGGTTCATTCCGAACTTTTCGGGGGAGTATCCATTGGCGAGGCGCAGAGGATTCGAGAAATCGGGGTATCCGACGGAGTTGTGGGAGGTGGATTGCAGCACGAGACCAGGCAGGTTCTGATAGCGGCGCAGACGCTGCTCCGCGAGTTTGCGGAACTTCTTCTGGGACTCTGGATTGCTGTCCAAATCCGTGCAGATGCGATAGTTTGGCATTGTGAGACTGGTGAGTAGTCCCAGGCGCGAGGTAATGCCCCGGTAGTCGTCCTGGTAACCGAACTTGCCAGGCAGGACCGAGTACGTGCGGTCGCCGTCAATCAGGAAATTGACTCCGATGGCCTTGCAGCGACGAACCAGTTCCGTGACGGAATCCTTGTGCGCGTAGGCGGAGTTGGCTCCCGTCTGGCTTGGGAGGCTGCGCAAGTGGATGATGGTGCCATTGAGGCAGAAGTTCCGTCCTTCAATCGTAAACTCGCGGAAGCCGAATTCTTCGGGATAGAAGACATCCAGGACTTTGCCGCTGGCGTCCGCGAGGGTAACTTGCGCGGTGTAGAGGTTGTCGGGACAGTCGATGTCCCAGAGTTTCGGGGCAATCCAGTCGTAGGCAGCGCCGTGACGGGATTCCGCCGCGCCATCGGAAACGATTTTCTGCGGTGGAAACTGCTTTTCGAAGTTGTCGGGACCACGGACGACTGCGGAGAGTTGGTACTCGCCCTTTGGCAATCCCAGGAAGCCCGTGTTGAAATCAATGCATTTCTTGGCGACGTAGGTGCGCACATGTACGTCGGTAATACGCGGCCCATTCAGCGGGACCGATTCCAGGCGTGCTTCGCCGCAGAGTCCCTTGTTCGAGAGTTCGCCCATGTCCTTGTAGATTCGGGTCGCGCCGGCTGCGCTCTGTTGTTCCATCGGCATCGCCTGCACCAGCATCTCCACCAGAATCTCCTTGCCGGGATTCGCGACGGGGGTAAGGTCCAGTTCCCCGCACGGGAACTCGATGTCCCCGACCTTCTTTCTGTCAATGCGAACTTCAGCGGCGGCGTTGACGGCGTCCAGTTGCAAGAGGATTTTGGTGCCGGCCCACTCATGGGGGACGGTGATGCGGCGGCGGTACCAGGCCCAGTGCGGATTCGGAATCTCTGCGGCAATGCGCTCCGCCAGGTGTGCAGGAGTGGGATTTTCCTGCTCGCGGCAGTGTCGGGAATCCGAACGCCAGGTGCCAGGGACCTTCTGCCAGCCCCAACCAGTGCCGACCGCGGGCGGAACCTCCCGCGGATCATCGTCCTTCAAGAGATGGAACTGCCAGAGACCATTCAGGGAAATCTGCCTGCGCGTGGGGGTTTCGCGCTTCCAGGCGTCATCCAGCGAAAACACCTCCGCCACGGAACGCCCGTCAGGAGAATCCATATCCAACTGTTCTTTTGCGAATTGCACGAACAGGCCTTCAATCTCCAACGTGCCCGAGGCTCCGTAGTTGACAGGGTAGATTTCCAGATACTTCGCTCCTTCGTAGGGATAGTACAGGCGCGTGCATTCTTCCCACGGAATCGAACCGACACCTGCAAACGTCTTCAGGTGTGGATTCATCCGCTTGCCCTGCGCATCCTGGAAAAACAAATCAATGCGGGCGTCCTTCCAGAAGGCGTCCCCCAGAACCACGTTCTCCAAGCGACGACGGAACGTAATCAAAACCGCATACCCTTCGGGCATGTTTGCCAACGGCAACCGGTATTTTACGCCACGACTTGCACCCTGAATCAGATAGTGCGCTTTTTCATCCCGATACTCCACAGTCACCCCTGCCGGCGCCTTGGTGCCACGCACCAGTTTCTCTGTCAGCAAGTTCTTCGGCGAGGCCAATTCCACCTTCAATTTACTGAAGGTCCGTGTCTCCCCCGCCAATATGCCCAGGCACGCACAAAACCACAACAACCAAATGTTCTTCATTCCTTGCTCCTGTAGGTTACGCCCACGCCTGCAAACTCGCAAGTTACGCAAGCCTCCGTTTTTCACATAGAAGGGGCTCAAAAGGACCACTTTGCAATTTCCAATAATCTAACGGGAAAGCACAGAAATTGCAAATTGCCTTGCATTCGATTGTGCAGTTGGTTGTAATGCCTCCGCACGACCCGCAAGTGTAGCATGCAAGAATAGACTAAGGACGGGGGACTGCCGCCCCCCGCCCCCCGCCTCGCACCAGGCTCGCCAATATCCATCGCCGGGGCATTCCTGTCTCCTCGGTCATTTACCGGCTGGTGCGGGAAGAAAAGGGTTGCTTTTGGGTAAATATTTCTCAAAATTACGAAAATGTTATAAAAAACAGAAAAATAAATTTTCATTTTAATTTACATATGTTATATTGTAAGAGTTGAGATGCAAGGTATTAAGAAGTCAGTAGTGCTAGGCCGTCCCAAATCCGTAAGAAGGAGTTTCCCCATGAAAAGGCGCAAAAGATTCACGTTGATTGAACTACTCGTCGTCATTGCCATCATCGCGATACTGGCGGCGATGCTGCTTCCAGTGCTATCGAAGGCGCGCAAGAAGGCTCGGTCCATTTCCTGCACCAACAACCTGAAACAGCTCGGTCTCACGTGCAGCCTCTATTGCAACGACCATGACGGTTTCTTTCTGATGCTCGACTACGATGGGGGCTCCTACTACTATAACAACGACGCCACCAAGAAGCAGACCGGCAACTGGGCACGCACTATGCACCGCGGGGGCTACGTCGCCTGCGACCGCGTTTGCGACTACAAGCCCTTCCGCTGCTCCGAACAGAAAATCCGCACGGACGCCAACTGGTCCGCTTTCGAGTATGTCTACGGTGCCAATGGCGATGCCCGCTACAAGAAAAATGCCCGCTATGCCGAAAACGCAGGCCACGTTGGCAAAGACTATGGTTGGTTCCTGCGTGGCAAAACCGCTCATTCCACCTGGTCCAATGACACCAAAATCCTCCGTCTCGACCGGGCCCCCACCGACTTCTTCTTTATGGGGTGCTCCCGCAGATACAAGCTCTCCGCTGATACGGCTCGCCCTGGACAGGCCGGTCAGTTCGGCGGGGCGGTCGTTGTCTATGCGGGTGCATCGGGAGCCGACTCCTGGTGGCTTGTCCACGACAAGGCGATGAACATGCTCTTCCCTGGTGGCAATGTCAGGCAGGTCCAGCTTCCCGAATTGAAAAAACTCTACAATGACGCCATCAGCCCATACTACAGCTTCGAATCTTCCAACTAGAGGGCTGTAAGGAACGAAAAGGACCGCAAGGTTGGTGTGCTTCTTTCAAGAGGCACGCCTATTCTTTCGGTCCTTTTTACGTTATTTGACCTGGATGAACTGAATCCAATCCAGGTTCAATCCATTGCCATCGACATTTTTCATAGTGATGGTATGTTCGCCTTTCTTCAAATGGACAGAGAGGCATTTCTGTTTTCGGGCAAGCCAGACATTCTGCCATTCCTCTTCCGCGTTGTTTGCCCAGCCGCCAGTTTTGGGGAAGAGGAGAGGTTCTTTTTCGGGGTGGAGGAGTTTGCCGTCGATGGCGCAACTGCGCTGTACGACTTCCTCGCCGCCGTTGGCGAGACGAACGCGAATGACGTATTTTCCCGTGGCTGGGATGTTGAACTTCCAGGTAATGGCATGTCCTCTCCCGTCCCAGAAGCGGAACGCCTTTCCGCTGGCACCTGGCTTCTCCAGTACCACCACGGCGCCATTCGCTTCTTCCGCGATGTTTTCCGCCTCGAGCTGAATGGGCTGCCCGATGATTCCCTTCGGTTCTACGGGGGATTGATAAGCTTCTACCTTCCCTTTGGTTTCGGAAAGAATGTCGATGGTGATGGTAATGGCGCCTTTCTGGACGGGGGCCACCAGAGCGAGCGCAATGCGTTTCGGGCGGGACCCCGTGGCATTGAAGACCTCTCCCAGTTCTGCATTCAAATCCGCGCCTTCCGTGGCGATGGTGGCGCGCACGCCGCCGTTCTTTCCCCAGAAGGCAAACTGGTTCTTATCCAGTTTCTCGATGAACTTGTAGGAAATCAAGGCGGTGGCAAAGGTCTGCGGCGAGGTGAACTCCACCTCATCGCGAACGATGACGCGGCGGTTCTTGCGGTCAAAGGTGAAGGTCCGCACGAGGTTCTTCAATTCCTTGACCTTGCGGTAAGCGTTCTTCATATCGCAAACCAGTTCGTCCTGGTCTTCGGTGAAGGTTTTCTTGGTGATTTCTCCAAAGGATTCCACGCCATCGGACTGCAAACTGCCTGCGACGACAGGGACCGAATGCCCGAACGAGTTCAGCATTTGGCTTTCATACCGTTGCGCGGAGAACGTGCGGCGCGTGTACGTTTCGTTGCCCGGGTCCAGAATGAGCGGGTCCTTGTTCAGTACCACGACGAACGACCCCACGTCATTGTGGTTGTGCATCTCCCCATTGTTCCCTGCCTTGAACGCCACACCGAAGTGTCCCTTGGTCTCATCCGTCGTTCTTCCGATGTAGACGCCTGCATTTTCGAAGAACGAGCGTTGCGGGAAGGTCGGTTTTTCGGGTGCTTTTGCGGCGGAGGCCGATTCGTCCGTGAAGAGGCGGAGGGAGGTCATGTCAATGTCGGAGAAAGTCGTCAATGGGGGGACACGTTGGAGGACGACCTGGGGGAAACGTCGTTGAACCAAAGCAATGACATTTGGTTTTGGGGAGGCATGGATTCCGCAATCGGCGAATGCAGGGCAGACATCCTCCTCGATTTGGATGTTTCGGGCGAAGGCACAGATGTTTTCGATGTTGGGGGCATTCTCGTAGATGTTCCATTTCCCACCGGTAGCCTCCAGGACGGTTTCCGCCATCATCGTGAAGTGTCCGAAACCGAAACTCCAGTAGGAGATGCCCTCGGAGCAATAGCCGTCGGGCGTGAATCCACGCAGGAAGTAGGGATTGGAGAACTCCATGCCCGCCAGAACTTCGGCGCGTTCCATTTTGTCCTCCAGAAGAATCAGGGCGGCACGCACCACATTGCAGGTGCAGACCGCATTCCAGTTGTTATAGCCGTCTATCCACCAGTGACCACTGCGGAGCGTCCCAGACCGCAAATCCTCGCGGTACGGATCCAGAACGCGGCGATTGCACTCGGAACGCAACTTGGCACGAATGGCGGGGGACAACTTGTCCCCTAGCCACCAGTCCATTTGGGCCAGGTGTGCGGCCGTCGCGGTGGCGGACAAATCTCCGTGGCAGCGGATTTGCTGGAACGAGGTCAGTTGCGCGTCGTGAGCGGGATTCGTCCAACTTTTCTCTTGGAAGAGCCGTTCCAAATCGGCCTCGATATCCGCCAGAAAACGTCCTTGCCATTCAATCAGTTCCGCGTAGACGAAGTTCTGGAGGCGGCGGTCCCGTCGGCCCATCAGGTTCTGATATTGGGTGCGGTTACCGTTTCGAGTGTAGTTCAGATAGACATTGTCATCCATGAAGACGGGTTTTTCGGTCTTTTGTGCAACGGCGCGCTTGATGTAATTCTGCGCATCCTTGGAGTTCACGAAAGGCAGCCAGCGTTCGCGTTCCGCGCCCCGTGGACCGCAGCCTTGCGGGGTTTCGGGAAGGAGTTTTGCGATTTCAGCGATTCGTTCCTGGGACGGCGGGGTAATGTTCTGGTTTTTGTTGGCTTTCGGGAGGTTGTCTTTTTCCTCGGGGAGGAACTCGGTGACGGTGAAGTCATCGAAGTCGGCCTGGCCTGTTTTGCTGACGAAGGAATGAATCCACACGTCCATTGAGACGGTTCCTTCGGGAGCCTTTGCCAGAAGCGTGTATTGTTTCCAATCTTTCGAGGAGACGTGTAAGGTATTCTCCTTTTTCGTCTTGGAATACGGAATCCGTTCCCCTTTGGCGTCAAAAAAACGCGAATAAATGGCCGCGACATTCTCTTTGCCGAAGTTTCGTCCCCAGAACTGGATGACGTAAAAATGGCCAGGCTTGGCAGGAAGGGACGGGGAGGCACATGAAAAACTATCCTGAACCGATTCATCCGTCACGCGCATCCCGTATTTGCCCGTGTGCGCAGCCTCTGCCACGATGCTTCCCTTCCCATGCCACCCTTGCCACCGCTCCTCAAAACCGGGATTCTGCAAGGGCAATACGGTTTCGGCAAATAAGGCAAGAGTTAACAAGAAAACCAAGCAGACATTTCGCATCTTTTTCTTTCTCCATTATTTACGTTTGATTTGATTGTCCAAAGGAGTTCCTTTGGAAGTTTCTTCAGAACATAAAGACGCCGTCTTTTTCACCGTCGGCGCCTGTGTTGCCGCCCGTGGAGAGTTTGGAGACGAGGTCCACGTCGTCAAACACGCGGACGTGGTCCACCTCGAAGTAGTCGGGGAGGATTGCCTTGTCCAGGAGGGGGTCATAAACTCCGTTGGTGCGGTAGCCGTGGCACTCCGTGGAGACGAGGAGGAACTGCTCGATTTGGGAGACGGGACCCGTGCGAACGCCGCCGCAGGGATGTCCGTCCGCATCGAGTTCTGCGACGAAGTCCTCGGGATTCGGGGTGACGCGTCCGCGCAGCTTGCCGTCAATGTAGAAATCGTAGCCAGTTGGGGTCCAATTGACGGCGTAGTAGTGCCAGCGGTCTGGGGTTTCCTCATGGTTCCAGCGGAAATGTCCGGAGCCGCCACATTCCTTGCCGTAGCCACCCCAAAGGTTGCCGCCGACGATTTTGTTTTCCGTGTAGAGGCGGTAGTTTTCCATAATGTCGCATTCAACGCCTGCGACGCGCGCATCGGGATGGGAGCCGACGCCTGGTGCCTGGAGCCAGAATGCGGAGTGCCAGCCGTCGCATTTCGGGAAGCGGCAACGGATTTCGTAGAATCCGTAGCGGTGCATGAAGGTGGGCCTGGGCTGTTCGCCGAAGAGCCAGAATTTGTTTTTCGGGTCCTTGGGGATGTCGAAGGTGAGGGAGCCTGTCTGGAGGTGTGGGGAGGAATAGGTTCCGTCGGGGTTCTTCACGAGATGGAGGCGGAGGTGGCTTTCGCCGTCGAGTTCGACGCCCTGGTCGGTGAATGCGGGGAAGCGTTTTCCCCAGAAATAGAGTCGGAAGAGCCACTTGGTGCGGTCGAGTTCCAATCCATCGAATTCGTCATTCCAGACCAGTTTCCACTGATGTCCTTCGGGAAGGTGGCTGGGCGCATGATTCTCGTACAAATATTCCTGCATGATGGTTCCTGTTTGTGCGTTGTTGGAGAAATGAAATCTGTAAAATAATATGAATGAAAAAAACGACTTTGCAAATGACCAACGCGAATGTGGCTTGCCTTTCCTCAGAAAAGCACTATTTTATATATTGAGGCAATTGCAAAACTCCTTTTTGAGTCCACAGAATACACAGAAGGCAATCCGCCGCTTCGCGGCGGCTTGTACTTTGTATTCTGTTTCATATCAAGTGTTTAGCCGCGCATTGGCGAGGACAAACAGTTCTGTGTATTCTGTGTGTTCTGTGGACTCCCATAGGGGTTCGCAATTACCTCTATTGTTTGTTCCTTCCGTCCTCATCTCCTGGACTGCGCAGACGCGTGGCTCTGCAAAACCTGTTACGCTCCCTTCTGTCCCTTTCGCTAGGTAATTCTCATGAAACTCTCGATGGAAACTTTTGTCATGCGGCAGAGGCTGGATGACGCACACGCCATTGAAATGCTCGCCAAGGCGGGTTTTGACGGCGTGGATTACTCCTTCTACTGGACCGAACCCGAGACGGACATGCTTGTGGACGGATACCTCGAATACGCCGAAAAGGTCCGCAAGACGCTGGATGCGGCAGGTATTTTCTGCGAACAGACACACGCCCCCTTCAACGTCAAAGCAGACCAGCCCTGGGATTTGGACAACAAGCACTACCGCGACATCGTCCGTTCACTGGAGTTTTCTGCGATTCTAGGGGCGAAGACCTGCATCGTGCACGCGCTGGGGCGGGTCGGAGAAGAGAGCGTCCACGACTTGAACGTGCGCTATTTCCGTTCGCTGGAACCGTGGGCCGAGAAAACCGGCGTCAAAATCGGCGTGGAAAACCTGTTTGAACGCGACAAGTTCCGCCCCTGCTGCAATCCTCGCTTCGGGACCCCCGAATCTATGGCGGCCCTTCTCCATGTTCTAGGCAACAAGAACTTCACCTGCTGCCTGGATGTCGGGCACGCCGCCATCACCGGCACGGAACCCGAGGACTTCATTCGGCGCATGCCCAAAGGATGGATTACCACCCTCCACATCCAGGACAACGACCACTGCGAGGACCAGCACCTCCTTCCCTATCTCGGAAAACTCAACTGGGACGCCGTCCTCACCGAACTCCAGAACTACGGATACTCGGGCAACTTCAACCTCGAAATCAACTACTATATGCGAAAGTTCCCCACGGAACTCCTGCAGGACGCCGCCAATCTCGCCCAGAAGGTCGGACGCTCCCTCGCCAACCGTTTCTAGGTGAGCCAATTGCAAAACTCATTTTGGAGTCCACAGAATACACAGAAGGCCATCCGCCGCTAGCGGCGGATGGCCCTTTGTATTCTATTTCATATCAAGTGTTTGTCCGCGCTGCGCGGACAAACAATTCTGTGTTTTCTGTGTATTCTGTGGACTTCAAAGAGTTTTGTAGTTACCTCTAGGTTATTTCACGGAGGCGTAGTCGTAGGCGTCGCTGCGGAACGGGAAGGCGGGGAGGCCTTCGGCGTTCTGGAGGTTGCAGTCGCCGCGGAAGCCTACGTATGCGTAGCGGACGTACTTGGGAGCAGGCACGTCAGGCGAGGAGACGACGACGGTCTTGCCGTCGATTTTCGCATTCGCCCAGACGAACTTGCCGTCGGCGCCAGCGATGGCGAAGGCACCGGGATCCTTGCCGTCGGAGGTTTTGAGACCTTTGTCGGCGTACCGGAAGGAGACGCGCATGGTGTTGCCTTCGACCGTGGCGGACTGGAAGAGCGGTCCGCGGGAGACGATGTTCTGGCCGTAAACGATGCGTCTGGCTTCCAGGGCGAGGCGGTATCCCAAATCCTGCTTGTTGGCGGGGTGGATATTGTCGACTTCGCCGATGTCGTAAGCGGTGGCGAGACCGACCTTGGGGTCGGAAATCATCTGAGCTTGGATGTCGCGGATGAGGCAGAAGCCAGTGGGTTGGTTGGGATCAACGGTTTCCCAGTTTTTGGCGTGGGGTGGGTCATATCCGGCGAGTTGGACGATGAGGAAGGGCATGTCGGGAGTGTTCCAGCGCGCGCGCCAGTCGGCGATGATGGCCTTCAGATGGAGATAGTATCTAGGGTCGTTGCTATTGTGGCAGCCCTGGTACCAGATGACGCCACGGATGGGGAGGCGGGTCCAACTGTCCACCATTCCATTGTAGAGATGGGAGTAGAACTGCTTGTCGGCGAATATGTTGTCGATGTAGGCAGGCGCCTCTTTGCCGCCAAGCGCGGCCGCGTCGCACTGGAACGCCTGGCGGAACTTCCAACCGGATTTGGGGAGGGACTGCTGCACCTTGTCAGCGGCAAGGGAGGAGCGCTCGACGAGAGAGCGGGTGGAGTTGTAGGTCTGGCTGTTGTTACGGAAGAAACTTCCGAAGACGACGATGGTGTTTTCGCCGTCCTGGTTGAGGTCGGCGGGCTGCAGTTTTGCCTTGACGGAGCGGGAGAGACGCCAGTCAAACGGTTCGTTCGGCAACCAACCGGCCACCTTCTTGCCGTTGACGTAGACCTCGGCAGCCTCGGCGATGTTTCCCATCTGGAGCGTGACTTCCTTGCCCTTGAGTTCTGGCTTCAGGGTGACCTTGTGGCAGTAGACGTAGGTGAAGTAGCCGCTGCCGCGTGCTCCGGCGGCCTGACGCCAGTCCTTGGTATCCCAATCGGGAGCAATCCACTTCTTTGCGGTCTGGAAGTGTTTTTCTCCTGCCTTGAGGTAGAGAGGATACCAGGCTGCCATCTCGGAGGCATAGCGTTCGCGCTCCGCTTTCAGATAGGCCTTCTGCTGCTCGGCATCCATGCTGTACTTGTCGATGATTGCGAGTTCCTTGGGGAGTTTTGCCTCGCGGAATCCTTTTTCGGAAATCCAGGATTTGATGTCGGTACCGCCGACGGAGGCATTGATGAGACCGATGGGGACGTTCAGGTTCTGGTGAAGGTTTCGTCCGAAGAAGTAGCCGCAAGCGGTGAAGTAGTGGACGGTTTCGGGGGAGCATTTCGTCCAGCCTTTGTCGCGGAAGTAGCGAATGGGTTTGGGAGTACCATGAACGACGGCGTTGGCGGATTTTGCCAGGCGAATTTCGGGCCAGTTTGCGCTGTCAATTTCCTCCAGCGCGTTTGTGCAGCTCCAGCCGCGGCGGGCATTGCGGTCCGTAGCCAGCGGCATATCCATATTGGACTGTCCCGAGCACATCCACACTTCGCCAACCAGAACATCCTCCAGTTTCAGCGAGGACTTTCCGTCGGTCACATCCACCGTGTAATTCGTATGCGAGGCGTTCATTGCGGGGAAATCGACGTGCCACGTGCCGTCCGCCCCGACCTTCGCGGTCTTGCTGTTGCCCGCGAAGGTGACTTTCACCTCGGTTCCTGCATCGCCCGTCCCGAAGAAAGGAATGGGCTTCTGCTGCTGCAGGACCATGTTGGAAGTGAAGACGACATCGAGTTTGACCTCGGCGAACAGCGCGGTAGCCGCCGCTAACGGGAACACAAACCATTTGCGCATGGGAATCTCCTTCTGTTTTTGTGTTTCTGAGTCCACAGAACACACAGAATACACAGAAAGGAATCCGCCGCTTCGCGGCGGCTTGCGCTTTGTATTTTGTTTCACATCAAGTGTTTGGCCGCGCGTCAGCGCGGACAAGCAGTTCTGTGTGTTCTGCGTGTTCTGTGGACTATTTGCAATGATCTCTTTTATTTGAAGAACGTAAGCACGACTTTGCCGATGTTCTCCGCACGGCGAAGGACACCGTGCGCGTCTTCGACCTGTTGGATGGGGAACGTGGCGTGAATATTGGAAATGAGTTTGCGCGACGAGAACAGCGGCCACAACTTCTCCTGGAGCGCTTTCAGAATCGCGGCCTTCTCCTCGGGCGTGCGGCTTCGCAACGTGCTGCCGATGAGACGGATGCGCTTGCGCCAGACGGTCTCCAGATTGATTTCGGTCATCGCACCGCCCATTGTCGCAATCATAATCCAGCGTCCGCCGAACACCATATTCTTGAAGCACTCACCCATCCATTTGCCGCCAATGCAGTCCAGTGCCACAGTCGGATTGTGCTTCTCGATGACGGGACGAACGTCCTCCGTGTGATAGTCCAACACGTAGTCCGCACCAAGTTTCTTGACGAAGGCGGCCTTTTCGGGAGAATCGATGGTCGTGATGACCTCAGCCCCCAGCAGTTTCGCGTACTGGATGGCAGCCAGGCCGACGCCGCTGGCGCCCGCCTGCATGTAGAAGACGTCGCCAGGCTTCATCCCGCCTGCCTCCAACTGCAGGTTCAAATAGACGGTGCTCCACACCTCGGGAAGAGATGCGGCCTCGACCATGGACAGCCCTTCGGGTATCGGAATCACCATCCCCGCAGGAGCCGTGACCAGTTCGGAGTAGCCGCCGCCACCCAGCAAGGCGCACACCTTGTCCCCGGGCTTCACCTGTGCGTCCGAAGGAGCCTCCAGCACCTCGCCAGAGACCTCCAGACCGCACCACTGCGGCCAGCCGGCCGGCGACGCGTAGCAACCGTCCTTCTGCATCAGGTCCGCGCGGTTCACAGCTGCGGCATGCACCTTGATGAGCACCTCGTCTGCCTTGCGAACGGGGTCTGACACCTGCGCCCACTGGAAGTTCAACTTGTCATCCAGAATCATCGCGTACATGATGGAAACCTCCTATTTTTCGAGCGTATAGTAGGGTTTGGAATCTGGCGGCCGGATGTTGGTGAGGTCGCCGCGATAGTGCCGCAGATTGGTGCGGATGTAGGGATGCTTGGCGATTTCGTCCTCGTTGAGTTCAATGCCGAGACCCGGCTTGTCGGGAATGAGCATTTCCCCCTTGCGGATGACGAGCGATTCGTCGCAGACATCGCCCCGGAACGGGACGTCGGAGAACATCGTTTCCAGGCGCGCGAAGTTGGGGGTGCAGGCGGCGAGTTGCAAGGTCGCCGCATTGGCGACGGGGCCGCTCGGATTGTGCGGGCAGAACGGTACGTGGCACGCTTCCGCCATTGCCGCGATTTCCCGCATTTCCATAATGCCGCCGGCGTGGGAGACGTCAGGCTGGATGAAGTCCCCGCAGTGCAATGCGAAGAAGGTGCGGAACTGTTCCCGCGTGTAGAGTCGCTCGCCCGCTGCAATCGGAACGCGTGAACCGGCGCGGACATCCGCCAGCGCCTCCAAATCGTCCGGCACGACGGGTTCCTCGAACCAATACACGTCAAACTCCTCCAGATGCCGTGCGATGCGCTTTGCAGTCTGGATGTTGAATCGTCCATGCCCTTCGATGAGCAATTCCAGTTTGCCGCCGACAGCCTCATTCACCTTGCGCACGCACTCGTCTGCGGAGGCCAGCGCCGAGCGGTCGATTTCCAGCCACGCCTTGCCGAACGGGTCCCACTTGAGGCCCTTGAAGCCCGCTTCCAGGACGGCGCCCGCCTTCGCGGCGAACTCGTCGGGAGTCTTCGCAGGTGCGAACCAGCCGTTCACGTAGCAGGGGATGGAATCGCGCACCTTGCCGCCCAGCAGTTCGTACACGGGGACGCCGAGCGCCTTGCCCTTGATGTCCCACAGCGCCATCTCGACGCCCGCAATGGCGGACATCAAGACGGGACCGCCGCGCCAGTAGGCGTCGCGATACGCGTCGTGCCGGAACTCCTCGATGCGGAACGGGTCGCGACCAATGACGTAATGGTCGAGGTCATGGATGGCGGCGACGACGGTGCTCTCCTTGTATTCCAGGGTTGCTTCGCCCCATCCGTGGATTCCCGAATCGGTCTCGATTTTGACGAAGACCCAATTCGTGCGGAAGCAGTTGCAGATGAATGTCTTGACATCCGTGATTTTCATCGTGTGCCTCCTGCCGCGTTATGGTGCGTAGTACATGCCGCCGTTGATGTTGATGGTTTCGCCGGTGACGTAGTCGTTTTCAATGGCGAACATCACGGCGTCTGCATTTTCCTCCATCGTGGAGCCGCGTCCAATGGGGATGAGGGATCCTTCGGCCTTCTGCTGTTCGGGGGTGAGGCGCTTGGTGAGGTTTTCGGTAAGGCACATTCCCGGGCAGATGGTGTTGGCGCGAATGCCGAATGGGGCGCCGTTGTGCGCAATGGCGCGCGTGATGCCGTGCATTCCGAGTTTGGAGACGCCGTAGGCAATCATGTGCATTTCCGCAGGACGGAATGCGCGCACGGAACTGATGTTCACGATGACGCCGCCCTTGCCGTCGTCCTTCGCCTGGTCAAAGAACGCCATCGAGCAGAGGAAGCAACTCTTCAGGCTGATGTCTATCACGCGGTCCCACCACTCGCCTTCCGTCATTTCAGGACGGCGCGAATACGGATCCACGCGAGCGTTGTTCACCAGAATGTCCACACGTCCCAAATCCTGAAACATCTTCGCAATTGCCTTCTCGTCCGAAACATCACAGACATAGACCTCGGCGATGCCGCCGTCGGCGTGGATTTCGTCCACGACGGTCTGCGCCTTGTCGGGATGATGGGCACAATTGACGATGACGCGGGCGCCCGCTTTTGCCAGGGTTTTTGCAAACACACGACCGAGACCCTGCGAGGAACCCGTTACAATCGCTGTCTTTCCTTTCACATCCATGATTCTGTTCCTTATTGATTTTGATTCCAAAAGAGAAGGAATCCCTTTCCTTCAACAAATGAGCGTATGCTGAGAAATGAGAAGCGACAGCTCCTGCGCAGCCGCCTGCATGGTCTCCATCAACTCCTTTTTGCGATTTTCAGGACATTCTTGCAGGGGAAAGGAAGCACCCAATGCCCCCGCAAAAACCTGATTCTGAAAGACGGGGAACGCCATCACAACCTGAAGGACGTCGTGGTAAGAGCGCTTTCCCACAAAGTATCCCGCATCACGAATGGCATCCAATTGATGATTCACTTCCGCCAGAGTACCAAGATTCGAATTCTTGTGCTCGTTTTGGTAGATGGCGCTGCGCGACTCTGCGTCCGCATACGCCAGCAGAATCAGTCCCGACGAGGTCTGCAGGAAATCCTGGTGCGACAAACCTGCATACGTTACCTTGATTTGTGGACAATCGTTGCAGAAACTCAAAATGTAACGGTCCAGTCCAAAACGCTGGCTGAACAGAACACGCCCCTTGCATTGGTGCGCACACCTCTCCACCACTTCATTCATCATTTGCAATACCGTAGAATTGTAGTTCACACGGCTCTTCAACGCGATGAGGCGCGGACCTACGACAAAACCGACCCCGCTCGTGGACTTCTGCAAATACCCTAGTTCCAGCAACTCCTGCAAAATCCGCGAACACGTCGCCACATGGATTCCATGCATTTTCGCCAATTCCCCGGTTCGAACTGGCTGCGGATAACGTACAATGACCGCTTCCAATATGTCAAACAACTTGGTTAAGACTTTTGTCATTCTTCTGCCTCAGGATACAAGGACCCGAATGAATCCCCAAGGAGGAGAGGCTTCGCATTCGAGGCACTTGCGAGGAAGCCATCGCACCGCGTTGTGAAGGCGGTTGGGATGAGAGTGTTGCAATTACCTCAACTAATATATCTCTTGGTGAAAAGAAATCAAATACCGTCAACGAGAGTCCATATGTCGTGAGATTCGGGACGTCAATTCAAGAGCTGCAGAATGGACCGCTTTCTGCCATTCTTTTTTTTGTTTGTCGCTACCATCTCTTTGATAGAAAGAGGCTCCCAGCGAACCAAGGAAGACCTTATTCTGAAAAACGGGATACGCCAAAATAAACTGAAAATCATAAGAATGCTCTTCGACATAACACCCTCTGACCAGAATGTCATCCAGTTGCCGGTTCACATCCTCCAAAGAGCCAGCCACCTGGTTCCGGTTTCCGCGCTCGTTCTCGTAGACCTTTTGCCGTGTCTCGCTATCCGCATGGGACAATAGTACCAGACCTGTCGCCGTCATCAACAAGTCCTGGTGGGCCAAACCAAAGACCGTCGGTTGCAGGCGGGGACTTCCGTTACAGAAACTCAAAATATAGCGATTCAATCCATGGTGCTCACAATATAGAAAAGCACCCTCGTATTTGCGTGCCCATTGGTGCACGACCGCATTCGCCGCCTCCAGAACCTCGGAATGGGAGTTCACACGATTATTGATGGTCACGACGCGCGGCCCCACCACGTATCCAGCCTGGTTCGGAGACTTCGTCAAGTACCCGTGTTCCACAAGTTCCCGTAGGAGACGCGAACATGTCGCTACGTTAAGCCCGAAAAGTTCAGACAGTTCCCCCGTCCGAACCACCGACGGCGAACGCACTGCCACCGCCTCCAGAAGGTCAAACATCTTGTTTAATACTTTGATCATATCAAAAGCCCGCTTTTTTCAATTCTATTACCATATCTCGCAATGCCATAAAAATCAAGTCGCTTTGGGGATGATGAAATAAAAATATCAAATTTTAATTGGAAACTTGACTTTTCTTTTTAGGGTCATATAGTAAGGTCAGAGGTTTTCCCTATAAACAAGAAAAAACAGATTGTCCCCATGCCCAACCGAAAAGGAGTCCACAGATGCAAAAGAGAGAGTTCACCCTGATTGAGTTACTGGTGGTCATAGCGATCATTGCGATTTTGGCGGCGATGCTCTTGCCTGCGCTTGCGAAGGCACGCGAAAAG
>JAFRLI010000351.1 GCA_017431255.1 Victivallales bacterium
ACAGGTCTGTGTGTTCTGTGGACTTCAAAAGAGTTTTGCAATTATCTCTAACGTTTGTGGCAGGTGGCTTGCGCGGGAGCAGGGGGCGGTCTCCTATATCCCCCTCGTGGCCGTGGCCATCCGTGGCTTGCCAAAGTGCGAGAGTTCCGTAATGCCTCCCCGAGGAAAACAAAGGGCGGGGGGGGCCGCCTCCGTTCCCCCTGCACCCGCGCAAGCGTTTTTTTCACATAATCCTTTTGCAAGTTTGCAAATAGAGATTATATTAATAGTTTTGTTGTCTACAGAATGGATTTGTTTTGTGAAAGATAGCACCTCAACCAACAGGAGAAAAGCATGAGTCAGCAACACATGAAAGCTCGGAAACGCGCGCGCCGGAATCGCTATGAGGCCCGTGTGAAGGAGCGGATTGCGGAGGCGAAAAAGGCTTCCAAGAAGAAGTAGGAAGAGTGTTTGATGTTTTCCCGAGTGGGAGAACAATTTAGGGACGCTCCTGGCAATTGGCGCTGGTCAACTGCTGGGGGCGTAACGTGTTTCACGGACTACGACAACTGAGACAAGAGGGGCGCAAAACCTCCAGAGCAAACAGCCCGTTTGCAAAGGGGTTTGGCCCCAGGTTACGACCGAGACATTTCCAGATAACGCGTTGAGAGGCGTGTTCTCTGGAAAGGTCTCGGTTGTTGAATTAAGAAAAAAGAAGAACCCCGAACTGCGTCGGTCCGTGCAGGAAGGGGAAGTTTCACAACCAAAAAGAGAGCAAACATGAAACAAGTGAAGTACGTGTACACCTTCGGAAACGGCAAGGCAGAAGGCGATGCCACCATGAAGAACGAACTCGGCGGCAAGGGCGCGAATCTCGCGGAAATGTGCCGTCTGGGATTGCCCGTTCCTCCAGGATTCACCATCACCACCGAATGCTGCAACGACTATTTTGCAAATGACGGGAAGATTCCTGCCGCGCTGCGCCCGCAGGTCGAAACCGCCCTCAAGATGGTCGAAGCACAGATCGGCCGCAAGTACGGCGACCCGAAGAACCCGCTGCTGGTCTCCTGCCGTTCGGGAGCCCGTCAGTCCATGCCAGGCATGATGGACACGGTTCTGAACATCGGACTGTCCACCTCGACCATTCCTGGCCTTATCGAGCGCACGAAGAACGAGCGTTTTGTGTGGGATTCCTACCGCCGCCTGATTATGATGTATGCCGACGTCGTGATGGAGAAGGCCGAGGGCATTGAACCCTTCGAGGGAAAAGGCATCCGCGCCATCCTCGAAGAAATGATGAAGCAGTACAAGTACATTCGCAACTGCAAGGCCGATACCGAATTGACCGCCGACGATCTTAAGGCACTCGCTGACGCCTTCAAGCGCCGCATCAAGGAAATCCTGGGCGTCGACTTCCCCGATGATCCCATGGCGCAACTTTGGGGCGGCATCGGCGCCGTCTTCAAGTCCTGGGTTGGAAAGAAGGCCATCTCCTACCGCCGCATTGAAGGGATTCCCGAGACATGGGGCACGGCCGTCAACGTCCAGACGATGGTATTCGGCAATATGGATATGAACTCCGCGACGGGCGTCGCCTTCTCCCGCAACCCCGCCACTGGCGAAAACAAGTTCTACGGAGAATGGCTCATCAACGCGCAGGGCGAAGATGTCGTCGCCGGTATCCGCACCCCGAACCCCCTCAACAATGCCACCAAGAGCGACAAGAACCGCGACATCCCCTCCATGGAAGAGCAGATGCCCGCCGTCTACCGCCAGTTGGATGACATCCGCCTCAAGCTCGAAAAGCACTACCACGACATGATGGACCTGGAGTTCACCATCGAGCAGGGTAAGTTGTACATGCTGCAGTGCCGCGTCGGCAAGCGTGGCGGGAAAGCCGCCGTGCGCATGGCCCTTAACATGCTGGACGAAGGGCTGATTGACGAGAAGACCGCCGTGCTGCGCGTCTCCCCGAACCAGGTGATGGAATTCCTGCTCCCCATCATCGAACCGCGCGTCCTTTCCCAGACCAAGCAAATCCTCAAGGGACTCCCGGCCGGCCCCGGTGCCGCCTGCGGTGAAATCTGCTTCAGCACGGAAGAAGCCATCGCGGCAACACGCCTCGGCAAAAAGGTCATCCTCGTCCGCGAGGAAACCAATCCCGAAGACATCGACGGCATGCGCGTCGCCACTGGTATTTTGACGGCTCGCGGCGGTATGACGAGCCATGCGGCACTCGTGGCGCGTGGCTGGGGCAAGAGCTGCATTGTCGGCGCCGCTGACATGGCGGTGGATGCTCCGAACAAGATGATGAAAATCGGGGACAAGATCTATCGGGAAGGCAATCAGTTGACCATCAATGGTTCGACTGGTATGGTGTATGAGGGCGCGTTGCCGCTGGTTGCGCCGACCGCGAACCAGGACTACTCCCTCTTCCTGCGGTTCATGGCGCTTGCGGACAAGCATCGCACGATGGGCGTTCGCGCCAACGTGGACAACTCCACGGATGCAAAGAAAGCGCGCGACTTCGGTGCGGAAGGCGTGGGTCTGTTCCGTATGGAGCATATGTTCTACGGTGAAGGTTCCGCGCGCCCGCTGTTCCTATTGCGCAAGATGATTCTGTGCGTTACCCAGCAGGACCGCGAGGCGGTCTTGAAGGAACTGTTCCCCTACATGAAGAAGGACATCATGGGGACGATGGAAGCGATGGAAGGCCTGCCGGTCACCATCCGTCTGCTGGATCCGCCACTGCACGAGTTCGTGCCGCACTCGCAGTTGGGTCGCGCCGAACTGGCCAAGGCACTCGGCATTCCCGAGGACGAAGTCCGCAAGCGCGTCGACGCCTTGCAGGAATCCAACCCGATGATGGGTCATCGTGGCGTTCGTCTGAGCGTCTCCTATCCTGAGATGACTCGCTACGAGGCGATCGCCATCTTCGAGTCCGCCGTCGAACTCTCCCAGCGCGGCAAGAGCGTGATTCCCGAAATCATGGTTCCCGTCGTCTGCGATGTCCGCGAATTGCGTCACACCAAGATGATTATCGAGGAAGTCCACAAGGAAATCCTCCGCCGCTACGCGCTCAAAGATCTCCCCTACCACATCGGTACCATGATCGAAATCCCGCGCGCTGCGCTCCTCGCCGACCAGATGGCAGAGACCGCCGACTTCTTCTCCTTCGGTACCAATGACCTCACCCAGATGACATTCGGGTTCTCCCGCGACGACATCGGCTCCTTCATGAAAGACTACCTCGACCAGCGCATCCTCAAGGCAGATCCGTTCCAGACCATCGACCAGGAAGGCGTCGGCGCCCTCATCAAGATGGCCACCACTGCGGGACGCTCTGTCAAACCCGATCTCAAGGTTGGTATCTGCGGGGAACAAGGTGGCGAGGCTGCCTCCGTCGAGTTCTGCTACCAGGCAGGTCTCTCCTACGTGAGTTGCTCCCCCTTCCGCGTTCCGCTCGCACGCGTTGCCGCCGCACAAGCTGCCGTTCACAGAGAACTGGCCAAGACCCCCGCAAAAGCCGCTGCACCTGCGAAAGCCGTTGCACCCGCGCCAGTGAAGAGGGCCTCTGCACCTGCGAAGGCCGCTGCACCTGCGAAGAAGGCCGCCGCCCCTGCGAAGAAGGCCGCCGCCCCTGCGAAGAAGGCTCCTGCAAAAAAGTAACAACGGCATCCCGCCGTTGAGGGGTTCTGACGGCGTCCCGCCGTTGGACTCCCCTTCCTAAGGTATAACAAAGGGACGGGGGGCAACAAGCGTCTTGTTGCCCCCCGTCCTTTTATTTGGGAATTATATACTTAAGTTGCCTTGTGTAATTGCCCCTAGCCCCTCTAGCCCCTCTAGCCCCTCTAGCCCCTC
>JAFRLI010000352.1 GCA_017431255.1 Victivallales bacterium
AGACATCAAGGGAGTCCAGTTCCTGTGGAGGCATGGGGCGAATGGTGAGTTGCGAGAAGCCGGGATGGGCTTCATCCGGGACGATACCCGCGAGGTACTGCATCATCCAGGCGGCGATGTCGCCGTACATGATGTGGTTCTGAGAGGCGATTCCGTTCCAGTTTTCCCAGAGGGTGGTGGCACCGTGGTTGATCCAGTCGACCCAACCGGGGAAGGCGGGATTCATCAAAAGGCGATAGGCGGTTTCGGCATAGCCGTTGTCCGCCAAGGCACGGAGGGTGTACTTGTGGCCAAAAATGCCGAAATCGATGCGGTATCGATTGGCGCGGACGAGTTCGTCGAGTTTGGCGGCGACGCGCGGCTTGTCTTTATCGGGGACGAGGCCCTGGTAGAGTGCGCAGGCGAGGGAGGTCATTTCGCCTTTGGCGAAGGTTCCGTCGTGGTTGTCAAAGTCGCGAAGGAATGCGGATTGGATGCGTTTGGCAAGCGCGTCAAACATCTTGGCGTCCTTTTGTTTGCCGAGGACGCGGGCGATTTTTTCCATGACGACGGCGTCGGCAAAGTAGTATGCGGTGGAGGTGACGCGGATGTCGGGGATGCGTTTTTTGTCGGGATGGCACCAGTCCCCAAGACCGAAGTTGAGGATTCCGTCCTGTTCCATGGAGAACAGGAAATCCATGTATAGCTTCATCTTCGGGTAGTTTTCGGTAAAGATGGAGGCATTGCCCGTGTAGACGTAGACATACCAGGGGATAAGGATGAACGCGGCGTCCCATCCAGGGCCTGACCCCCAGTTGAATCCCCAGCCGCCCGTGGGAACGATGCCCGGAAGTTGTCCATTGGCGCGTTGGACATCGCCCATGGACTGGAGCCAGTCGTGGTACGCGGTAGCGGCGTTGAAGTGGAAGAGACCGGTTTCGGCGGCGAGGGAGGTGTCTCCGGTCCAGCCGTTCTTTTCTCGGTGCGGGCAGTCGGTGGGAATTCCGACGAAGTTGCTGATGTAACTCCAGATGGTGCATTGGTGGAGTTTGTCAAGCACGGGGTCAGAGGAATGGAAGGAGGTGAGTTTCTCGAAGGAGGTGTGGACAACGCGGCCCTCGAGAGAGAGGAGTTCGGCGTTGCCCTCGATGGTGACCTCGACATAGCGGAAGCCGTGGTAGGTGAATCGTGGTTCCCAAATCTCCTCTGCGCCGCCCTTGAGGGTGTATTTGTCCGTCTGGAATTCGCCGCTTAGGACGAAAAGGTTGATGTTGGACGGGTCGATTTGATTGTGTTTGAGGAGTTCGGAGTGGCGCAGGGTGACGACTGCGCCCGCATCGCCGCGGACGCGGATGCGGCACCAGCCCGCCATGTTCTGCCCGACGTCAAAGACGGCCTTGCCGTTCCAGAAGGGACGGAGACAGGTTGCTGGGAGGGTGGCCATCACCTTGCAGGCAGGCTGGATTTGGGGCGTGAGGATGCCGCCCGGACCTGGCCTGATGACAGTGTGTTTCCAGGCCGTGGCATCGAATCCAGGTTCGCACCAGCCTGGGAGTTCCTCGCGTGCGTCGTAGAACTCCCCGTTACGGAGCTCGTTCATCACGATGGGACCTTTCTCCGGGAGGCAGAGCCAGGAGGTGTCGGAGACGAGGAGGGACTTGTTATCGGCGACGAGGTCGAAGAGGAACTTAGGGTAGTCCATCCAGGACACCTTATCAAAATGCCAGACTTCCGCGGTGCTCGGGGTGTACCAGCCGTTGCCGAGGATGACTCCGAAGACATTTTCGCCCTTGCGGAGCAGGGAAGTGACGTCGTAGGAGACATATCTTGCGCGGCGGTCGTATTGGGAGACGGCGGGATTGAGGACTTCGTTGCCGACCTTCTGGCCGTTCAGATAGAACTCCGACCAGCCGAGCCCGCTCAGGTACACGGTCGCGTTGGCAGGTAGTGCTTTCAGAGTGAGCGAGTGCCGGAAGAACGGTGCTGGTCTGCCGGGGGCTTTCCAGGAGTTCTTTTCGCGTCCGTCATTGATCCATTTCGCATTGGGATTCCAGGTGTGTGTGGTTTGTTCCATTTCGTTTTATTCCTAAAGGGTGGCGTTCCAGGTGACGGGTTCGGGAGATTCCGCCTGGATTTGGAGTTCGAGGAGGCGCTCGTTGCGCTGGAAGGGATGGCTGGCGGCGACCTGTTTGCATCCTTCGGGGAGGAGGATGGTGATGACGGTGTTTTCGCCTGGCGCACAGAGGAGGCGGCCTCCAATGGAGGTCTTGGAAACCTGGAGGTCCAGAAGTTCGTATGCCCCCTGGGTGATGTGGCGCGAGGTCGAAATCAGAGCCGGCATGTCATCGGCGATGGGGGTGAGGCGCAGGACGCGCGTGTCGCATGCGTCGATGTCAAGTTCGATGGTGTCTTGGAAGATTCCAAGGAACTGATGGTTCCAGAAGTCGTAGACTGCGCGTCGCTGAGACGGAAGGCGGAGGTCGCGAGGAAGATTGAGGGAGAGGTGCTTGCGTTCGTCGGCGATATTGGAGAGTGCGGCGACTGTCCATTCCCCGAATGGGCGAGAGACTCCGAGGGAGGTCAGGAGGAAATGTTCGCCGTGCTTCTTGGGTTC
>JAFRLI010000037.1 GCA_017431255.1 Victivallales bacterium
CCTGAACAACACGTTGCAGGACATCCTCATTCGTTTTGAGCGTTTGCGCGGCCGTGAAACCTGCTGGGTCCCAGGGACCGACCATGCGGGAATTGCGACGCAGGCGAAGGTGGAAGCCGCCCTCAAGAAGGAACAGGGCCTCACTCGTTACGACCTTGGGCGCGAAAAGTTCATCGAGCACACCTGGGACTGGAAGAAGAAATACGGCGGTGTCATCATCAAGCAACTCCGCACCATCGGTTGCAGTTGCGATTGGCAGCGCGAACGCTTCACAATGGACCCAGGCCTCTCGAACGCCGTGAAGGAAGTCTTCATTCGCCTGTACGAAAAGGGGCTCGTCTACAAAGGGCACCGCATCATCAACTGGTGCCCGAAGTCCCGCACCGCCCTGTCCGACGAGGAGGTCATCTACAAGACGGAGCGCGGTCACCTCTGGTATTTCAAGTATCCGTATGAAGATGGCAGCGGCTATGTCGAGGTTGCGACCACGCGTCCCGAGACGATGATGGGCGATACGGCGGTCGCCGTGAACCCGAAGGACGAACGCTACAAGGACAAGATAGGCAAGATGATTATCCTGCCGCTGGTGGGACGACGCATTCCGCTCATTGCGGACGACTATGTCGAGGCAGAGTTTGGAACGGGCGCCGTGAAGATTACGCCTGCCCACGACCCGAACGACTACCAGGTCGGTCTGCGCCACAATCTCGAAGTCATCAATTTGATGAACGACGATGCCACGATGAACGAAAACGCAGGTGCGCAGTTCGTGGGAATGGACCGTTTCACCTGCCGCAAGGCAGTCGTTGCGGAGTTGGAGAAGCAGGGATTCCTGGACCGCGTCGAGGACTACACGCACGAAGTGGGATACTCCGAGCGTGGAGACGTCCCCGTGGAGCCTCGCTTCTCGGAGCAGTGGTTTGTCAAGATGGAACCGCTGGCGAAACCGGCGTTGAAGGCGGTTGCGGACGGCAAAATCCGCTTCTATCCAGAACGCTGGGTGAAGACCTACAACCACTGGCTGGAGAATATCAAGGACTGGTGCATCAGCCGCCAACTCTGGTGGGGACACCGCATCCCTGCATACTACTGCGACAAGTGCGGCGAGGTCGTCGTTGCCCGTGAAATGCCGAAGACCTGCCCGAAATGCGGACACGACCACCTGCACCAGGATCCCGATGTGCTCGATACCTGGTTCTCCAGTTGGCTCTGGCCGTTCTCGGTGTTCGACTGGCCGAAGGACTCCATCGAACTCCATAAATTCTTCCCGACCCAAAGTTTGGTGACGGGTCCCGACATCATCTTCTTCTGGGTCGCCCGCATGATTATGTCCTCCCTGGAGTTCATGGGCGAGGTCCCGTTCTCGGATGTCTATTTCACCTCCATCATCCGCGACGAGAAGGGCCGCAAACTCTCCAAATCCCTCAACAACTCCCCCGACCCGCTGGAAGTCATCAAAACCTACGGTGCAGACGCACTGCGCTTCACGATGATTTACATCACGCCGCTCGGCCAGGACATCCGCTACTCCAATGAAAAATGCGAAATCGGACGCAACTTCGCCAACAAGATTTGGAACGTGGTCCGCTTCCGTCTCCAAAAAGGCAAAGCCCCGCTCGGCTGGCCTACTCTGGACGGCATCCGTCCCGAAGACCTCCGTCCCGACGACCAGTGGATTCTCTTCGAACTCAACGAAACCGTCCGTGGACTGACTTCCTCCCTCGAAGGTTTCCGCTTTGACGAGGTCTGCAAGTCCATCTACGACTTCATCTGGAACCGCTTCTGCGACTGGTACCTCGAATCCTGCAAGGCCGTCCTCAACGCCGAAACGCTCGACGCACAGGCCACCAAGACCCTCCAGGTCTTCGATTACGTCCTCGGAACCTTCCTGCGTCTCCTCCATCCCATCATGCCGTTCATCACGGACGAACTGGCGCACCAGATGGGATTCGTCGCCGAAGAGGATTCCATCATGAATGCGACGTGGCCCGTCGCCCTGGATTCCGCAACGCTGGACGCGTTGAATGCGACCGCCGAGCACGCAGAAGCTACCGAGGCGAAGCACGAACTCATTCGCGCGGTTCGCGCCATGCGCGCCAACTACCAACTCTCCCCCGCCAAGGCGGTCGATTTGGCGATTGCCCCCGTGGACGAAGCGTCCGCTGCGTTCCTGAAGCGCGACGAAGCCGCGCTGAAGGTCCTGTTCAACGCCTCCACGCTCACGATCCTGCCAGTCGGCGGCAAGGGCGAGGGCGCCTGCGGCGTCGCCGTCTCCTCCATCGCGACGGCATACCTGCCGCTGAAGGGAATCATCGACGTGGCGGCTGAGGTGCAGCGTCTCCAGAAGCAGGAGGCGGAAATGGTGAAGTACCTCGAAGGCGTCAACCGAAAACTTTCCAACCAGAACTTTGTCGCTCGCGCCCCCAAGGAAGTCGTGGAGGCAGAAAAAGCAAAGGTCACGGAAGGAGAGGCCAAACTGGCCCGCATCCGCGAACAACTTGCATCGTTTCAGTAACGACAGCGTCCCGCCGCTGGTACTGACGGCGTCCGCCGTTGACAAGTCATTGACAAACTCAAACCATTCAGGAGTCTCAAAACATGGAAGAACTTGAACAGAAGATTCGTGCCGTCCTCGATGAAATCCGTCCTTCTTTGCAGGCGGATGGCGGCGACCTGGAAATCGTCAAAATCGAAGGCAAGAATGTGCTTTTGACGCTCACGGGCCATTGCGGCACCTGCCCGTATGCACAGATGACCCTCAAGAACGGCATTGAGGAAATCCTCCGCAACAAGGTGGACCCCGAAATCGTCGTCGAGAAAAACTAACAGTTAGTGGTTAGTGGTTAGTGGTTAGTGGTTAGTGGTTAGTGGGGAGTGGGGAGTGGTTAGTGGGGAGTGGGGAGTGGGGA
>JAFRLI010000038.1 GCA_017431255.1 Victivallales bacterium
AGCACATCTAGCACATCTAGCACATCTAGCGCATCTAGCGCATCTAGCGCATCTAGCGCATCTAGCACATCTAGCACATCTAGCACATCTAGCACATCTAGCGCATCTAGCGCATCTAGCGCATCTAGCGCATCTAGCCCCTCTAGCCCCTCTAGCCCCTCTAGCCCCTCTAGCCCCTCTAGTTTCCGCTATTTTTCAAACTCTTCTGGATGTTCTTTCTGGTAGGTTTGCCACCACGCTTCGGCTTCCTTTCGTGTCAGAATCTCATCCCCGCTGGCAATGCTTGAGATCAGTTCCTGGGCTTCTTTCTTGATGTCCTCATTTTCAGAATCCAGCAATTCCATCAGAATGGGAACGCTTTTTGGGTTATCCAAAGTACCCAGCAAATGGAAATAATGCGAAAGAGCCTCAGGATCTGAATCATTTTGAATCACCGATAACCAGGATTCTTTATCCAATCCGTCCTCATCATAATTGGAACGCGCAAGAATATGCTGCAACGATTGACGTCCCTCTTTTTGCAAATCCCCTGTTGTCCCCTGGATCACGGTTAACAATCCCTTGACAGACTTCGTGTCTCCAAACCATTCAAAGCAACGAACCGCATCCAGTTTCTCTTCATTCGTTCCAGTCTCCGCCATCTGCATCGCTAGCTCCAACGCAGCGTCGTGATTTTCCTCTGCGTCGTCCATCAATTCGAGCAGACGCTCTTTGTTCTGTTCCGCTCGCGCTTCCCGTTCCTCTTTGCTTTGCGACTTACCATTCTTCTGGCTTGTCACCGCCTTCTCCGTTTTTGCCTCCGTCTTTGCGTTCTCCACTTGCGACGGCTCCTTCTCAACAGGCTCGCTCGAGAATTGCAAGGCAATTACAGCAATGATCACCACTGCCGCCAATGCTCCAATTCCAATTTTCTTTTGCGTCTCTGTCATCCCTGAAAACTCCTTTCTGGTTTCGTCTCAATCTGTAATACCAAAAACAGGCAACTGAATCAGCCGCAGTTTACCTTTTTCATTATTGTTAGACCCATCGTTCGTACCTTTGTTCCTCCATTTCTTGCAATTTCCTATTGCTTTTCCACTCTCTCGCCCATCTCGCCTATCTAGCCCCTCTCGCCCCTCTAGCCCCTCTAGCCCCTCTAGCCCATCTAGCACCTCTAGCCCATCTAGCCCATCTAGCACCTCTAGCCCATCTAGAACCTCTAGATAAAAAAAAAGGGGAGAGACTTCTTTGGGAAATCTCTCCCCTTTTGGGTTAGGATTCTTGGGAGACCATTGGATGGTTCTCCCAAGTTTCCCGCATGCCTAGCACCGATTAGGGCTGGGCGTCGCAGGAATCGTAGTAGGTCGTCATGAGAACGGGGATATCCTCGGGCTGGAAGTAGAGCTTGTAGATGTTGTTGTCATCGTCGGTGGTGTCCCAGACCTTCTTGCTACCCATCTTCTTAACGATGGCGGATTCCTGAGAGCGGTAAGTACCATCACCGCTGAGGGACTTGTTGTACTTGATGGACCAGGTACCGCTGATGACGGCCTTTTCGGAAGCTGCGGAGAAGTCGCAGAGATCCCAGATGGCCTTACGTCCGCAAGCGGCGATGATGGTGGGCCAGCCAACCAGAGTACCGCTGATCTGCTTGACGATGCGGCAGGAGGAGCTGCTGGATCCGCAGAGGCCGAAGATGTCGGTGGTGGAGGAGGTCAGAGTACCGAAACCGGTCTCGTAAACGGTCGTGCCCTGGTTGTTGCCCCAGCCGAGGAAGCCGTAGGCGTACTGGTCAGCGGTGCCTTTGACGAGGTTCGCGGTGGAGTACATGCCAGGAGCGGCGGGATCGGGCATCGCGTAGCTCAGGGACATCCAAGCCTTGGTCGCGGCTTTGCCGTTGTCGATGGGCCAGTCATACTGGCAGGTCGCCGGGGTCAGGTTCACGTAGGAACCGAAGATGCCGACTTCGGCGCGAACAACGACTTTGTAGATGGGATACTGGGAGGACTGCTGGAACTTGTCGTTCTTGCGGGTCAGCCAGGCAATGCCGTAGAAACCGTAGTCAGCGCAGGGAGCAACCGATGCCCATTCGGCCTCGGCGCACTCGTTCAGCATGTACGCATAGTACTGGTTGTAGCCAGCGTTGATGTTCGCGTAGTAGTTGTTGTCCTCGGGCTCGCCTTCGAAGAGGGTGCCGAGAACGCCAGAGGCGTTGCAGCTCGCGCAGATCGGGAGCTGGACATAGCCAGTGACCTTGTCGGACTTGACGGCGAAGCGCTCGACGTAAGCCTTGACGGCGGGGGTGCAGACACCGCAGCCATCATTCTTGGCCTTGGAGGAGTACTTCTTGAACTCGGGGTTGAGACGCTTGATGCTGGAGGAGTAGTCATAGACAGCGTACTGTGCCATGGCGCCTGCGCAAGCGGTCGCGATGAGAGTAGCAATCAGTTTGTTCATTTTCATTTCCTTTGTTTTTTCAACCAGACCGTCTTCTGACGGCCTTTCCATTCTTCTTGACAAAAAATCCAAAAAACGACTTCAAATTGGTGGGTTCTTTACTCAGCTGTTGTCGTCTTCCTCCTTTCGTGCCTCACTGGTGCTCGGCACGGCATTTGAGTGCCTGTTCTAAAAAGTTGAAAACTGTTGTGGTTGGTTTCATGCTCCACCAAGGTGGCGGAAACACAAAGAACAAAAATGTATTTAGAAACTAATATACCCCCGTTTTCGGGGATGTCAAACTGTTTTCTGTTTTTTTTTTGATTTTTTTGAAAAAAAGTGGATTTTGAGGGGATTTGAGGTGGATTTCTCGATGATTTTTGGTGTGGGAAGCATGCCGGTGTGTCCATTTTCGGCTAAAAAACGGGCTATTTCTGGACGAGATATCCGTTGCCTTTGCGGAAGTCTTTCTTCTTAACTTCCCAGTAGGTTCCTGCCTGGAAGGACCAGACGGTCGCCGAGGTCGGCATGACCTCGGACGCGACCAGGGAGATGCCGCTTGCCGCAGGGGTACCGTACTCCGGAACCCCCTGCAACATGATGGTGCTGGAATCGCCGCCCTTGCGGAAGAGCCAGACGGCTCCACCGGCAGGGAGTTCCGTGCAGGGCACGTACGCGCACGCAGTCGCATCATATTCGAATGGATGCGCCGCCAGCAATTCCGAAGCGCTGGTGAGCGAGAATGCGTAGGGAAGTCCGACGAGGTTCCAGCCGCTGTGCAGCACGATATCGCATCCCTCGCCGCCGATGGTGACCGCAGACGCCTTGCGGGCCTGGACGCCAACCGTCGTGCTTGTGAGTGCCCCCTCGCGCATCGCGCGGAACTGCAACGTATCTCCGTCCAGGATTCGGATGGAGCCGCTGGTGAAAATCTTGTACGCGCCGTCATTCTGGCTGTACCACACGGTAGCGCCATCCGTTGCCGTGGCGCTGACGGTGAGATAGGCACGGGTATAGACCCCATTGGGGCAGAGTTCCGAGGTGCTTCCGTCCTTGCAGGTCACGACGGGCGGGGCGCACTGCAGGATGGTCGCCGATACCACCTCGCTGGAAATGGTATTTGCCCGTGCGCATATCGCTTGAACGGTTGTGGCGCTGGTGACGGTGAGGTCGCCTTTCCAGAGCGGGCTTGCCGTTGTGGGCGTGCTCCCGTCAGTCGTGTAGTGGATTTCATTGAGCGGATGCGTGGCGGAGACCACCGCCTTGTCGCCTTCAAAGGAGACGTTCAGCGTCGGCTCCGTGAGGCGGATGGTGTAGGTCGCCGAGGTAACCTCGCTGCGGGAGCACCCCTCACGGAAACAAGCCGTCTTCACGGTTGCAGTGGTGTTGAGCACGAGGTCGCCGTTCCAAAGTGGAGAAGTCACCACGGGATCTGTTCCATTGGTGGTATAGCGAATCTGGCTATTTGCATTGCCGGTGGCGGATACGGTCACGGTGTCAAGATATTCTGCGGTCACGGGACTCAAAACTGGAGCAGAGAGTTCGATGGTGTAGGTGGCGGTGGCAGGTGCACTGGAGGCCGAATCGTCGGCTGTGAAAATCGCTGCTTGGATGGTAGTAGTCTTTGTGAGCGTGAGGTCGCCTGTCCACTCAGGGCTGGTCTTGGTGGGAACCTTCCCGTCTGTCGTGTAGCGAATCTTGCGCGTCCCCGTGGCACCGCTTGCCGACACCGTCACCTCGTCCATGTACTTCGTGCCGGTGCCTGGCGTCGGCGACAGCACCGGGGGCGCAATGGCAACAGTGATTTGCTCACTCGCAGTTGCCAAAGTCTTGCTGGCGCTCATCATCGAAACGGTAAACGTGCATGAGGTTTCAACCACTAGCCCATCCTCGGGAAACTCTGGGGAATTGGCTGTGGGTGTACTTCCGTCCAGCGTGTACCGCAGGACTGCATTGAACATCTCCTCGTTCGAGTCCAGCAGAATGGCAACCCCCTCGTCATCTCCCTCCGTGGAAATCTCCAAAATCGGAGAAACTGGCTCCCATGTCACATAATCCAGCCACACGCAATTCCCAAAATACGGCTCCTGATAGGTTTCATAGTAATACAAGTCTTCTTTGTACCATTCCGTGTCCCCGTCATAATCTGACTTCACGGGTTTCTGAGGGCCATCCTTCACATAGACGACCTTGTCCTTGTCGTTCCAATTATATCCCGGGTCGTCCCTCACAAAACGGAACGTAATCGTATGATTCCCCGTTCCCTCGACCTCCACCATCCCCAAGTTCACCGCTTCCTCTTCTCCTTGGGGAAGGCTCCACCTCCAATCGGGGTCATTTCCCTCGTTATAGCCATCTGCCTGGAATCCCGTATCATCTCCATCTACCAGCACCATCAAGTAGTCGCTGAAGTTCGCAGAATAGGTGGATGTCATATAATAGAAAAAAAGCCTGCCCGGACCCGTCACCTGAAGGTTCAAGGAAATATATTGCGCGTCATAATCACGCGAACCTGTCTTCAAGTCCGAACAAACGCAGGTACCTTTCAACGGACTCGTTCCATATGCCGCACCCGATTGAACCTTCCACTTGATATCGCTGGACTGCTTGGAAATCACATCCGTCCCAACATACGTCCCATCCTCCTCCTTCACCTGCTGGAACTTTACATAGTCGCATCCCACCACCGTGACTCCCGCCGGCTTGTCCAGCGCATTATACAAGTCACTCAAGGTCACACCATACAGAACACAACTCACACAAAGCAGCAAAGCCACCGCTAGACAAGCACATTTTTTCATATCCATCATGCAAAAACCTCTTGGTTGACTTTGACAAAAGACACCCCTCACCACTATAAAATATAACCCCAAATTCCTAAAATACAACACAAAAAGGCCATAGAAGAGATTGCGACGCTTTCAATGCCTTCATGGGAAGCAGTGCCACTGGGACACACGATTGTTCTTTCTGGGGTTCTGTCTGTTTCTCTTATGCCCAGGGATTTTCGGTGGGATAGGGAAGGGATTTTGGCTGGTTGTAGGAGATGTCGGCGATTTCGAGGAACTGGAAGAGGTCGAAGAAAGCCTTGCCGAAATGTCCGAATGCGACAGCGCCGTGGTGCGGGAAGTGCTTCTGGATGAGGACGTGTCGGTAAAAACGTCCCATTTCGTGGATGGCGAAGATGCCGATGCCGCCGAAGGAACCCGTGGGGACGGGAAGGACTTCTCCTTGCGCGATGTAGGCACGGAGGGTGCCTGTGGCGTCGCACTGGAGGCGGTAGAACGTGACATTGGAAGGCGCGATATCGCCTTCAAGAGTGCCGCGCGTAAAGTCCGGCTGGCTTCCCTTGGGTTCGAGGAGGCGATGCTGGATGAGTTGATACTTGATGGCGCGGTCTGCGCACATCTTGCAGGAGGGAGTGTTTCCGCAGTGGAACCCCATGAAGGTGTCCGTCTGGGCATAGGGGAAAACGCCCTGGATGCTATCTTGGTAGAGGGAGGTGGGGACGGAGTTATTGAGGTCGAGCAGAGTGACAGCGTCCTGGGAGATGCAGGCACCGAGGTATTCGGAAAGCGCACCGTAGATATCGACTTCGCAGGCGACGGGGATTCCCCGGGACGCAAGACGCGAATTGACGTAGCAGGGTTCGAAGCCGAACTGCTGCGGGAAGGCAGGCCAGCACTTGTCGGCAAACGCCACATAGGAACGCGCACCCTTGTGCTGCTCCGCCCAATCCAGAAGCGTCAATTCAAACTGCGCCATGCGCGAGAGAAAATCGGGATAGGCGTTGCCGTGCTGCCCCAGTTCGGCGGCCATGTCCGCGCAAACGGCAGGAATGCGGCTGTCCCCAGCATGCGCCTGGTACGAAACCAGCAGGTCCAGCTCGGAGTTCTCCTCCACTTCCACGCCCAACTGGTACAGCCCTTGTATCGGCGCATTGCATGCGAAAAAGTCCTGCGGACGGGGACCGAACGTGATGATTTTCAAACCGGCCAGACCGATAAGGGCACGTGCGACGGGCACAAAATCGCGAATCATTTCCGCTATGTCCTCGGCGGTTCCGACAGGATAGGCGGGGATGTGCGCCCGCAATTTGCGCATGCCGAGGTTGTAGGAGCAGTTCAGCATGCCGCAGAAAGCGTCTCCACGGCCATCGATGAGGTCTCCTTCCTCCGCCGCAGCGGCATACATGCAGGGTCCCGCGAACTTCTGCGCGATGAGGGTTTCCGGGGTTTCCGGTCCAAAGTTGCCCAGGAACACCGCCAGCGCATTGCAACCTGCCTTTTGGACATCGGCGACTGCCGCCAGCATATCCGCCTCATTTTCCACCGTCACAGGACACTCATATAGACTGGCACCCGTCTTGGTGTATGCTTTCACAATCGCTGCACGGCGATTTTCGGAGAGGGAACGGATGAAGCAGTCACGCGAGACGGCAATGATGCCCAATTTAACTTCGGGGATGTTTGCAGAAAACGACATAGCTGCTCCTTTCTTGTGGTGATTATGGTTGGGGAAGTTCTATCCAGTTGCCAGTCTTTGCAGATTGGTAGCAATTGAGGATGAGGCGTGCGGTCACCGCCGCTTTTTCCACGGTGACATAGGGGTCCCGATGCTCGCGAATGGCCGCAACGACGTCTGCAAGTTGTTCGGGATGACCACCGCCGTAGTGAGGCTTGGCGGGGTCGGGGGCAGGTTCTTCCTGGAAACTCTCCATCAAGGCATCCATCTCCTTCTGCGCCTCGATATCGTGGAACTTCCAGAACTCGGGACGGAATCCCGAAAGAACGACGTGCCCCTGCGTTCCCGCAAGAATGACGTTGCATCGGAAGCCCTTGTCAATCACTGAGGCGGAAGAACCGCAGAAGGTGGCAAGCACGCCGTCGGGATAACGCACCAGGACGCCCGTGTTGTCTTCGGTCTCAATGACGCCCTGGTGCATGAGATTGTTGCACTGTGCCATCACGCTCTGCGGGTTGCCCAGGAAGTAGTTCGTCAAGTCGATGAAATGAATGATTTGGGTGATGAGGAAACTGCCGCCCTCCCCGTTCCATTTGCCGTGCCAGTAGTCCTGGTAGTAGGAATTGGGACGCTGGCACACCATATGGACGGACGCATTCAGCATCCGTCCAAACTTCCCCTCCTCCATCAAACGTTTCAGCAGACGATTGGCACGTTCGTGGCGGTGCTGGAAGATGCCTGCAAACAGCAGTTCGGGGTGGCGTCGCCGTGCCGCCAACATCGCATCCAGTCCTTCCAGGGAGTTCGAGAGGCATTTTTCACAGACCACGTTCTTGCCGGCATTGAGCGCAGCGACTGCAATCGGGGAATGGCTCGCATGGTCCGTGCAGATGTCAATCAAGTCCAACTCGGGGTTCTGCACCAGTTCCGCGACATTCCTGGCAACGTGCGGAATCCCGAAACGGGACGCCATTGCGGACGCCTTGCCCTCGTCCAAATCACAAACCGCCTCGACAGTCGCCCCGGGAATCTTCTTGTAACTGTAAAGATGCGTCGGCGCAACTGCGCCACACCCGATCAAACCAACTCGAATCTCTTTCATCTTCTGTGCCTTCTTTGGAGTTTCCATTTCCCTAGTTTTCCGTTACTGTTCAGAAAGGTCGCCGCGTGATTCAGGTCTTTTGTTTTTATCCACAAAACACACAAAATACACAAAAGGAACAGTCATCATTCCTGTCTCTCAAAACGCGCTGAAGTCGCGCTGACTTCCTGTGCTGTCCCCCTGCGGGCCGCAGGGGGACAGGCAGGAAGCAACGGTTCTTTAGAACCTTTTGAAGAGACAGGTGTATCCATTATTTTTGCGTATTTTGTGGAAGAAAGTGTTTCAAAATCATTACCATGAACCAGGGTTCTGAATAATAACAGTTTTCCTAAGAAAATATAGAACATTCTCTCTAAAAATCCAATGCCTTCCCGATAAATCTGGCTTTTGTTCGGCTTTTTGTGATAATCTCTCATTCCTCAGTTCCCGCCTTTCGGTCCTTTCCGTCCTTTCGCTTGCTGGTTTGCAAAACGCCATTTTATGGTTATATTTAAGATGATTTTTTGTGTATACAACACATCCACCATAAAACAAAAGGAATACGACAATGGGTTTGAAATGTCCGGATTGCGGTACTGACAACATGTTGACCGCCATTTTCTGCCGCGGGTGTGGCAAGAAGTTGAATCTCGCCGAGATGAAGCCCGACGCAATTGCGAAGGACGAAAGCACGAAAAAACTGCGACGCAAGACCACGCTGGCTGAAAAAATCACGTATTCGGTGATTTGCACGATTCTCATTCTTTTCATCCTGGCGTTGTTCTGCCCGGCGGGCGGCCCGAAGGGCAATTCTGCGTCGCCAGACGCGGAAAAGAGGTTCGAGGAAGTGAAAAAGGCGGCTGCACCATCGGCTCCGAAGAAAAAGAAGCGCGGCAAGAAGGCGGAGGAAGGGGAAGAGGCTCCCGCAGGCGCGAAGGAGTATTCGTTCTCGAGCGAAGACGCCACATTTGTTCTCAACAAGGCAATGGGATTGCCCCGCTCTGGCAGCGACCAGGTCGTCCCGACCCATTTCAGCATCGCTTTCCTGGATGGCAACGCCGCCAAGGTCGTGGTCACCAACAAACTGTTCGGTGCTTTGCCGATGGACAGCGTCTGCAAGGTCACCTTCAACTGCACTGGCAAGGGACAACTGGATGTCACAGTGACTTCCGCACGCATTGGATTGGTTCCGCTCCCAGGCGGTCTTTCCAAGTTCGCCATTGAAAAGATTCGCCCGCTCGTGGATACTTGCAACGACCTCAACAACATCAAGGGCAAGGTCCAGAGCGCCAGTTCTACCGGCGACAACCTCACCTTCAAGCTGTAACACGGAAGAGGGAGGAGTATGACGCAGGGTGAGCCATTCATCGTCAGCGTTAGCCAGTTGACGCGGGACACAGTTGACGGAGCCTGCCTGGCAGCCAACTCCTTCAGCGGTTTGTATGCCTACAATGCTGATGGCGAACTTGCCCCGCAGCTTGCTGAAGGTTATGAACTTTCTGAAGACGGTCTGACCTACACCTTCACACTGAAGGATGGTCTGAAGTGGTCCGATGGTTCCGACCTGACCGCTGAAGATTTCGTTTACAGCTGGAAGCGCGCTGCTGATCCGAAGACCGCTGCCGACTATGCATATATGTTCGACGTGATTGCCGGATACGATGAATTCCAGGCCGGTGATGCGGAAGCCCTGCAGGTTTCTGCTCCGGATGCGAAGACCGTCGTTGTGACTCTGAAGAGCCCCTGCGCTTACATGCTCGACCTGGTAGCCTTCCCGACCTACTTCCCTGTGAAGCAGTCTGTTGTGGAAGCGAAGGAAGACTGGGAAACCAACCCGGGCTCCTGGGCACAGGAAGCCGGCTTCGTCTCCAACGGTGCCTACACACTGGAAAGCTGGAACCATGATGAATCCATGGTTTATGTAAAGAACCCGTACTGGTATGATGCAGACAAAGTGTCCATCGAACGCATCGAATACATGCTGTCCGCAGATGACACCGCGATCTACGCTGCATACCGTGCCGGCGATCTTGACTTCGCCGATACCGTTCCGACCGATGAGATCGCATCCCTGATCGAAAGCAAGGATCCGGAATTCCACATCGTTGATGAACTGGGAACCTACTACGTGATCTTCAACGTGAAGAGCCCGCTGTTCGAAGGCAAGACTGCAGAACAGGCGAATGCGATGCGCAAAGCCTTCGGTCTGCTTGTTGACCGCCAGTACATCATCGACACTGTCGGACAGACCGGTCAGAAGATCGCGACATCCTTCCTGCCTGCCGGTATGGCAGACGGCAACGGCGGCATCTTCAAGGAT
>JAFRLI010000039.1 GCA_017431255.1 Victivallales bacterium
TCGACAATCATTCCGCCTCCCCGATTGACATCAACAAGGCCTCCTTCCTCGTCGCAGGACAGAAAATCCATCCAAGCGACTGGTATTCCGAGTTCATCCACTCCGTCCGCCAGGACACCATCCTCTTCAACTTCACCTGGCTCCTACGAGAACAACTCAACAAGGCCAAGAACGGCGACACCATCCCCTTCGCCATCGAAGGCATTCGCGACGGTGCCGGCAACGCCACCCCACGACTCGACATGTCCTACAAAATCAACCACAGCCTGGACAAGACTGGACCCTCCTGGCACCATTTCGAACTCCCGAAATCCGTCCCGCTCTGGATTGGCTGGGACGGCCAGGAGTTCGGTCAATTCCACCTCTCGTTTGGACACGACCACCACGCGCGCCTCTCCTCCGGAAACAGTGCAACGGGATACATCGAACTCGTCTGCCCCAACTGGGGCAGCTCCTGGTGCGAACGTGGCATCACCTGGAAGCCTGCCGAGCATCCGTACATCGCCTGCCGTTTGCGGATGAACCCACTGCGTCCTTCCACGAAAGTATACCTGCGCTTCCGCATTAAGGGCCGCAAGGGCCAGGACTACCAGATATCGCTCGTCAAACCGGAGCAGCAGCCCCACGACCTCAACAAGACACAGACCTTCCCCTGGGTCAACAACCAGTGGCGTACCTTCCTCTTCAACGTCCGCGACCTCCTCAAACAATCCGGTGTCAACGACAAGCAGCTCGCCGACATGGTCATCGACCGCATCGCCTTCCAGCGAGAAAAAGCTCAGAACAACGACCTCCTCTTCCTCGATGACCTCGTCGTCTTCGGGGCCCCCAAAAATCAAGATACTCCCGACCTCCTCACTTGGTTCGCTTTCGACGCATCGGGCATCGCCTCCCTCAAGGCCACCGCTCTTGACGACAATGCAAAGCCCGCCTGGTCCGAAACCTTCCAGGGAGCAGCTCCCGTAAATCTCAACCGCCTCCGCGCCCGCGTCAAAGGCGCACAGTGGTTCCAACTGCAGGCCTTCGACAAGGCTGGCAACCCCTCCGAACCCGTCTGGTTCCCCATCGCTGGATTCTAAAGGAACGCATCATGTCTGATTGGATTCCCCTTTGCATTTGCCCCCAGGATTGTCTACCTCGTGCAGGCGTGTTTCTCAGCGGGAGCGGCAGCAATGCCGAGAAACTATTGACGGATCTGGCCTCGCGCTCGCCGCGTCCGCTGGAGATTCCCGTGCTCATCACGGATGCCCCGGAAACGAGCCGCGCCCGTGAACTGGGCAAGCAGTTCGGGATTCCCGTTATCGAGTGCGACATCCGCAAGTTCTACCAGGAACGGGGCGAAACGCGCGTCTCCATCCTCACACCGCGCGGTCAGGAAATCCGTGAAGAGTGGACCCAGACCCTGCTGGAAGCCATCGCACCCCATCAACTCGACTTCGGTGTCTTCGCCGGCTTCGTCCCCCTCACGAATCTGACCGCCTCCCTCACCTGCCTCAATGTCCATCCCGGCGATTTGACCTACGAAAAAGACGGACGCCGCCTCTTTGTCGGTCTGCACACGATTCCCGTGGAACGCGCCATTCTGGAAGGGCTGGACTACCTCCGAAGCAGCGTCCTCATCGTCGAACCTTATTCCGGACAAGGCGACAGCATGGACAATGGTCTTCTCCTCGGTGTCTCCCAAAAGGTCCCCATTGATTTCGGGGGGTACTCCCGCGAACAACTCCAGGCAATCGCGGACGCGCGTCCCGCCAAGCGCCCCAAGGGCGGCTGGAACGACCCACTGGAGGAGATTGCCACACGCAACCAGGACAATCTCAAACGACACGGAGACTGGACGCTTCTCCCGCCCGTTGTACGTGAGTTTGCCGCAGGAAGTTACGAAACCGACGGATATGGCGGTCTCTATTTCCGCGGCACCCCCGTCAAGACAGTCGAGTTCCTCCCCGATGGCTCCTTCCAACTAATCCAGAACATGTGAGGTAGTTGCAATACTCATTTTGGAGTCCACAGAACACACAGAACACACAGAATGCAATCCGCCGCTTCGCGGTGGCTTGCACTTTGTATTCTGTTTTATATCAAGTGGTTGGTAGCGCGTGACGCGGACAAACAGGTCTGTGTATTCAGAGTGTTCTGTGAACTTCAAAAAAAGTTTCCCCCAGGAGTAAAAGTGTATGTACAAGCATTTGTTTTTTGACGACCAGCGCCTCTTCGTACGCCAGGGCTTGCATCGGGAATATGGCGTTCCCGAACAGGTAGGTACCTTCCAGGACCCGAATCTGACCTCTCCCTATGGATGGTGCTACGCCCTTCGTGGGCTAGACGGAAACATTCACCTGCTCTACAACGGCTTCGTCTGGGACGAAAACCACAACGCCATCCACGGCTTCGGTGCCGCCATCAGCGAAGACGGCATCCATTTCCAGCCACGTAACACTGCACAGGCAAGCGGGTTCGACAATCCGCTCGTCCCCAATCAGATTCTGCCGCCCTCCCCCCAGGGGTCCGAAATCGCAGTCGTTCTGGAAGACCCCCAGGCTTCTCCCGAGGAACGCTACAAGATGCTCTTCTGCGACAACGCAAAATTGCAGGCGGAAAGCCGCATACAAGACCGCGTCTTGACCTCCCCAGACTTGTTCCGCTGGCATCCCAAAGAAGGCGCATGCTGGAATCCCGTAGGGACGGAACCCATCACGGGTGCGTTCTATAATCCGGCAGCAAAAGCGTTCACGATTCTCACTCGTCCTGACTGGGGACAGCGCCGCGTCGCCATCACCGATACCTCCGATTGGATGCATTTTTCTCCGCTGGAACTGTGTCTGCAATGCGATTCCTTGGACGAGCCACTCGCGGAAGTCTATGGCATGCCTGCCATGGAATACGACGGTTGGTTCATCGGCTTCCCCCTCCTCTTCAGTGGCTTCCCGCAGGGAATCTTCAACAAGTACAGTTCTGGCGAGATGCGTGTGCAACTGGCCTACTCCCTGAACGGGCACCATTGGCAGCGTTCCTTGCATGTGCCGTTCCTGGAAGGCGACATGCTTCCCGACGGACCGTGGAAGATGACCTTCATCTCCTCCGTTCTGCGCGAAAAAAGCGGCTCTCTGCTTCTGTACGTCTGCGCCAGCCATAAGCAGCATGGCACCCCTCCCGCGCAGATGATTGGCAACGCCGCCATCCAAATCCTCCGCCTGCGCCAAGATGGCTTCATCCGCCTCGTCACCCATGGCGACACTCCAGGCGTCCTCGCTCTGCGAGACACCCTTTGGAAAGGAGGCCCTCTCCGCATCAATCTCCAGGCAAAACACGCCACCTGCGCCATCTATGAATACAACACCAATGGCGAAAAAGCCTGGCTCTCCCACGAAGACTGCATCCCATTCCAAGGCGATTCCACCCAATGGACCCCGCAATGGCGCAAGGGCTCCCTGGACGAACTCCAAGGCAAACTCCTCAACATCGAGGTCCGTCTGCAAAACGGCGCACTCTATTCCATCGCCTACGACGGCACCCCCATGATGTTCGCACAAGCACTCCGCTACCATCGCTTCGGCACTTGCTAAACACGCGCAACCCCTCCTTGGGCCGCGCTCCGCGCGGCCCTGCAAAACCGAGAGCAAGGCATGCCCCGCCGTACCTGCGCGCGCAGGCGGGGTTGCAGAGGCTCGGGCGCTGGAGAGCGCGGGGCATGCGCGGGAGCGGGGGGAGCGGGGGGCGGCAGCCCCCGTCCTTTGTTTAGGTATACTAGCCCTAAATCTCGAGCATTCTCTTTTCGATATACGGGGTTCCCATGAGCCCCCATGGGAACAGGACGCGTTCCTTGTGCTCGACGGCCTTCAGTTGCCCCGAACCCGTCCACGGGATAAAGAGCGTGCCTGCATAGAACGGTCCATGAGAGTTGCGACGAGACCCCAGAACCTGGATGGTGACCTCATTCAGACCAGGTTTCATCGCATCCGTCACCTCCACCTCATACGGTGCCCAGCCAACCACGCCAACCTCGACGTTGTTGACCAGCACGCGCACCGCTGTCCCCTCGAAGTTTCCGCAGCGCAGGAATGCCTTGCGCCCGCGTTCGGGAGCATACGTATACTGGGTCGTGTAGGAAATGTTCCCGGAGTAGTTGGGAAGCCCCTGACAGGTGACATCGCCCACAGCAAGGGTTTCGGGCAACCGTGTAAGCACGCTCGTGGTGCCTTCCATGCGGACGCCGAAGTCCCCGAGCAGGAACATGGATTCCAACCCCATCCCGTTCAAATCGTAGTCACAGTGGACGTGGACGGTGTTGACTCCGCGCCGCAGGGCCTCCTGTGGAACCTGGAACGTACGGCAGGACTCGTCAAACCAGTACCCATTGTCCTCGACAGCAAGAGGGACGCCATTGATGTCGACCTGGAAATCGGCGGGAGTTTCCATCGCCCATTTCAGCGGTGTGCGCGGAAGTGCCTCGCAGCGGAACTCGAACTCGAAGTCCAGCGGGACACGTTTGGTGGCGATTTTCTTGGCAGCCCAGGGTTGCACCATGCGGTAGCCACGGCGGCGGACACCACATTCATCGCGAATGAGGTCGTCGATGGTGAGGATGTAATTGTCCTCGCGCCATTCGCCGTTGTTGACGCGCCAGCGGGTCGGCCAGTCAAAGACGGCGACGTTCGGTTCGTCAAGTTGGTAGTTCCATTTCCCGTCGGCAGGTGCGACATCGCGGTCCTGGTAGGCGATGAGTTCGGGGCGCGCCGGAGCGGCGGGGAGTGCCTTTTCAGGGGCAAAGAGGAAGATGCGGGTCTGAAGTCCTTCGAGGGAGGTATGGATGTGCCATTCGCCGTCGAGGAACTCAGCGTTTGCCTGGAAGATTTTTCCGGTCCCCGGTTCCAGTTCCCGCCAGAGTCCCTTGCCTTCGACCGCCAGGGAGATGGTCAGGGCGTCGTAGGAATGCGTGCGTTCCTGAGCGCGGTCCAGCGGTTGTTTTTCCCGTCCGTTCTTTGCGTCACGGATTCCCGGCACGACGGGGGCCTTTCCAAAGCCCAGGTTGTGAATGACGAGCGCATAGCCGTCCTCTCGCTTGCGGAGTTGGTAAAGGACGTCGGTGGGGTAGTCAATGTCCTCGCAACCACAGTCGCATTCGTGAAGGATTGCGACGCGCTGGTAGCGGTCGATGAGCACGTCGAGAGTGTCTTCCACGGAGAGGATGTCCTTCAGTTCCTTGGCGAGTGCCTTGTCCTCAACGCCGTCGAACACGGTCGGGATGCGGTTACGGTCGACCGCGAGGATTTCGCCGCCCGCCTGGTGGAACTTTTTGAGGAGGGCGAGGGTGGATTTGCGCATGGAGATGGAGGGGGAGAGCACCACGACGCGGTACTGCGCCTGCGCCATCTTCACGGCGGGCTCTTTGCCGTTCTTGACCACGGAGGCGTACTTGGCGAGAAGTGCCTCGTCGCCCCAATCGAATCCGAGGCTGTGAGTGAGGAGGAGGTTGCGGGTTTCGACGATGGCGTTGTCGTATTCCTGGACTTCCGGGGCCTCGATGTTGTTGAGGAGGAGCCAAGTAGTTTCGAGCGGGTGGATGACAAGGATGTCGCGCACCTCCTCGCCTTCCGAGGTGATGAGGTTCATACGCGCGAAGTGGTCTTCCACGACACGGTAGTACGGGAACCACGGCGACTGCCGCGAAATCGCCGCCTGATAGTCGCGCTTCGCCTCGCCGCCAGCCGTGTACCATGCCAGGTGCATGCAACGGAAGTTGACCCCAAGCAAGCACTCGAAGTCGCCGACCGCCTTGTGTCCGGCGAACGGGAAGTTCCAGCCTGTGCAACCATACGCCTCAGAGAGACGCCAGCGTTTCCCGAACTGGTGCGCCGCACTTGCAAGTTGCATGCAGGTCTCAAAACAATCGTTGTACTCGGTGAGCAAATCCATTCCAGGCATTCCCATGTGCTCGTAGCAACGCATGCAATCGCCGACAAGACGCGCCTGCGCCAGCGGAGTGTCTTCCGCCAGGACGTGCCCCGTGAAGAGGATGTTGTGCTTGGTGCACCAGTCCCCAATCTGCTTCATGAAGTTGTCCACGAACAGTGTCGTGATGGTCTCCATATAGTCGTAGAGTGCCTTGGACCGCTTGACCTCCTTGACCTGGAAGAAGATTTCAGGAAGGTGGTCGATGAGGTCGTAGCCGAAGCGCTTGCGGAAGAGTTCGGGGATGGCGTCGGTCCAGGCGGTTTTTCGGTCCTCGTCGGCCTTTCCGAGATTGATGCCGCCGAAGTTCGGCTCATCCGTGAAGATGGAAGGAATGAGTTTTCCGAAGTCCTTTCCGAGTTCGTCATAGTATTTTTGATAACTGGTCTTGATGAACTCGCGAACCGCCTTGGGATTCAGAACGTCCAGATAGGTTTGGTCGTTGTACCAGGGATCGGGAGCCTGCAGTTGGACGTGGAAATCCACCAGGGAATATCCTTCCTTGAGACGTGCCGGAACGGTCTTGACGCGCTTGACGTCCGAGGCATGGAATCCATCAAACTTTCCCGTGAAAAGAGCAAGACTGCCCTCCTGCGGCTTGTATCCCTTGACCTCGCGAACGACCTTCTTGTGCAGGAAGCGTGCACGATAGGCGGGATTCTTGGTGACAAGACCGCCTGCGGCTCCAGAGGGCCAACGGTCCTCATCGTACAGGCACATCTGCATCTTGAGTTCGCGCGTGAGTTGCTTGCACTCATGGAACGCCTCAAACCACTCCTTCCCCAAAAACTCGGTCTGCAACCCGACGCGCGAGTGCAGGAAATATCCGCCCATTCCCGCCTGGTGGAACTGGCGAATCTGGCGGCACATCTCCTTGCCCTCCAGTTTGCCGTTCAAGCTCCAAAAGGGTGCCCCGCGATACTCGCAAGTAGGGTTCTGGAACAACTTTACAAAGTCTTTCTTTTGGGGTGCCATGTTTTTTCCTTGTTTGCTGGTGATATGGTAACAAATGGCTGGCTCTTCTAGAACTTCTAGAACCTCTAGAGTTTCTAGGCTGGTGGTCTCACATAGAGGGGTTCGATGTTGGAATCCTGGCGCCAGGGCCAGATGGTCTCATCGGCCTGCAAGAGCCATTGAGCGTCGGGTGGTGGGAGGAAGGAAAAATGTTCGCGAACATTGGCCGGTAGGTGTTCCTCGAAGCCGGCATTGGCGGAGCAGTATGCGTCACAGGTCAATTCAGGTGGCCAAGTGGTCTGGCTTTCCACAAGAAGCGGGTCGCCGACGGGACGAAAGACACCGTTCTTCGCCTCGAACACCGTCACGAACGCCTTCCCGCAACGAGCGTCTGCCACGATTCCCACGCGACCCTCCCGGCCCCAGGCGCGCGCCAGCGCATATCCGCTCGGAATGCCACGGCACTTCGCATGCGTCGCCGTGCAAATCCCCTTCACCAGCGCCAGCGTGAAGCGAATACCGGCAAAACTTCCTGGTCCCGTTCCCACTGTCCACGCTTCGACGTCTTGCACGTCCAGGCGGTTCTGCCGCAGGAAGTCCCGGAGGCAAGGAAGGAAGTTACGGTCGTTGTCCCGTCCAAAATCCAGGTTTGGAAGGGAGGTGGTGAAATCTGGGGTACGCAGTGCAAGGGAGTTGCCCAGGGAACTGTCAATGGCAACGTGAATCATTTGGATTTCGTAGGTTCAGGAGGTTTCGTCTCGGAGGAGGGGTTTGGTTTTCGCAGTTGTTTCAGACGTTCACGCGCAGTTCCAGACATAGGATTCTGTTTCGCGAGTAAGTCGTAGCAGCGTGCGGCTTCATCAAGGGAAGCCATGTCACCTTTTTTTTCGAGTATTTCGCACATATCCACGACCGCATTTTCGAAATAGAAGGATAACAAGGGAACCTTGTCTCCTTTGTAGTTACGGTAGTCGAAGTAGATTTTGCGATATTCGTCCAAAGCCAGGTCATCTTTTTTCTGATTTTTGAGACTGTAGGCGAGCCGATATTGCGCCTTCAGGGCGAGTGGATGGTATCTTTGCCCCGTCTTCATAAAGTTCTCCGCGATTTTCTGGAAACATTGGTCGGCTTCCTTAAAAATCTTGGCAGTCTCGGCGTCGTTTTTCAGATTTCCCAAGGAGATCGCGCGATGGAGAAGCATGTCTCCTTGCCGTCCCAGCGCATTCCAGCCAAGTTCGGAATCTCCGGCGTCAGCACGAGCAACCTGATACTCTAGTCCCGCTTCTTCATATTTGCTTTGCATTGCGAGACAATCTCCCCAGAGGTAGTGAATGCGCCCTCGCAACATTTTTTGATCCGCTGAAAGATTGGACTGCTTGTCTAACTCCGTGTTTGCCATTTCCAGCCAGGTGATGGTCTGAGGATAGTTTTTCATCTGGTAGCAGCAAAACGCCGCTTCATACCAGGCCAATGGCAGCAACTCTGGCTTGACATTGTTATTGGTCGCGTTTAAGTACTCCGCCTGCGCTTCCCCCCATTTTTGTTCATTGACATAAGTGTCTCCGACAGCGATATGCAACTCGTTGGCAGAGGCTTCATTGTGACCGCGCTCCTCGAAGTAACTTTTAGCATCGTCACGCCCCGGTCCAATTTTCCCCTCCGAAAAATGCAGCATTACCCGCCGAAACAACGCTTCCGCATGCAACAGAGATTCCTTCTTGGAAACGAGTTTCGTGAGCATGTTGCTTGCCTTCTCAAAATCCCCTGCCTCCAACCAGGCTTGGTAGGCCTCGAAAATCGCCTGGTCCGCACGGTTGGCATCCTTGCATTTAGGAGCAAGATCCGCCAGGAAATCCGCTGCCGAACTCTTGGCTGCCGGAGTGATTGCGCCCTTGCGGCGATTGACGCCACGCAACAGTTTTGCCTCTTCGCACCTCTCGTCATCGGGGTGCTCCTGTTCAAACTGGTTGTAAACCTCGGCGGCCTCCTGGAACTTCGATTGTTCCGCGAGCAAGGCCGCCTGTTGCAAACGGGCCTTTGTCCCGTCGGCGGTCTGGGGATACCGGTCCGCAGCCATCTTGTAGAGTTGGACGGCGCTGGAGCCGTTCGTCGGCTTTTCCACCTTTTCCATAACCATAGCGGCGAAAACGAGCGCATTCGCACGCTCCTCTGGCTTGTCCGTATACTTTTCCGCTGCGAGATATGCGTCTCGCGCAGCCTCCCATTGCCCCGAAAGAGCCAGGCACTGTGCGCGATTCAAACTCGCTGCAAAACGCACTTCTGGACGGGTCTGGGGATATTCGATGAGTTTTTGGAAATAATCTGCTGCGCTGTTGTACTGCCCCGCTTCCTTGAGTTGGCGCGCCAAAGCGTCCGTGAGGTCGGCGAGTTCGGGAGATTCTGGAGCCTTTCGCTTCAGTTCCTCCAGATAGTTCCCGGCATTGTTGGAGGCACCTTCCTTAATTTGGAGGCGTGTGAGACGCGAGAGCGCATGGATGAGTTCCGTGTCGTTGGTGGCGAGACCCTTGGCATCTTGGTAGGCTGATTTTGCCAGTTGGCTCTTCTGTTCGGCAAACAGCATATCTGCATAGGCACTGACGGCGTTCCACCAGTGGCTGTCCGCAGTACCGGGCAGTTTCGGCCGGAGTTTCTCTTCGTAGAGTTTCTGCGCCTTTTCGGATTCGCGAAGGATGGATAGATTGCGAAGGCGATGGAGGTCCAGGAGAAGCGCATTGGCGGTGTCATTGCTCTGGACGGCGTCATCTAAAACTTTCTGTGCCTCCTGATTTTGACCAAGCGCAATGTAGGCTTCGACGAGCCGCAGTTGGAACTCCACCAAGGCACGATCCTCAGGTACCTCCTGGAGGTAGTTGTTCAGAAATTGCACACAAGTGGAGTAGTCGGAAAGATTGGCAAGGCTGTCGGCACAGAGGAGAATGGCCTCGCGGCGTGTTTCAAGGGGAATGTCCTGCGTGGCGAGAGACTGGCAGAGGTCACGGCAGCGCGCCCATTCTCCGTTCAAGGCGTGACACTGCGCACGCGCAAAGGTCAATTGGGCTGAAAGCGCGATATCGTTGAGCCCCTCGCTCGTGGCACCGTGGGCGTCCAGAATGCTGGCCGCCTGGGCGGCATCCCCCTTCTTGCCCCTCTTGAGATAGGTGCGTGCCAGCAACAGCGAAACTTCCCCAAAGGCTGGTTCCGTCGTCCCGCACGCCTTCAATGCGTCTTTGAAATATACCTCCGCGACATCATAAAGCGAGTCCTGGAACGCCATCAGCCCCTTGTCCCGATTCTCATGCACCGGGTCTGCAGGTTGCCCAGGCTCCTCGAACCGAAACACTGGCACCTCTTCCTGGGCAACGGCAAACGCCCCGCATGCAAACAACACGCAGCAGGCACACAACACCATGTCTCGGAAAAGTCTCATATCTCAAATTTCATCTTTTCTTCACAAACAATCCCTCCAATAACATAATATAGCCTATTTTTCTCAAACTACCCCTCATTCGCGCAATTTTCTGCGCAATCGTTCATGGCCGCACGGCGCAGCACTATGGCCTGTACCCCTGTGTCTTGCTACAGGGGACCGCCGAAGTCGAAGAACTGTACGGGTGTATTTGGGGTGATGGTGACAGGGGCGGCGTGTGCAGGAAGGAAGAGTTCGGTGCCCGGCTGGAACGGGAGGGTCTCGTTTCCATCGGAAACGGTCCCTGTTCCCTGAAGGAAGAAAAGGCCGCGGAAATCCCCATCGTGCGAGAGGACAAGCGGAGCGGCTGCGGTCTTTTTATGGAGTTCGAAACAGTTGGTTTCAGGATTACCGACAACGAGGGAGCCGCGCATGGGAAGTTTCCAGCGACGAAGGGTTTCCTCGCGCGAAAGACCATCGTAATGGAAGACATCGAAAAGTTTGTCGAATCCGATGCCCTTGTGCATGGCAAAGTCGGAATATGGGGTATCGTTTGACGGGGACTTGCGTTCGGTGACGAGAGTATAGTCGGTAGGTTCCTGGATTTCGGCGAGGAAGCACCCTGCGCCAATGGCATGCGGGACGCCACCTACAATGAGGAAGGTGTCGCCAGGAACGGCCTCGAACTTATGGAGACAGTCGAGCATGGCGGGGATATCCTGGCGGAGGAAGATGTCGTGCCAGAGTTCGCGTGTCACCCCAGGTTTGAAGCCGAAGTAGATGTGCGGTTTTTCACCGTTGATGGTACGACCACCGAGAATGTGCCAGCATTCCGTCTTGCCGAACTCGGACTGGAAATAGTCGCGCGCGATTGTCTTGTCAGGATGGACTTGAATGGCAAGGCGCACGGAGGAATCGATGAGTTTGAAAAGAACGCCGAGATTCTTGCGTTTGCCGAGCATATATTCAGGGGCGGAGGCCAGAAGGTCGGGAAGAAGGACATCCGTGCCTTTGACGTGGGAGACGCCTTCGGGCGGATTTACGCGCGGACGTCCCGCGTTGAGTGCCTCGACGGTGGAAAGGATCCACTCTTCGGGGTAGTTGGTATCTTCGCCCTGTAGGCCGTAGAAATTGGCGAGCAATGCACCTCCGAGGTAGGAGCGCCAGGCCTGCGCCCGTTCCATTTGGTAGAAGTTTTTGAGCA
>JAFRLI010000040.1 GCA_017431255.1 Victivallales bacterium
CCATGTCTTTTTAGCTACGTAAGAATACGTAGCCAATAATATACGTCCAACTTTCTGGATTTCAAGTGGTTTTCTAAAAAAAACTTTTTCGCGCGACGAAAAATATCCGTATTGCTACGGAGCCAAGATTCCGGCACAAAATAGCCCTCTGAAGAAAACTGTCGGGGCATTCTTCAGAGGGCAAAGCCTGATCAGATGAAAATCAGCAGGAAAATCAGGCACTAGGCTGACGAAAAATTTGATTCTTTGTTATTGGGACGCCGTCGGGACAACGTCAACGTCGAGACGCTGTCGCTACTTAGGTCGAAAGTAGAATGCCTTGATGGAGGCGAAGCAGTTGCGGGCATTCTTGTGTTTTTTCGTAACTTTGAGTTCGATGGAATGAGGGCCTTTTGTGAGGTGAAGGCGGGTCAGGAAGATAGGGGGTGCCGTGTCGGGAGCAGGGGAGCGTGCGAGGATGGGGGAGCCGACTGGGGCATTGTCGAGATAGATTTGGAAAGTGCCGTTTGCGGGGGCGGTGAGGTATTCGCAGAAGAAGTCGTAGTCCATGTCAGCGGGTAGATAGACAGAGCGTGCGATGGATTCGCCGGGGGATGTGGATTGCAGTAGGAGATTGGGACCAGAGGCGGGGCGACGGAGTTTGAAAGAGGTGGCACTGGGGGAGTTCCAGGTGAGTTTTTCTGCGGGGAAGAGGAGGGAGCCTGGAACGGGAGCCGGTTCGATGCGAATGGTTCGCGATGGTGCGTTGGGAGGAAGCGGGATGCGCAGGACGAGCATGGCGTCGGTCAGTTTTCCTTTGCCGTTTTTGTTGAATGGGACGAAGGGGAACACAGGCCAGACGAGCGTGGCATTGTCAGGAATTTGATAGGAGAGTCCTCCCATGGAGAAGGCACCGCCGTGCTCCTTGGGAGAGATTTCGCGAGGGGCACCGTTGAGTGTGATGCGTGTCCCTGTGGCGAGTTGGAGGGTCCAGTGGTTTTTGAGCGGGAGATGCGCTTCCGCAGGGGTGAGAGGGTCGGAACTTGCGGTGAAGGTGAGTTGCCAGCCATTGTCATCCAGCGGCGCGGTTGCGACGGAGGCACTGTGGGGGCCGTATTTAGCGTCAATGCGGTAGGTATTTCCAGCGTGGGAGAGGAGTGCGCTGTCTGGGACCCAGTGGAGGGGACCTTTGGGGAGGAAATTGGGGCTTGTGGATTGGAAATCGGGCTGAAGGTGGGAGATGTCGCCAAAGGTGAAGGTGGAAAAGAGAGGTTGCATTTTGGCGTTGCCGCCTCCAGCAACGAGACCATGCTCATGATGGAAGAGTTCGACGAGATTCTGGCGGTCGAGAATCCAACGGTTGTTGGAGGGTGGGGAGGTCCAGGCGGAGAGTGCGACTTGCCAGGGCGCGGTCTGTCGTGAAACGAGGATTTTTCCGTCACTGGAGAAGTAATCGGAGTTGGGCAGGGGGTCTGGTTTGACGTCTGGGAAGTCGCCGTATTGGAGGAGTTGCGCGAGGTAGTCGAGAGGGAGTCTGCGTTGATTTCGGCAGCGAATGATTTGGGCGTAGAGGAAGGAGCGTCCTATGGGGGACCAGGAGAAGGCGGGATTTCCGATATAGAGACTGGGGGAGTAGGGGCAGCGTTCATCCATGATGGATGCCGCGGAACCATCATTCCAGAGGATTCCCACGTGAAAATGCGCGGCACGGCGTATGGCTTCCATCACATATTGGTCTTTGGAGAGAGCATAGTATTCGCCAATCGCGGAGAGAATGATATAGTTGTAGACTACGGCGGGACCGTGGTGTTCGCTCCAAAAACCATCATGCGCCTGGGAATCCGCGAGTTGGTGGAAGAACGTCTGGGCTGCGTTTTTCCATTCGGGATGGGCGAGGGCGAGGGCGAGGGCGTAGAGTCCAAGCGCGTGCTGTGCGAGGCGGTTGTCGATTTTTCGGGAGGCGAGGTTTTCGGGGATGGAAGCGTAGGCGAGGCGCAATCCCCGCTCCCATTTTTGGCGGGCTTCGGGAGGCAGATGGGGGGCCAGGAGAAGGAACGCGCGTGCCCAGCGGGAGGCGACGTCGGGGATGATGTCAGTTCCCCAGGTTGAACTGTCTTTCTTTCGGATGAGCCACTTGCCATCTTTGTCCTGGTCGTCGGCCAGCAGGTTGCCTGCGCGGGCGATGAGCGCAAGCAGGCTGGCGTCGTGATAATAGGGATTGGTGGAATCCTGGGTGGACCAGATTATTGCTAGCGGCAGAATGACGTTTTGGTCCTGCAGAATCCAGGGCTCTTTGCCAAAACGCCCCGTGGCCTGGTCGCAATTGGCCAGAACGCCTGGCATTGCCAGCAAGGAGTACTCCAGCAGCCAGGGACGTGTAAGTCGTACCTCCATGGCAAGTGCCAGAAGGGGCAGCAGGAATAGAAATGACAGCAACTTTTTCATCGTTTCAGAGAAGCCTTTTCTCTTAAGGGTAATTGCAAAACTCTCATCCCAACCGCCTTCCCGGCGCAGCGCGATGGCTTCATCGCTAAA
>JAFRLI010000041.1 GCA_017431255.1 Victivallales bacterium
CTCACCGATTGATATTGACGCATAGTCCCATAGTCAATCCAATGTCGCCTTGACATACCTCCCTTTTGACAAGGACCGTCCTGTGTGATTCGCCCATGGAGCACGCAGGACGTTTTTTTTGACTTTCTCGCATTTTTTCTCTTTTTTTTTGAGATTCCAGCTTGCATATCACGAAATATAGGTGATATTATATATGTTGCCAGCCAAGGAGGCACACATGAAACAGACAGAAAAGGAACTTGAAGCAGAGAAGTCGTTGTTGATGAAGGAGGTTTCCGGATGCGGCAACCTGGTGCACGGGTCGCTTTTCACAAGGTATCTGACCTGCTCGCGGCCTGGATGCAGATGCCACGCGGGCGAGAAGCACGGCCCCGTGACCTGCCTCTCGATAGTGATAAACGGACGGAAACGCCAGCAGTACGTGCCCAGGAGCCTTGAGGAGGACGCGGCGTCCGCCGTGGAGGCGTACAACCGTCTTCTTTCCCTGCTGGACAGGATTTCCGAAATCAACCTGGCCCTGCTGAAGCTTCGTTCGCCGGGGCGCACAGGCGCCGGCAGGAGGGCGAGGCAGGTCAAGTGAAGAGACGCGTCCGCACACGCCCCGCCTCCTTCTACTGGGCATCAGGACATGTCCAGGAGAAATCCGACCCTGCCGAGGAACTTCGCAAGGAGCTCGCCTTCTCCCGACGATGCCTTGAGACGCTCCGCGCGGACAACAAGGCCTCGTCGGAGTGCATATCCGCTCTCCGCAGACAGCTGGACATGCGCACCGGAGGCGCGTCGAGGCGGAGGCGTCCCTGGCCGCCGTCTCGTCCGAGCTTCGGGAGATCCGGGAGAAGGAGGCGGCCTTGACGGAGGCAATATCAATCGGTGAGGCATTACCGTTGGGCAGGAGTTTGTTGCGGCAAAGGTCGTTTTGCAACTACCTCATTGGAAAAAAAAAAGAAACGGCTTAAAGTATAATGCGAGGGAGTTTTTCAAAGGCATTGAAATGAAAATCAACAATCTGGAACATTTTCGTTCTGTCGTTGCATCGGGTAAGACGGCGTATGGCCTCGTGATTACGTCCTTTGACCCGAGTATCACGGAAATGGCTGCCGACTGCGGGATGGACTTCGTGTGGATTGACATGGAGCACTCGCCGATGACCATCACGGACGTGCAGAACATGCTGTTGGCCGTCAAGGGAACGGATTGTGCGGCATTTGTGCGGGTGCCCTGGTGCGTCAACTACCTGCTGAAACCCATTCTGGACTTAGGACCGGCGGGGGTCATCATCCCGATGGTCAACGACCCGGAAACCATGCAAAAAGCCATTGAGGCCTGTCACTACCCCATCCATGGCGGCGAGCGGGGATTCGCGACACGTCGGCAAAACCTCTTCAACAAAATCCCCATTACCGAATATGTCGCCGCCTCTGAACACGATCCCATTGTCATCGCTCAAATTGAGCACAGGGACGCCGTCGAAAATATCGACCGCATCCTCGAAGTGCCGGGGCTTGACAGCGTCTGCATCGGTCCCTACGACCTCTCTGCCTCCTATGGCAAAGCAGGACAATTCGACGATCCCGAAATCGGCGCCGCCGTGGACAAAGTCATCGCCAGCGCACGCGCTCATGGCGTCCTTCTTGGGGCATTCTGCGGCAACGCCGAGTTCTGGAAGAACCGCCACGTCGATTGGGCGGGACTCTGCGACGACCTCGGATTCCTCGCAACTCATTTGCGCGCCCTGCTCGCGGAACATCGTTCCGCCTTCCAGAAATAACGACAGGACACCAAAATGACTCCTTTCTCCACTCTAGCCAAACAGTTTTCTGAGCTGGTCGAACTTCCTCCTCCAGACGAGGCCGCCGACAGTTTGGACCTTGAAGTCGATAACCGTTGGGTCACGGTGCAATATCGCCAGGTGATGGACGACATCGTCATCTTCGCGCTGCCACTCGCAGACCAGATTCCCGAACCTCCCATGCTTCGCCGCGCTCTCATTCTCTCAGCCGTAGGTTACTCAAAGTGCCACCCACGGCTGAGTTTTGACTGCCACCCGTGAAAGGCTTTTTGCTCCAAGAAATATAAGTGATATATGAGGTAATTGCAAAACCCTATGGGAGTCCACAGAACACACAGAATACACAGAACAGTTTATCCACGCTAACGCGCGGCTAAAAACTTGATATGAAACAGAATACAAAGTGCAATCCGCCGCGAAGCGGCGGATTGCCTTCTGTGTATTCTGTGTATTCTGTGGACTCAAAAAGGAGTTTTGCAATTACCTCATGCTACAAACCAGTGCTTAAAAAAAGAGAGGTTACCATGGCAGCAAGTACCATTCTGTCGGGAAGCGTTTCCCTACCATCGGGAGAAGCACCCGTTGTCAACGCCACTGCACCCGAACACGCGGTCTCCCCTTCCGGGACCAAAGTGTTCTTTGCCGGAATCCTTCTAAACCGCAGCGACTTGCAAAAGCAGTTCTCGCTGGCCGATTGCCACGACAACGCGTCCCTGCTGGCACAACTCTTCGCAAAGTTCGGGACGGACGCATTTGCGCACCTGAGCGGTCCCTTTGTCGCCGCCATCCAACATGACGGGCAGTTTCTGCTGGTTCGCGACCTACACGGCCAGCAGCCCCTCTACTGGAGCCTGCACAACCATTCCCTCCATTTCTCCCAATCGCTCCCCGAACTCAAAGCATTTGCCGATGGAATCGATTTGCAGGCGCTTTCCGACTATCTTGCCCTGGGATACATTCCCGCGCCACGGACCATTTACCGTAACATCTATAAGGTCAATGGCGCGCACGCTGTGACCTTCCGTCCAGGCGCACAGCCTCAGGCCGCGCCCTGGTGGTCCCCCACCTTCTCCCCCAAGATTACCCTCTCCTTCCAGGACGCCGTTGCCGAGACGCAACGCCTCCTGGAGCAATCCATGAAACGCTGCCTGACCGTCGATGGCAATGCAGGCGTCCTCCTTTCTGGCGGCATCGACTCCAACCTCATGCTCGGCCTCGCCACCAAGTTGACAGACACACCGCGCCAGGCTTTCACCATTGGCTTCGGGCACACCGGCTACGATGAACGCAGCCTCGCCGAACTTGCGGCAAAGAACGCCAATGCCGAGCATTTCACACGCCTCGCCCTGCCAGATGACGTGCAAATCCTCGCCTCTCTTCAAACGGCTTCAGGCGAACCTTTTGCGGACTCCTCCCTCGTCGCCACTGCACTCGCCATGCGCCTGGCTGCAGAACACCGCAGTACCGTCATCACGGGAGACGGCGGCGATGAACTTTTTGGCGGCTACCGCCGATACCAGGTCATGGCCGCACGCGGAAAACTCGGAAACGCACTGACACACCTCTGCGCAACTCTCGCCCGCGGCGGTCTCGCCCTCCTCCCCAATGCCCCCGAACAGCGAACCACCCTCTCCAATGCACGACGCCTCGCAAACGCACTCGCGCTCCCCCCCGTCCCGTGCTACGCCAGTTTCCAGGAACTATTCTCCCACGACGCCATCGCCGAACTCGCCCCCGAACTCTCGAAACAACCCCACTATCTGGAACGTTGGCAAGAACTCTGGGACTCCTGCGAATCCGAAGACCCCGTCGAACGTGTCAATCGCATCGACCTTCTCGAATACCTCCCCGACGATGGCTGCCGCAAGGACCAACTCGCGGAAACAGGCACCTCCCTCCTCGCCCTGGCACCGATCCTGGACACGGACGTCACCCGGTTCGCACTTTCGTTGCCGCGCACGTTCCGCGTTCATCTCCGCGAGCGCAAACGTATGCTCCGCGCGGTCGCCGCACCGATGATCCCCGAGGAACTGCTGCACCAGGTCAAGCGCGGATTTGGAATGCCAGTCGCCGCCTGGTTGCGCAAAGAACTTGCGTCCGAAATGCGGGCACTCGCCGCCGATCTCAAGTCTTGGGACCGCCAAGGCTGGTTCCAACCGGAGGTCCTCACCCGCCTGGTAAACGAGCATCTGGACGCAAAGGCGGACCACGGACACCAACTCTGGGCACTCTATTGCCTTCGCCTTTGGCTGCAGAACTAGGGTTGTTTTTGTGAAATCGGTGGATTACCGATTCCGCTACAGCGTCACCGCCGGCAAATCCTCGAAGAAGGAATGCATGCCCGTGAGAGGTGCATGATAGGAGCCGTAACCTTCGGCATAAGGCGCATTTGCCTTCCAGCCCATAAAGCGCCCTTCGCAGATTTTCCGTTCCGCCATCGCATTTCCCGACTGGCAGACATATTTGCGGCAAAGGGTTGCCTTCAAATCCATGATTCGCTGCCCGAATCCGACGTAGTGCATAAAGGGCATTGCCACGGTCTGATGGGTTTGATGCTGGAAATACACCTCGGGCTTCATGTTCGCAAACCGAAGCGCATTCAGCGTGGCCGCGCCGCAGATGCAATGGTCGACATGACGGTCCACGGGCCAATGCGCAATCACGACGCTCGGCGGGTTCTGGCGAAACAGTTCTGCCAATTGCTCGCAGGTCTCCCGCGAAGCACAGCACTCCCCGTCGATTTCATTCAAGAAAACGGGTTCCACCGAAAGCATGGCGCAGGCTTCCTTCTCCTCTGCCGTGCGCGTTGCCGCACACTCTTCCAGCGACACTCCCTTCGAGGCAAGCCCCCGCTCGCCATGGGAAAAGTCCACGATGTGCAAGGCATATTCAGGACGTTCCGATACAATGAACGCCAGCGCCGCCGCCCCAATCAAATCATCTGGATGCGCATTGACAATGAAAACATGCTTTTTCATCGTTGCTCCCCTATGTGGGAAAGGCCATCTTGCACCAGGCGCTCATATTCGGAATGCGCTCTTCCATGCGCTTGGTCAATCCCATCATAATGGCGTTGTTGAGTGCCTCGGGAATATCGGGATTCCGTTCTATCGGAGGCTTTGGAAGAACTTTTTCGCTGACTTGATGGTGGAGTTTTTCCTTGACGGTGTTCCCCTCGAAGGGGTTGGCACGCGTCAAAATCTGGTATGCCATCACGCTGAACGCGAATACATCGGAGGCCTGCGTGGCAATTTTGCGTCGAAATTGTTCGGGTGCCATGTAGGAGGGGGTTCCGTTCTGCTTGCGGGGTCCCTTGTCCGAAGCCTCTCGCGCGGTATCGAAGTCAATGAGTTTGACCATAAGACCATTGCAGTCGCTGCAGTTGTTCGTGCAGAGAAAGTTTTCGGGTTTGACGTCCAGGTGCACGTACCCGCGCTGATGGACCCAGGCAAGCCCCCGCGCGGCCTCTTGCAGGATGCGCAGGGAATACTGCGCCAGCAACATGGAACGATTGCTCAAGAGTGACTTGATGTTCTCCCCGGGAACGTACTCGATGAGTTCGTAGGGACGCAGCAAGCGGGAACCACATTCGTAGCACTCCGCAATGTTGCGGTGCGGTGACAATGCCTTGTGAACCGTCACCCCATACCGAAATTGCCGTTGCAACCGAATGCTGAACATCTTGCTGACCTGCAACTGGCGCAGGACCGCCTTGCGTCCATTCGGCAACATGACCAGGTACAACTGCGAGATTCCGCCCGTTGCAAACTTCTGCAGAATATGGTATTCCAAAGACATCGTCATCAATCCAGGCTGAGGCGTCCCCCTTTCAGGACCACTTGAATGTCCTCGGCGGAAAGCGTATTCGTCAGAACAATCTTGCGCTCCGTCCCGTCAGCAAACATGAGGCTTGCCTCCAAATCGCCGGCGGGTTTCAACTGTGCGCGGAGGTTCGATATGCGGACACGCGTTCCCTCCGTGATGGAATCCAAGTCCGTTTCGTCCTTGAATTGCAACGGCAGGATGCCGAAGTTCACGTAGTTGGCGCGAAGGATGCGCTCCACGGTGCGCGCCAGCAACAGGCGCACGCCCAAGTACATCGGGCAGATGGCCGCATGCTCGCGCGAGGAACCCTGCCCGTAGGAAAGTCCGGCCGCGATGGCACCGATGACGCCCTTGTCGCGCAGAGCCTCCGCGCGTTCGGCGAAGGTTGGCTTTCCTGCTTCATTGAAGCATTCGAAGACATATCGCGAATAACGCGGGATGTTGCTGCGATATTTCAGGTAGGCCCCTGCCGGCATGATGTGGTCCGTCGTAATCTTGTCCCCGCATTTGAGCAGGATTTCCGCCTCGATTTCATCGGGCAACGGCGTGCATTTCGGCGGTTCGCCGATGGTCTCCTTGCGGATGATTTCGCCTGGATTCTCGGGGGGAGCCAGGACCATCGAATCATCGGGTTCGAAACTGTCGGGCATCTGCCAGGCGGGATATTCGACGCCGAGGGTGCGCGGGTCGGTGAGGCATCCAGTCAACGCGGTAGCGACAGCGGTTTCCGGGGAGACGAGGTAGCACTGGTCATTCTTGGTGCCTGTGCGGTTGAGGAAGTTGCGGTTGAAGGTACGGACGCTGATGGTGCCGTCCGCAGGGCTGAATCCCTGACCAATGCAGGGGCCGCAGGCGGATTCCAGAATACGGCAGCCCGCGCCGACCATCGCCGCCAGAGAACCATCCTCGCTCAGCAACTTCAAAACCTGGCGGCTGCCTGGCGCAATCCCCAACGAAAGTTTCTCCGAAACGTGACGCCCCAAAAGCACCTTCGCCACCATCCGCATATCCTTCAGAGAACTGTTCGTACACGAACCAATCAGAACCTGAGACACTGGCAACCCCGCTACCTCAGAGACCTTCTTCACATTCCCAGGATTCGACGGACATGCCGCCATCGGAACCAGTTCCGACAGGTTCAGCTCTATCACGCGAGAATATTCCGCACCTTCGTCCGCCTTCTGTTCGCTCCACGATTCCGCGCGACCTTCCGCCTTCAGGAACGCCAATGTCGCCTGATCGGACGGAAACACGCTCGTCGTCACCCCCAGTTCCGCGCCCATGTTCGTGATGGTGGCGCGTTCCGGGACGCTCAGCGTCTCCACGCCTGGCCCGTAGTATTCCACGCAGGTGCCCACATTCCCCTGGCTTCCCAGAATGGAGAGGACAGTCAAAATCACGTCCTTTGCCGCCACCCATGGTTGCAGGTGTCCCGTGAGGTGGACGCCCACCACGCGCGGATACGTCAATTTGAACGGTACACCTGCCATCGCCATTGCGACATCCAGGCCGCCCGCGCCCATCGCGAGCATCCCGATGCCGCCGCCCGTCGGCGTATGGGAATCCGAACCCAGCAGGGTCTTTCCCGGAACGCCAAATCGTTCGAGGTGCACCTGGTGGCAGATGCCATTGCCCGGGCGCGAGAATCGCACGCCTTTTGCGGCGCAAACGCTCTGCAGGTACAAATGGTCATTGGGGTTTTCGGGCCCCATCTGCATTGTATTGTGGTCGATGTACTGGACGGAGAGTTCGGTTTTCACCTTGTCCACACCCATTGCTTCCAGTTCCAGGAACGCCATCGTTCCCGTGGCATCCTGGCAAAGCGTCTGGTCAATATGGATTTTCACATCCTGTCCAGGGACACATTCCCCTTCCACCAAGTGCGCACGGATGATTTTCTCAACTAACGTCATGGGTTTCATTTGGACTCTCCGTTCTATTTTTCTTGGAGAATGGTGTTGACCACGGGCACAAATGCCTTCGCGGCCGCGCTGTCGCGGTTTGCCTGCAGGAACGGCGTTCCCTCGTCACAAGCCTCGCCAACGGACGGGTCAATCGGAATGCGTCCCAGGAACGGCACACCTGCCTCTTCCGCCAGACGTTCCCCGCCGCCCTGCTTGAAAATATAGGTCACTTTCCCACAGTGCGGGCAGACAAAGCCGGACATGTTTTCCAGCACGCCCCGCACGGGAAGTTTCAATTGCTCACAGAAATCCAGCGACTTGCGGACATCAGCGGCGGCGACCTCCTGCGGCGTCGTCACCACCACGGCGGAGACATCCCCGTCCTGGAGGAGTTGGCAGATGCTCAGCGGTTCGTCTCCCGTTCCCGGAGGACAATCCACCACCAGATAATCCAATTCGCCCCAGGTCACATCCGACAACAGCTGCTGGATGACTGCGTTCTTCATGGGACCACGCCAAATGACCGCCTGGTTGGGGTCCGGCAGGAAAAAGTCCACCGAAACCACCTTGACACCAGACAACTCATGCGGAACAATCAATCCGTCCTCGACATCCAATGCGCTGCCCTTCAGCCCCAGCATCGTCGGAATGCTCGGTCCGTGCAAATCCACGTCCAGCAACCCAACCTTTGCACCAGATGACGCCAGCCCGAACGCAAGGTTTACAGCCACCGTGCTCTTGCCTACGCCACCCTTGCCGGACAGCACCACCAACTTGTGCTTGATCGCACCCAGAACCGCCTCACGACGCTCCGCCGCACGGCATTCCTCTTCCGACGCATGATGCTTCCCGCAATGCTCGCAGTCATGATTACATTCTTCGCTCATGTCATCACCTTTTTCCCTTCCCCCTCTTCCCCTTGTTGAATGGAAGTTGAGGTAATTGCAAAACTATCCCCCCAACCGCCAAAATACCGCCCTTTCGGAACGCCGTAAAGGCATCCGGGATGAGAGTTTTGCAATTCCCTCAATTACCTCAGTAATTAATATAACCTTGCCGAATGGTTCTGCACACCACGACATGCGTTTTTTCTCACATTCCTGATGATTCTTCAGGGAAGCAATGGTAAAACTACCGCCGCGCCGTGAAATCAGTTGGGATGAGAGTTTTGCAATTTCCTCCAGGATTCCCACGGGAGCCGTCACTTCTGTTCCAGGCGATACTTGTACAAATCATATCCCACGTCACGGGAAGCCTGGATGGTTTCCACGTATGGAGTGTCCACGGTATCCAGGAAGCCGATTTGGTAGTTCTCCTCGTCCAGTCCCCGGCCAATCGTGGCTTCATCGCAGTATTTGAACCAATGGCATCCGACGAATCTGGGGTGGCGCAGCACACCCTCGACGTACGATTTGTAGGCGTTCGCTCGCTCCTGCTGGCTGTCGGTCGGGACCAGTCCCGTGTGGAACATACCGCGGTCCAGTGCGCCGAAATGGAACTCGCCGATGATGAGGGGAACGTCCCGACTGCCAGGATACTCAAACTTCGAAACATCACGCCGATAAAGGTTGTAACTGACAATGTCGCAGTATTTTCCGGCGGCCTCTGCCGCCAGGTTGTTCACCCATGCGAAACGGCAACCTGCATAAAGTTGATTGGGCGCAACCGCCTTGAGTGCCTTGCGAATGATGCGGAAATACGTCTCCGCAAACTTGGTGTAGAAGGCTTGAAGGTCCGCCTTCGCCTTGGCTTGGTCTGGCTCTTTCCGGGAATCCAGCAGAGCCTCCCAAGAAGCATGCTTCGTCCCCCAAACCTCGTTCAATTTCTCAATTTGACCGTACTTTTCCTGCAAATCTTTGACGAACTCCTTCTTGGCCGCCTGCCCACGTGGGGACTGCAACGCCGCTACCGCAAGCGAAACATCCGTCCCCCAACCGATTTCGTTATCGACGAAATATCCGATGCACCACGGGTCGTTGGCACTCTTTCCCACCTGAAACTTGAAAGCCTTGCGGACGTATTCCGCGAAGGACGGGTCAAACACATCCTTGAACTTGCCCCAGTAGCCCGTGCTTCCCTCCAACAAAGTGCCTCCGGAATTGACACACACGAAATAAGGGGTCTTGTGCTGAAGATAGATGTCCGGGGACGACCAGTTTCCAATGGTGTTGATACCCCAACTGCGAAGACGGCGATGCGAAAGCGTCGCAAAGACCGCCTTCCAATCCTGGCCATACTTGCGCAGCAAGTTCGCGCCCAGAAAGTCGAATGTTTTCGGTTGCCTTCCAGAATAATAATAACCAGGAACGACGCGAACCGTCTTCCCGAAAAACTCCTGGAACGCGGGGTCTTTGCCGGGGAAGTCCTGAAACCAGTTGTCCCGGTCTTCAATGGGCGTGGAAGCACTGAACGTGACGCAGTCCATTCCGTGGCTGAAAAAAAGTTTTCCATCGGGGTCAACGAGCCACCACTTGCCATGGTATTTTTCCGTGCGGAAGAAACCGGTCGCCTTCAGGGACGGTCCCTCTGCCCAACCGCCCCATTTGTCCCAGGACGAAGGCCCCGGATGCGCGGTCAAATCCCGTTCTTCCGTCTGCACACGCGATTTCAAGTCTGCCATGTCTTTGACTTTGCCTGGCCAGTCCCGATGGATGTACTGCCCAAAGGTGTCTATGAACGGGAAGAACTTTTCGGCGGGAATTGGCTGGCTTACCTCTTGTTTGAACAGACCATGCGCCACAATGCTCTCGACCTCCACATCCGCAGCATGCAAAGGCGAAGGTGCAAACACGAGGACGCCCACAATGTTCGAGGGGTCGACGCACCGGGTCTCCCCAGTCATGCTGCCGCCGACCTCGACGGGACACCCGCGCATCCCAAACAATTTCACGCTCATCTTGTCCTTTCTCTTGATGGGCAATGTCAAGACACCGCGCTCTCCCGGTTCCAATGTCAAGAAATCCTGAAGGCAGTTGTATTTTCCATCACCGCCGGGATTGTCCACGCGGACGCCGAAACGCTGGGAGAACTCGCCTGTATTTTTCATGGTGACGGATATGGATTGAAAGGCGGACAAGTCCCACTTGCCTTCTGGGGCAAAAATCGTAATGCCTGGCCAGGGTCCCTCTGGCTGAACGTGGATGTGGAAACGTCCCGGTCCCAGCCATTTGGTGCTGGTCTGCCGATGAGTGATGAACTTCTCGGGAATCGGCTTCTGGAAGTCTAGTAACGTAACGGACTCCTGGGACATCAGCCCCATGCCAAAGGACAAAAGGGAAAGAAGGATAGCTCTGTTCATCTAGGGAAACCTCAACCTGGGGAAAGTCTCTGGAAGGACAAAAAGCCTCTGGCCACGAATGCGTGTCCAGAGGCTTCGAGAATCTCACAACGAGCTTGGCTTAGAAGGGCAAGTCATCCTTGGGGGCCTCCGTACTCGGTGCGTTGGCTGCCGGAGCGGCTGCGCTGTTCTCTGCGGGTACGGCGGCTGGAGCATCAGATGCAGGAGCAGCAGGTGCCGCGGCTGCCGGCTCCGCAGGCGCAGGACTCGGCATCGGTTCGAAGGGCGGCGGCGCAGGCGGATTGTTTTGCGGACGATACGACGGCTGCGGCTGCGGCTGTGCGCCGAAGCCCTGGTTGTACTGCGGCTGTGGTTGCGGCTGTGCGCCGAATCCATGGTTGTACTGGGGCTGCGGTTGCGCACCGAACCCGCCACCGTACTGTGGCTGCGGCTGTGCGCCAAATCCCTGGTTGTACTGCGGCTGCGGCTGCGCACCGAATCCGCCACCATACTGCGGCTGCGACTGCGCACCATACCCGTATTGCGGTTGTGGTTGCGGAGCACCATATCCGCCAAACTGCGGTTGCTGCGCACCAAACCCGCCTGCCTGACCGTAGCCACCCTGCCCTTGGTCGCGGCTACCCAGCAACTGAATGTTATCCACGGTAATGATGTGGCGGCTGCGCGGTTCACCCGTCTGCTTGTCGTTCCATTGATCCAGACGCAACCTGCCTTCCACCAAAATCAAACTGCCCTTGTGCGTGTAGGTCTGAAGAACTTCGGCATTCCGGTTGAAAGCATCACAATCCACAAAGCAAGTTTCTTCGCGGTCTTCGTTCTGCTGTGTCCGATAACGGCGGTTCACCGCCAATCCAAACCTTGCAACGAGCATTCCCGTGGACACGGTTCGAACTTCTGGGTCGCGGGTCATATTCCCCACTAAAATCACTCTGTTGTAACCTGGCATGTTTTTTCCTCTCAATGCGTTGCGAAGACGTTGCCGCCTTCCTGGGTGAAACAATTACATCAAATCCTAACCTATTAACATAACCACTTTTTTTTGAGTTGCACACCTCCTTTGGCTTTTTTTCTCCAAAGCCTCCATTTTTTCGTCGCCCCTCCTCTAGATTGCCCTAGACGCCCTAGACGCCCTAGACGCCCTAGTACTCTCCTGCCTCTTCAAGGTTTTGTAGCGCCGAGCTTCGCCGCAGTACAGGAACACCCTCCCGCCCTAGCCTTCTTTGGGGCGGCACGGAGCGTGGCCCTACAAAACCGACATTCAGCACGCTTTGCTAGCACATCTAGCACATCTAGCACATCTAGCACATCTAGCCCATCTAGCACATCTAGCACATCTAGCACATCTAGCACATCTAGCACATCTAGCGCATCTAGCCCATCTAGCACATCTAGCACATCTAGCACATCTAGCACATCTAGCACATCTAGCCCATCTAGCACATCTAGCCCATCTAGCCCCTCTAGCCCCTCTAGAGCAATTTTACGATTGCTCATATAACATACATCACTTTTTTTGATGCGCAAGTGTTTTTTCTCGTTTTTTCATTTGCATTTCTGAAAATAGGTGCTATTTTAGTAGGTAGCAAGGGAAAACAAGCACAAATTGCGTTCCATAAGGCCAGCCCTTGCGAGAAAAAACAATGGGAAAGAGGCCGGAGTGGAGTGCAAAAAAAGGAGGTATCCTATGAAGAATGTGTGGAAAGTCTGGTTGCTGATGATGGTATCGTTATTTGCAACCCCAAGTCTCATGCGTGCCCAAGAAGGGGCGCCGGCAGACGGGGCGAAACAAGTGGCGAAGCCAGGAAAGGCGGCAGACGAAAAGCGGGTCCAGATTGCGAAGATGCGTGGCAAATTGCTGTACAAGCGGAGTCAGATTCGCAAACTGGAAAAAGAGGCCAGCAACAAGGACGCCAATCTTGCGTCGAAAATCGCCGACTTGGAACAGCAGCGCCGCAACCTTTACGAAGACGCGCAGCCCAAGTTGAAGGAACTCTACGCGGAAGAGGCGGCCTTGGAACTCGAAATCGATAACCTCGGGGGCAACCGCAACTAATTTTTCCCACGCAAGGACCCGGGGCGGAGACGTCGCACGACGCCTCCGCCCCACTTTTTTGCCCCCCCAAAAAGGAGGGCTTGGAAATCTTTTTTGGTCATTGGGAACTATTATGTCCATTTTTCTTGAAAAAACATAAGGAACGGACTTGCAATTTGCATTTTGGGGTGTAGTTTGTTTATTATGTGGTTTTTTGTGCGTGCCACTATCAAAATTGCCAACGTTTTTTCGAGTTCCTGCTTTTTTTAGAGATAGGAGAAAGCCAATGAAACAACATATTTACAAATGGAGTAAAACGTTTGCTCTTCTTGCTACGTTTCTGGTCCCGCTTTTGTCCTTTGGACAGGAGCAAAATCCCGAAGGAACCTTGACCTTACCCTCCTTGGAACTCCCAGCAACCAAGGAAGGAGAATCGGCTCCGTCGCCGGAACTTCCTGCAACGGAACAAACTAACAATGAGCTGTCCCTCGAGCTTCCAACCACCGAAAACGCCCTCGCTCTTCCGGACGACAAGGCAAAAGAAGCACAGGAAGAGCCCAAGGAAGAAGCGAAGGAAGAAGCGAAGGACGCGCCAGCCACAGTTGCCGCGGAACCCCAACAAGCAGCCCCCTCGAAAGCCACGAAGCCAGCCCCTGTGCAGGACTCCAAGACGGACGTCGAGTCTCTCCATAACAAGAGAATCTCCATCCTGAAGTCCTACACAGTGGCTGACACGGCATCCATCGATGGGAAATTCCAGACCGACCGCACCATCGAGTCTGTGCAGTGGAGTCCCGATGGCAGAACCATCCTCTTCGACGTCCAGGGCAGCAACCAGTTCTTCAGCATTGCCTCCGTCCCCTCCTTGGAACTCCGTCCCAAGGCTAGCCCTCGCATTCTCTCAACCATTCGGCATCCACGCAACCAGCGTCTCAACAACGCACATCCCGCATGGTACACCGATAAACTGGAACCCATCTTCTCCCGCCAAGGCAAATATTTCATCTTCGTGGGCCAAGACCCCACCAGCAACGATTTCAAGGTGTCCCAGCCGGGTCTCGCACTCTTCACCAATCTCTACATCTGCGATGCCAATGGCGCGCAATTCTGGCAAGTCACCCATGACATTTCCACTTATAGTTTCCGACGCGGCGCCCTCAATCCCCAATTCTCCCCCGATGGCTCCCTCCTCCTCTGGACCCGAAACATCAAGCAATCCGATCGCGATGGCTACTGGGGTCGGCGCTCCATCAACCTCGCAAACTTCCTCTTCAAGGGCAACAACCCTTCCATCAACAACATCCGCGAGTTCACCCCCAACGGCAATACCTTCTATGAAACCTATGGCTTCTCTCCCGATGGCAAGCAAATCCTCTTCGCCTCCTGCGAAGAACCGGACGCATGGGCAGGAATGGACATCTACACCATGGCAGTCGGAGACGCGAGCGGACGCCCCATTCTCGACGGGAAACCAGTCAAGTTGACCAGCACGCCGTCCGTTTGGGACCGCCATGCCTCCTTCTCCCCTGGCGGCAAGAAAATCATCTGGGCGAGTTCCGAAGGCTATTCCATCTCCACCCTCGGTCCTGGCGGCTCGCGCTGGCCGCAGGCAATGGTCACCGAACTCTGGATAATGAATGCCAACGGGAAAGACCAGGTCTGCCTCACCAGTTACAACCAACGCGGGAGCAGCATGTATGCAGGCACTCGCTGCTTCGTCGGTGCCACCTGCTGGAGTCCTGACGGCCAAAAAGTCGCGTTTGTGCTGAACCGACAAATCAATGCCTACAGCCTCGCCTCCTCTGTCGTCGTTCTCGAACTCGGTTTCAAGAAGCCCTTCCCTGGGCGTTAGTGATTCGTGAATCGTAGGTTGAAGCAAGTGGAAGGTGCATTTTTCAATAGAGCTGACCGCTGTGCCGTCAATGCAATGCACGAAACACGCCCCCCGCGGCGGGTCTCGTACGCGGGGTGAGTTCCCCCGCCCTGGTGGGCACCGGTCCTCATATCGCGCTTGTCTAGACCTTTGTCAACGATTTTTGTCATAAAAGGGAATTGCATAACCCTCTTCCCAACCGCTTTCACGGCGCGACGCGATGGCTTCATCGCTCAAACTC
>JAFRLI010000042.1 GCA_017431255.1 Victivallales bacterium
CCCCTCGCGATATCGCAGACCCTTGGTACACCAACGATTTCGCGCAAACCTGGGAGGACATCCTCCTCGGCTGCAACACCCTCCTAACCTTCCTCTCAAACGCACCCTAGGCGTCGTGCCCCTACGAGTACCCTAGGCGTCGTGCCCCTACGAGTCCCCTACGAGTCCCCCAGGCGTCGTGCCCCTACGAGTCCCCTTACGAGTCCCCTAGGCGTCGTGCCCCTCTCAGCAAAAGCAACAAACCGCTGTCGCGTATGAAAAGGCGACAGCGGTTTGTTAAGAACACGAAAGGGAATTGTTTATTCCGCCTTCTTGGGCTCGGCTTCGGTCCCGTCCATGCGAACGACCTTCACCTTGAGTTTGCCCTCGACTTCCGCATGCAAGCGGACATCCACCTCGAACGAACCGAGTTCGCGGATGCCTTCCTTGAGCAGGATGGAATCCTTGTCAAGTTCAAGCCCTTCAGCCTTGGCGGCTTCAATGATCTGCGCGGCATTGACGGAACCGAACAGTTTGTCGTTTTCGCCAGACTGCGCCTTGATGACAAGCTGCACCTGCGCCATCTTCTCAGCCATCGCCTTCGCAACAGCAACGCGCTCTTCGTGCTCCTTCTGGAGCTGCAGCTTCTTCTTCTCAATGCGCTTCAGCGCGGCCTTGGTGACAGGCTCCGCCTTCTTCAGCGGGAGCAAGTAGTTGCGCGCATAGCCTGGGCTCACGTGCACTTGGTCACCGATACTGCCGAGGTCCTTGATGTCTTCCAGGAGAATGAGTTCAACGGAATTTGCCATACTGTGTTTCTCCTCTCTAGATTAGTAGACCAGAGCCAGCATTCTGGCACGTTTCACAGCTGCCGCCAGCAACTTCTGATGAACAAAGCAGTTGCCCGTGATGCGACGCGGCAGAATCTTCCCGCCTTCCGTCTGGAAGCGCTTCAGCAGTTCGACATCCTTGAAGTCGATGTTGAAAATCTTGTTCTCGCACAGACGGCAAGTCTTCTTGCGCATAACCTTACGGCGATGATGCTGCCTCGGTTTGGTGCTCTTCATAATGTCTCCTTTTCCGGACCTCGCACTAGCAAGGCCCCTGTTTATTTGGATGTTGTTGGTTTGCTCAAAACCTCTCTAGAACGGCATCTCGCCCGAATCCATCGGTTGCGAATACCCACCCTGCTGCATCGGTGCAGAGGCTCCCTGGTCACCCACGATTCCCATCGGGGGTTCGGGAACGCGCGTCCCATCTGGCTCCGCCTTCTGTACAACCTCGACGTTGACATAAAGGCTAGTGCGGTTCCGTCCCGTTGCCTGGTCCACCCAGCGCTGCTGCGCCAGACGGCCTTCCAGGAAAATCATGGAACCCAGGTGAAACATTTGAGGAAGCAGTTCTGCAAGACGCTGCCCCGCCACCGCATCTATGATGCAATTCTCCTCGACCGTCTGGCCACGGAGATTAACCGCAGGGGTCCGCACGGAAAGTTGGAAACGGCAGATGGGTGCGCCATCGGCTCCCTGGCCGACCTGCGGGTCGGACAGCAAAGTCCCCAGAAGGCAAACTCGATTCAAACTGGCCATTCTCTTCTCTCCGTTGATTGGGCTGTGCCGTTCAGACCCGTCCTAGCGCTCCTCGCGGGGGCGATAGGGACGCTCGTCACGATCGAAATCCTGGATTTCTTCCTTGATGAGCGTGTCGTGTTCAGGACGCGGGGTGAACACATCATCGTCCTGGCCATCGACAAAGTCGAAGATGCAGAGGCGCAGAACGGTGGCGTTCAGGCGGTATGTGTCAAGAAGTTGTGCAGGGAAGCTACCCTCGGCTTCAACGACGATATCCCAGTAGTGACCAGCCTTGCGCTTCTTGATGGCGTAGGTGAACACGCGCTGTTCAAAGTCCTTGACGCGGGTGGCGTTGGCACCCAGTTCCTTCATGGTGGCGACCATCTGGTCGATGAACGCCTGACCATTTCCCTCGACCTTTTGCGGGTCCAGGATTGCGACGATTTCGTACTTGTTCAAGTTTGTTCTCCTTTTGAGGTCTACTCGCCGTTGCAAGGGGAGCATTCCTCATTTGGCATGGTGGTTGTCCGGCTCGCCTGGAGTGGCTTGACGGTGCATGGCTCAATCTTTCCGGCGGCACAACGCTCAATGAGCGCCACCGCTTCAGCCAAGCAGCCAGGAAGTTGCTCCTGCTGGTCGGAAGTCCAGGGCGAGAGAACGTAATCCACTACGCTTCCATCCCCGGGCTGCGGTCTCCCAATACCCACCCGGAGCCTCGGAAACTCCGAGGAAGCCAGGTGTTCCACGATAGAGGCGAGTCCCCGATGGCCGCCCGTGCTACCAGACACCCGAAGGCGTAGCAGACCGAACTCCAAATCCAGGTCGTCACAGACCACCAGCAACTCCTTGGGGGAGATTCCAAGTTGCCGGACAGTCTCCTCAACGGCGTTCCCACTGCAATTCATGAAGGTCAGAGGCTTTAGGGCATGCACCCGTTCCCCCTTGAACTCCAGTTCATACAACAACCCCTCGCGGGGCTGCCATTCGCAGGAACGTGACCCACCCACCTTGGACATCAGTTCGTCCACCACCAGAAAACCCAGGTTGTGACGCGTATTCGCATACTCGCTTCCAGGATTTCCCAGTCCGACGACCAGCCGCGTCCTCGCAGGTATCGCAGCGGAGTTCACCGCCACGCAGGCCTCGCCGTTGAGTTGTTCCATCGCAAAAATCTCGAATTGTCAAATCAGCCGACCCACGGGAACTCCCGCCGGATCAGGCTGCAAGCATTATTTCTTCTCTTCGGCAGGAGCAGCCTCGGCGGCAGCTTCCTCGGTCGCGGCAGCCTCGGCCTCGGGTTCGGGCTGTGCATGCGGGACGCGGCACTGGAACACAATATGGTCCCCGCCCGTGACAGCAGTCACACCCTCCGGAAGAACCAAGTCCTTCACGTGGATGAACTCGTTCACTTCCAAACCCGAAACATCTACCTTGATGGAATCCGGCAGATTCATCGGAAGAGCCTTCACGACCAGTTCCATCGTGATCTGCTCCAACTGACCACCCTGCTTCGTTCCGGCAGGTTCGCCTTCGCCGAACACAGGAACCGTGCTCTCGATGACTTCGTCCATCTTGACTTCCTGGAAGTCAATATGCAGGTAGAAGTCCTTCATCGGATGACGTTGGATTTCCCGGACGACTGCAAGTTTCTTCTCCCCACCTTCCATTCCGATCTCTACCAGACCGGAGTGACCGTCGACCTTGTCGGCGTCAGCAGGGTTTACCGTGATGGGTGCGGCGGCATTGCCGTGACCGTACACGACCGCGGGCACGAGACCCTCGCGTCGCAGACGGCGGGCACTGGCCGAGCCAAGCGTCTCGCGCTTGGCAGCGGTGATGCTAACTGTCTTGCTCATTGTGTGTTACTCTTGGTTGGTTCTTGAATTGCAGCGCGGAGACGACCGCGCCACGTGAAAACATTAATATACTCCATTTTTGCAAACTCTCCACCCCGTTCTTCAAACTTTTCTCCCCTTCCCCATAAAAAAACGCATTTTCTCCCCCATTTCCCCCAAAACTCCTCCCCCATCCCACCGCAACCCCGTTTGCGGTTACCCCATCCCACCGCAAACCCCGTTTGCGGTTACCCCCCGTCCCACCGCAAACCCCGTTTGCGGTTACCCCTCATCCTAAAAAGGGTGCTCCCATTGCGAGGAAGGGCGGGCCATCGAGTCGGTTTTGCAGGCAGTGCCCCGCACGGCCATACGGTCCCCCCATCCCACCGCAAACCCCGTTTGCGGTTACCCCCGTCCCACCGCTGGAATTGGACGCGATGCCATTCCCGCAGGAGGAGCCCACCGCAAACCCCGTTTGCGGTTACCCCCTGCCAGCCGCAACACGGCGCAGCACAAGCACCACGTCTTAAACAAAAATTGTTTTTCCGCGAGAAAGCCTATGGAAACTGGAAAGATTGGCAATTATATTATGAATTGGTACGTTTTACTAAGCAGATACCCACTTCCCCAAAGGAAAGAGCCATGTCAGACATTATCACCATGGGACCGCAAGGTCTTGTAGTCGGAAACCATCCAGTCATTCCTTTCATTGAAGGCGATGGCACGGGCCCAGACATCTGGAAAGCAGCGAAACACGTCGTAGATGCCGCAGTCGCCAAATGCTACGGCGGGGAGCGCACCATTGAGTGGAAGGAAGTGCTGGCGGGCGAAAAAGCGTTCCATGCCACGGGCAACTGGCTTCCCGAAGAGACCCTCGCCGCATTCCAGAAATACCTTGTCGGAATCAAAGGACCGCTCACGACCCCCATCGGCGGCGGAATCCGCTCGCTCAACGTCGCCATCCGCCAGCAGTGCGACCTATATGTCTGCCTGCGCCCCGTCCGCTGGTTCACGGGCGTCCCCTCTCCAGTCAAACACCCCGAACTCGTGGACATGGTTATCTTCCGTGAAAACACCGAGGACATCTACGCAGGAATCGAGTTCCCTGCCGGTAGCGACGATGCCACCGCCGTCCTACAGTACCTGAAGGCGACCTTCCCCAAGCAGTACGCCAAGGTGCGTTTCCCGCAGGACTGCGGCATTGGCATCAAGCCAGTCTCCAAGGAAGGCACACAGCGCCTCGTGCGTTCGGCCATCCAGTACGCCATCGCAAATGACCGTCCCAGCGTGACCCTTGTTCACAAAGGCAACATCATGAAGTTCACCGAAGGCGCCTTCCGCGACTGGGGATATGCCGTCGCCAAAGAGGAGTTTGGCGCCCAGCTCATCGGCGATGGTCCGTGGTGCTCCTTCAAGAACCCGAAGAACGGGAAGGAAATCATCGTCAAGGATTGCATTGCAGACGCGTTCCTGCAGCAGATTCTGCTGCGTCCTGCGGAGTACAGCGTCATCGCCACGCTCAACCTGAACGGGGACTACATCTCGGACGCGCTCGCGGCCTGCGTCGGCGGCATCGGAATCGCGCCCGGCGCGAACATCAACTACACCACCGGCTGCGCCGTCTTCGAGGCGACCCACGGGACCGCCCCCAAGTACGCCAACCAGGACAAGGTCAATCCGGGCTCCCTCATCCTCTCCGCAGAAATGATGCTTCGATACCTCGGCTGGACCGAAGCCGCCGACGCCATCCTCCGCGGGCTCGATAAAACCATCGCCAACAAGACCGTCACCTACGACTTCGAACGGCAGATGCCTGGCGCCACCCTCGTCAAATGCTCCGAATTCGGCAATCTCATCGCTTCCAATATGTAACCCCTGCACGGAGTATCCATCATGGCAAACAAACGCATTCTTGTCACAGGCGGCGGCGGATTCCTCGGCTCCCATCTCTGCGAACGCCTTCTCGCCGACAACAATGACGTCATCTGCGTCGACAACTTCTTCACCGGCTCCAAGCGCAACATCTACCACCTGCTGGACAATCCGCGCTTCGAACTCATGCGCCACGATGTCACCTTCCCCCTGTACGTCGAAGTCGATGAAATCTACAACCTGGCGTGCCCGGCGTCCCCCATCCACTACCAGAAGGACCCCGTGCAAACCGTGAAGACCTGCGTACATGGTGCCATCAACATGCTGGGACTGGCGAAACGCGTCGGGGCAAAGATTCTGCAATCCTCGACCTCGGAAGTGTACGGCGACCCCTCGGTCCACCCGCAGGTGGAAGAGTACTGGGGAAACGTGAACCCCGTCGGCATCCGTTCGTGCTACGACGAAGGCAAGCGCTGCGCCGAAACCCTGTTCCATGCATACTGGCTTCAGTGCGGCCTCCCCATCAAACTCGTCCGCATCTTCAACACCTACGGTCCCAGAATGCATCCGCATGACGGACGCGTCGTCTCCAACTTCATCCTCCAGGCACTCCAGAACCAGGACATCACCATCTACGGCGATGGCCAGCAGACCCGCAGTTTCTGCTACCGCGACGATCTGGTCGAGGCCATGCTCCGCATGATGGCAACGCCAGACGACGTCACGGGTCCCGTCAATATCGGCAATCCCGGCGAGTTCACCATCCTGCAACTCGCCGAAATGGTCATTGAACTGACCGGTTCCCGCTCCAAAATCGTCCGTATGCCGCTTCCCAAGGACGACCCCACGCGGCGCCGTCCCGACATTACCAAGGCGAAGCAACTGCTCCACTGGGAACCGACCACACCCCTCCGCGAAGGTCTCGTCAAGACCATTGCGTACTTTGACCAGTTGCTCAAGGACGAACCCGAGTTCTGCAAGCAGTCATGACCGACCTGATAGTCATCGGTGCCGGTCCAGGCGGCTACGAGGCGGCGGCAGAAGCCGCCCGCCTTGGGAAATCCGTGCTGCTGTTGGAAAAGGAGGCTCTCGGCGGAACCTGCCTGAACTGCGGCTGCATCCCGACAAAGGCGCTCCTGCGCTCTGCCCACGCGCTGGTGGACTGTCGTTCCGCAGAACGGCACGGCGTCCAAGGGGCCGCCCAGGCCAAACTGGATTTTGCGGCGGCGCAGTCTCGCAAGGACCAACTGGTTGCCATGCTCCGCAAGGGGGTGGCGGGAATGCTCAAACGCGCGGGCGTGGAAATCGTTTCTGCAACCGCGCAAATCGCCGCGCCTGGCATCGTCTTCGCGGAAGGAATGCCCTACGAGGCGCAGAACATCCTCATCGCAACGGGCGCACGCCCTGCCCTTCCTCCCATCCAGGGACTTGCCGGGAATCCCGTACTTCTGGATTCCACCGCCGCGCTCGCGCTTCCGCAAATCCCCACCTCCCTCGCCATCATCGGCGCGGGTGTCATCGGTCTCGAGTTTGCCGCGCTTTTCGCCGCCTGCGGTGTCCGCGTGGACGTCATCGAGGCACTTCCCCGAATCGCACCGGCCGCAGACGCTGAACTCGCACGACGCCTCCTCTCCGAACTGCGACGGCAAGGCATCACCTTCCACCTCGGCTGCAACATCTCCCGCGTCTCCGAAGGAACCATCTCTTTCACGGACGACGCAGGCGCCCCGCAATCCCTCACTGCAGAAAAACTGCTCTGCGCAACAGGACGCGCCCCCTGCGTCGAAGAACTCGGCCTTGAACTCTGCGGCGTCGATTTCGATCGGCACGGCATCCGTTGCGATTCCTGCGGGCGCACGAACGTCCCTGGCATCTGGGCATGCGGCGACGTCACGGGCGGCATCCAACTCGCCCACGAAGCAACGCGCCAAGGCGTTGCCGCCGTCCATGCAATGTTCTGCGACGAAGCCCCCACGCCCGCGGTAGTTCCATCGGTTCTCTACACGCATCCAGAACTTGCGCAGGTCGGGGAAACGGAGGAACAACTGCAAGCGCTCCATACGGAATACCGCAAGGCACTCGTCCCAATGGGCATTTCGGGACGCTTCCTGATCGAACACCCTGCCGAAACAGGTCTTGTCAAGGTTCTTGCCGCACCGGACGGCCTCTTGCTCGGCATCCACATCCTAGGCGGTCCCGCCGGCGAACTCATCCCGACTGCCACCGCACTGCTCCAGCAAGGCTTGACGATCCGCCAAGCGCTCCAGATGGTCTTTCCACACCCGACCATCGCGGAGGCACTCAAAGAAGCCCTCCGCGCACTCCAATAACCCCAGCCACCTCCCATGCCCCATCCCTGGCTCGAACCTTTGTCCTTTCGTGACGGACGCGCCCTCCCCTGCCGCATCCTGCCGGGTCCGATGGAAGGCGTCACGGAGGGCTCTTTCGTGCAGGTTCTTGGTGCAGCGCACCTGATCCGCTGCTGGTTCACGCCGTTCATCCGCATCTCCAACGGAGTCCCGCGCCGTTCCCGTTTGCGCCCGCACATCCAGCCCTATCTGGACACAGGCGTCCCCGTCATCGCGCAAATCATGGGCACTCGCACCGAACTCCTTGCCGAGGCCGCGGCACGCCTCCACGAACTCGGTGCCACCTGCGTCGACCTCAATTGCGCCTGCCCCAGTCCCGAAGTTCTCTCCTCCCGTTCAGGCGGCTTTCTCCTCCAGAATCCGCAGTGGATTCACGACACCATTGCCGCCATGAAACGAGCCTGCGGGCCCCGCGCCGTCAGCGTCAAAATCCGCGTCGGTTTTGCCTCACCCGATGAACTTCCCGCCATTACCGAAGCCATCCGGAACGCCCGTCCCGACCTCGTTACCTGCCACTTCCGAACCGTCCGCGAAATGTATTCCCCCGTCTCCAACGGGCTGGCCCGCCTGTCCCGCCTCAGGGAACTCCTCCCAGACCTCCCTCTCTTCGGCAGCGGCGACCTCTTCACCATACAAGACGCCCTCCAAATGCACCAAATCTGCCACGTTGACGGCATCGCCCCCGCCCGAGGACTCATGCGAAATCCCGCGCTCCTCCGCGAAATCGAAGCCGCCATCGGTGGCGAACCATTTCAGGCCTCCCTCGACGAATCCGCTAAACTCGCCTTCCTCCACGAAATCGGACGCGTCTCCGGAAAATCCCCCACTCACCAAGGTTTCGTCCTACGCCTCGCCAAGGCCATGTTCGGACCTGACAGCCCGCAATTCCACGCCCTCCTCGACGCACTCAAGCAACCAACGCCTCCTCCCCCTGGAACCACCTGCGCCCCCACGAATCCTCCCATTTCCGTGACGCCGTAGGGAATGCTCATATTCCTGCCACGGTAATATCCTCGTAGGAGAGTCCAACGCAGCCTCGTAGTCATAAGACTGCTTCCGCGGAAGCAAAAGGAATACATCCACTAGGCACAAAAATGACTACTACTAAATATAGTGTGATAAATACAGTGTGATAATTTCTATTTGCAATTCCTCTTTGTTGCCTTTTCGACGGCACTTCTTCATCAATTCCCCCTATTCTGCGCCACGGTATGGGTTGCCAAATCGTTTTCAGCATTTGTCAAATCGGCTTTCACGGCATAAAGCGTATTTGAACCTTATCGCACCGTGTGCGAACGCTCCGTTCAAGGTTCAAATGCGGTTTATTTCATGACCGATTTTGACAAACGCCTGAGCCACCCGGGCCGGGCGTCATGATCGGCGGTACATAACGGCCGCAAGACAACCTATATGCTTGTCTTGCGGCCAGAAAGTAAAATCAATATGGTGGCAAATTGCAAAAAAAACGCGCAATCTGCCTCAAGTTATCTAAACATCTATTGATTCATTCCGCTTTATTTCTTCTGGCAGGGGGCCTCGCATTTCGGGGCAGAGCAAGCGGGGACCACGACCATTTTGCCAGAATTGACCATTGCGTCCATAGTCTTGAAGAACTCGGCGCACAGTTTTTCCAAGCTGCTCTGTTCCGCTTGACGCCGTGCATCCAATTCTTGGATGGCGCGTTCTTGTTGTGCTTCCAATTCCTTGATTGCGCGCTCATTCGCTGCGTTCTTTGCTGCACGGAAGGTCTCAAGTTCGGCCAGGGCGGCTTTGATTTCCGCCTCCTTCGCATCTTTCTGAGCCTTGATTAGCTCGTCGTATTTGGAGGCCTTTTCCTTGATTTCATTCAACTCGGTAACAAGGATTGTTGCAGTCTGGTGTTCGCGGTCATATTCGGCAGCCTTGCGACGGATTTCCTCCTCCTCTTTGATGAGACGCTCTTTGGCCTTCGCTATTTCGGCAGCCTCTTTGGCCTTGCGTTGTTCCAATTCGGCCTGAATGGCTTTCTCGAGTTCCTGGCGCTCACTCTTGAGGGTGGCCAATTCCTTCGCATCTTGTGCCTCTTGCTCCTTGATTTTTTCTTTCAGAGCCTCCAGTTTAGCAGCTGTATCAGCCGCTCGTTCAGCTTGAAGGCGCTTGATTTCCTCTGCGTTCTGCTTGGCGGTTGCCTCTTTTTCTGCCTTAAGAGCAGCCAATTCTTCGGCTAACTGTTTGGCCTTGGCTTCGTTATCAGCCTTCAAAGCAGCAATTGCGGCCTCATTCGCCTCACGTTGCTGACGGATTTCCTGCTCAAGCTGCGCTTTGCGGTCGGCAATAGCCTTGCGGTCAGCCTCGGCTTGCGCCTCAATCGCCTTTCTGGCCGCCTCCAGTTCCTCGCGCTCCTGGAGCTGCTTGGCCTCGTGCTCTTTCCGGAGAAGTTCAAGTTCTTCCTTCTCGCGGGCCGCGGCGGCCTCCTTGCGGGCCTTCAGTTCGGCGATGGCCTGAGCAGCCTCTGCCCTCTCCTTGGCCAAGCGGGCAGCCTGCTGCTCGTGATATTCACGAAGAACGCGGTTGTTCTCTGCTTCGCGCGCACTGCGTTCTGCAGCTTGACGTGCGCGCAGAGCCTGCAATTCCTCTTCATCAGCCTTCTGCTGGGCAAGTTGCGCGGCCGCCTGCTGGGCCTTCAACTTCGCGACCTCTTCCAACGCCTTCTGTGACTCTATCTTCTGAGCCTCCTGTTGGCGCATCAGTTCCGCCAGTGCTTGCTTTTCCAAGCGACGCTGTTCCTCTGCACGCTCACGCTGTTCTGCGCGAATGCGTTCAAGCTCCTCCTTTTCTTTAGCAATCTGTTCTGCGGCGGCGCGTTCCTGGTCGGCCTTGAACTTTGCAAGCTCCTGCTCAAGCTGTTGGGCACGTTCTTTTTCTCTTTGCTCTATGCGAGCCATTTCCTGATCCCAAAGGTTGGCCTTTTTCTGCCATTCGTTGATTTGTTTACTTGAGTAAGGGGTGGTGTTCGAACTGCGTGGGGTCGTCTTTTGCGGCGTTTGTGAGGTGGTACAGGAACTAGCGGCCAGCATGATTCCAAGCAAGACGACGAGCCGATTTTTGAGTTTCTTCATTTCGAGATTCTCCATGAGTGTGATGAGTTGTGGTTGTTGCATAATGCATTCCCTCTGTCATTCTGACTACACCGTCAGCAGAGGAAAAATGGATTGTTCCGAAGTTTTTTGGTCAGTTGTTTTGTTCGGCTTTTACAATGTCTGCTGAGGAAACTTTGATTGTTCCGAAACCATTTAAGGATGATGTGACAATAATTCCTCACTGCTGTTTGCGACACAAAAGAACTTTCCGTTAAGTGCCTTACGTGCTTCTGAGGAAAAGCCACCTATTCCACGACCAAAAAAACGACATTTTTGAAGTGAAAGTCAAAATCAAATCTATGTTTTTGTTCTTCTCCTTATCGTTACAAGAATGTGACCAAACACTGTAATGCCCCACTTGACATTGACAAGATGGATTCACCACAGAAACTCAATGGCTTCACCTTGGACGCAGGGTACACTCTAATGAGATCAACCCTTTATACATGAGGACGCCATTGTGATTTCTCATTTTTCTTATGGAAGCCAAAACTCATATATTTCACCGTTCGGTAAAAAATATATACCCAATGAGTGAGACGATACACTCACTGGCATGGTTTATGAGGGAATCGCAAATCACCAACCGCCAAAACGCAGCAGGCGAGGAATTCATCGCGCCGCACCAAGAAGGCGTTTGGGATGAGATTTTTGCAATTCCCTCATAAGTCAGGGCAACACCCGTTGCCCCAACCATGTGCATTAATCTAATACCCCCCCCGATTTGTCAAGTCGCCACCATCATTTTTTCTGGACGACCGCGCTTTCTAGGCGGCAATGCGTCAATTGGAGGCAGGAGTCCCCACAAGACTGCCATGGAACGCATTTCGAGGAAGAGGTGCTTTCTTGCAAAAAAAACGGTTTCCGTAATCAGTTATATATGCAGAGGGAATTGCAAAACTCTCATCCCGACCGCCTTCACGTCGCGGCGCGCCACCTCTGGCGTCCCCGGCGGCACCGTCGCCCTCCACCGCATCCTCCTCGCAGTCCACGGCGGCTCCTGCGTCCTCTGCGAGGAGGTCTAGCTACGAGTGCTCGGAACATTCCGAATCACTCTTCCGTTGCGGGGAGTTCGACGAGGATGGCATCTGCTGTACCTTCGCACCAGACGCGTCCGTCGTGCGCTATCAATGCGCTATCATTGAGGGTCACTTGGCTCTTTTTCTGTCCCAGCCACTGGATTTGTTCGAGAGGACCGAGTTTGACGCCGTGATGCGTGCGCCATCCGTCATAGGAGTGCCAGGCACCGAGGGCAACCTTCTTCGGGCAGAACGCAAGTTTTGCGGCGAGTTTGTCCAGGAACGCCGTGTCCGTGAATTGAGGCGGGTTATATCCTAAAAACTTTAAGAATCCACGATGCAGTGTAGTTGTCAATTGGAAGGGCAGGAGTCCATATTTTCGACCATCGAGTTCGAGGAGATTCTCGACAGGTGGCCTGGAGCGTTGTTTCATGGCCTCTGTGGAAGGATATTCCCAAATGAGACCAGGCATCCTCATTGTTGGGGCATAAATGTTATGGCGACGACTGGGGCGCACGGCAAGACACGCCCCATTTTCGGCGTGAACAGGCACCTTGAGTTCTGCGGCCAAAGCGGAGGGAGAACCATCGGAGAGATTGCGCCAGGCACCGTCGCGGAAGACAATTCCAAAGTGGGCGGGATATCGTTCGTCCACTTCCAGTGCCTTGTAGATGCGTTTCACCTCGTCCATGGAAGCCGGTTCGGGAAGTCTCGCGCCAATGGCGGTAGCAATGCGCTGTGCCTCGTTCCAGGTGGTGGAAGCCATGACGCTATCTCCCCCCACGAAAGCCTTGCCGTTGACGGTGGCGGTGCGGAAGGAGAATCCGGAAAGCCATTCCCGCTCGAAATAGTCGTTGGGTGCCGGTGCCAATACGGGACGGAAGCCAATTCTGGCAAGCGTGGTCTGGTCAGGGCGTTCAGGGAGCCGCAGGGCGATTCCCGTGGTA
>JAFRLI010000043.1 GCA_017431255.1 Victivallales bacterium
AATACTGTTTCCAGGCATCTTGGAGTTCGGCGCCTTTGGGACATTGCAGGAGACGCTCCACGGGTTCCAGATAGGCCCCGCGAATGAGACGCCGCAGGCAGATGCCAGGTATCGTTTTGCGGGACTTGGCCTGATGGTCGTAGGTGAGTTGCCAGGCCAGGAAGGACTGCATTGTGATTTGGACGGAGAAAGCCGAATGAGAAAGAGAAGTGTTTCGCAAACGGTATCCATATAGGCGTGCTGGCAGAACAATGACCTCGGGCACGTCCTCTAAAGCCGTCTGGAAGAGCAGTCGATCCTCGCCGAGGGAGATGTCTGTGCGGTAACGCCGTGGCTGGATGAGGTCCCGCCTCCAGAGTTGGGACCAGAAGTACCAATGGAACCATACTTCGGTGGGAATCTCCTTGCGGCAGTCCTTCAAGTGCGGCTCCTCTTCTTCCTTCGTAAATGGATTTGAGTCCCAAAGACCCTCCAGGGAATCCTCTTCAAACTCCCGGAACCCCTGCAGGAGGAGCGGAATGCCTGGATAGCGACGAATAGCTCGGTCGCATAACTCCAAAGTGCGCGGATGCAGCAGGTCGTCTCCATCCAATGAGGTGACATATTCCCCTCGAACGACCTCCAGACCACGGTTGCGGGCGGCGGAAAGCCCTCCATTCTTTTGATGGATTACGACAAAGCGGGAGTCTTTCGCGGCATACTCGTCCAGGATTTTACCGCAGGAATCTGGGCTGCCGTCGTCGATGCAAATGCATTCCCAATTGGGAAAGGTCTGTTGCTGAAGGGAATCCAAGGCAGTCTTCAAGTATTTTTCAACTTTGTAGACAGGGGTGATGATAGAGAATCGTGGAGTAACGTTCATGGAGTGTGCCTCCCATGGCGAAACAGCAAGAAGAGACGATGCAGTATCGGAGAGCGCAACATCTTTTTGCGGAAGGAATACCGCAGGCCGTAGGCAATCCAGGCAACCAGACGGCTATGAGTGGAGGCAAGCAGTTTTCCGTACCAGGTGGCGTGCGTGGGAAACGCCGCCACGTGCTGCTCCACGGCTTGCAAAAACTCCTGCCATTCCTCTTCCCGCTCCGCGCGGTCGGGATTGGCATGAAGACGTCGGTATAGGAAAGGGAATTGCACGCAGTTGTTGTGGAAGGCCAGAATCCCGTCTCCCCAGCCGTTTCGACGACCCTTCAACGCTATGACGCCTTGAATGTATTTCATGTAGTCGTTGAACTTGCGCCGTTCGTACTTGCTGTGGGTGAAAGAGCCTGGACGCTGGTAGTAGCAATAGGGAGTTGCGTTGCAGGACGCGGTGCGTTGGAGCTGGTAGGTCAGTTGCAAGGCGAATAATGCGTCCTCCGAGGTGCAGAGGGGCTCGAAGCGCAAGTCGCCGATGCAGGCGCGTCGGATGCAGAGGCAGCATGCAGCAAAGGGGGCACGCCTGAGCATCGTCTGAAATGCCTTCTCGTTTTCACTAGAATAGATGGTTGTCTGAAATGGAGGAAGTTCTCCCAGATCGGCTTCGCGATAGGTATTCTTGAGGAAGCGGTAACGGAAGGAGAGGTAGTCCACCTCGGGGTTGGCGCGGAAGAACTCATCCAGCCGCAGAAGTGCGTTGGGATGGATGAAGTCATCGCCGTCGATAAACCAGACGTACTCTCCTGTGACGTGTTGCAGTCCTTCGTTGCGTGCCGAAGAAACCCCGCCGTTTTCCTTGCGGACGAGGCGCAGGTTGGGGTGGTTTGGAAGCAGTTTTTCGCAGACCTCGGCGGTATGGTCGGTGGAGCCGTCGTCCACGACGAGGATTTCATAGTCGTGGAAGGTCTGCTGGAAGACGGATTCCAGGCAGTCCGGGAGGTACGTCTCCAGGTTATAGGCGGGGATGATGACGGAGAAGCGAGGCATCAATCAAACTTGAAATGGAAGGGGACTGGCTTGAACTCACGCGAGACGAAGTCCAGGTCCTTTGGGAAGTCCTTGCATTGGATGCGACCGAGGTCCACGATACCCCAGAAGAGGCGGTCTACCTCGATGGGAGTCTGCAGGTGGGTGGTACATTCCTGTACGAACTCTGGCCATGCCTGTTTGTATTCCGGGGAGAACCAGAGGAGCAAGGGGAGTTGAAAAGTGTCCTTCGAGGTCATTAGGCGCCAGGAAAGTTCCTTGGGAGACTCGCCGTGGTCGGCAATCACACACAGGAAAGAGGGGCGTTTCTGCTCCTTGAGGATGCGGATGAGTTCACCGAAATACTGGTCTGTCCACCGAAGGGAATTGTCGTAGTTGTTGCGTTTTTTCAATTTGTTTTCGGGAAGATTTCGGGTTTCCTCATCGACAAGGTCGGTGAAGGGACCGAAGTCTTTGGGAATGCGGTTTTCAGGAGGCATGTGGCTCCCCGTGAGGTGCATGACGCAGAAGAGCGGCTGGTCGGGATTTTCGGCGAGTTCCTGACGGAAGAAGGGGAGTTGGTCATGGTCGGAATAGAATGTCCTGTCCTTGAGTTCTTCGGAGAGGTAGATTTTCTTGTCGGCGGCATTGAAAAGGATGCCCTCGACGGTTTCCCATCGTCCCCAGCGGCTTGGAGTCGAGAAGAGGTAGGTTTTCCAGCCAGCCTGCTTGTAAATGTCGAACAAGGTGCATCGGATTTCGAAGTCGCCTTTGGATTTATTGGGGGCGAAGAGTTCCTGTGTGGTGATGTATTGGATGGAACGACCTGTTCCTGTGCCGACGGCCTGGAGGTTGTGGAAGATGAGGAGTTCGTCCCGGATGGCGTCCATTTCCGGGGTGGTTTTCCGGGAATATCCGTAGAGGGACCAGTAGTTTCGGCTGGAGGATTCTCCAATGACGAAGACGCCGATGGGTGCCAGGCTTTTGGGTTTGGGTTCGTCAGGGAACCGCTCTGGATTGACAGGCAATGTCTGGACATCCTCGGGAAGCAAGGGAGCTTTCGAACGGTTGCCGAGATTGCGGTAGCCTTTGTAGCAGTTGAAGATGTCAAATACGAGATAGGTTGCCATGGACTTCTCGAAGATGACGGAAGGCTGATGAAGAATCCAGTGCGCGTTGTCGTACAGGAATAGTGCTAGCAGGATGGCACCTGCCAGTGCAGTCCAGCGGTCTGGAACCAGGTTGAGTTTGCGGAAGCCAAACCGCCAGAGGCAGTACCCCGTCAAGCCAATCAGGAAGAGCAACAGGCAGGAGAGTTTGTTCAAATACATTCCGATGAACTCCATAATCTGCTCGCTGGAACTCATGATGAGCATAAGGAGAATGTCCCCGTCCAGTACCATCGCAAATGTTTTCTGTACAAAAAACTCCACCCCAGTTAAAAAGAGAATGAGGCAGAATGCGATATACAGCAGGTGTTTCACACGCTTCCCAAAGAAGGCATACCACATCGTGAAAAAGCAACTGAAGAAGAAACTTTCCCGTATCACCCAGTACCAGGCTCCCAGCCGCATCTTCGTGATGCGTGGATACCAGTTCAGAATGTCCAGGAAGAACAGCCCGAAAAATACGGCAAAGCAGACGACGATCCCTAGCCAGCGCCGAACTTCAGGACGCTTTGCATGCTCACGGACTTTTTGGAGAAAAACAGATACTGCAGGATTCATTTTAGAGAATCGAAAGAGGCTAGCCGAGGCGTTGTTTCAAGTTTTGGAGGGAGATGTCGTGGACGCGTCGCGCCTCGGCTTGAAGGGCGTCGCGTTTGTGTTGGAGTTGTTCGGGCGAGAGGTCGAGAGCGGTGCGGAAGGCGGCCGCGAGGTCGTTGTCCTTCTGTAGGATTGCATTTTCGTCCGAGAATCCGTATGGTTCGGCAAATGCTTGATGGATGACGGGGATGAGTTGAAACCCGAGGGCGAGTTGGCGCGTGCCGCTAGTGCAACCATCCCGGTAGATGGCTTGCGCTTCGGGATCCAGCAGGGCCAGCAGAAAATCTGCCTTTTCCAGCAAGGTGTACATTTCTGCAAAAGAGAGATATCCCGTGGCGTGCACATTTGCGGGACATTTCTCGGCAAATCCCTCTGCTTTGACGCGACCAACCACCCAGAGCTCAAACTCGTCTTGGCGTCCCAGCTGCGACAAAGCGTCGAACAATGTCTGGAAGTCGCGGCTCTTGCCGTTGAGACCACCCACGGTCACAAATACGCGCTTGCCTTCGCTGCCAATGTGTTTCACGTCGCCAAAGCTATGCGGATTCAGCATCGGAATCTTGTGGCCGCGCCAAGTTCTCGATGTCAGCAGAAAGGTGTGTTCGCGAAGTTGAATGGCGGCGGGGGCATCGTCGGAGATTTCGTCCCAGAAGTTCTTGTAGGACGCACGGCTTAGGTCATGCTCGATGAGACCATATCCGTGCTTGCCCGAAGGAATGGTTTTCAGAAAGTCCAAGTAGCGCCAGAAGTAACGATATTCTTGCAGAAAAGAGCGTGCGCTCGTGATGAGAACGTACTCGAACTCGTGAATCTTGCGGGAACGCAGCACAGACCGCATGCCCGAAATGGTCAGGCAGTAGCGTCGTGGCGGTTTCGCGAATCGACAGAAAGGGTTGTCCGTCCAGTTTGCGTAGCGCGTCAGCACCGTTACTTCGTAACCGAGTTCCTGGAAATATGCGACAAATCCTGGAAGAATCTCCCCGTGGAATGCATTGGGTTCTGCCAGCAGGACGCAGTTCGCTGGAACGGTATGGCAGGAAAATCGCAGGCGGTGCCAGGTCCCTACCAGGCATTCCCGCCAATTTCGAAACCATCCAGATATTCGAAGAAATACCCGAGATTTCTGCAATGTATCCCCAAATCCCATAAGGGTTACTTCGGCCATGTTTGGAAATTGCGTCTTGCCAATTCCAAAACATTGGGCAGTCTTTGCGCGAGTTGTTCGCGGTACTCCGCGGTGTTGGAGAGAAAATCAGAAACGAGGGCTGCTTGCTGGTTTTCCAATGTCTTTTCTGGTGGCTTTAGCAGCCATTTTTCAGGAAGTTCGAAATGTGCAAACAATCCTTGGAACTTCCCCTGGTATCCAAATGCTGCGGTGGGGATGCCTTGCGAGAGTGCTGCGATTCCCAAGTGCATTCTACTGGTCAGCAATGCGTCTCCCAAAGATACGACTCCTTTTAACTGGGCAGCGTCCGGTGGTGTTTCACAGAAATAGAGGCGTTCCCCAAACTCAGGGAGTAGTTTCTCGTAAAGCGGTCGCAGGCTAAGGGCGTCTGCGACTTTGGGGCGGTCGTCATGAGGGAGTAGCAGAAGGTTCCAGCGGTTTTCTCGTAGCACGCGGGTCAAGAGGTGCGAAGCGTCCTCCACAAGGGCTTGGGCGGCTTCCTGCCCTTCACGGAAACGTAGCATTGGGTGCAGATTCAAGGCGAGCACGGGATTGCCTTGTGCGCGTTTCCAAGTCAGGACTTTGCGGTATTCCTCACTGTCGAGGTTTGGTGGAAGCAAAAAAGCGATGTCGGCGACAAGTTGCCCTTTGCGACCTGTGGCCCGTTCGAAACGCTCCAAAGAAACCTGGTCGCGCAACAGGAACGGGAAATCCTCCGAGGCGCGGTGGAATGCTTCGATGGCACGGGGGGAAGGGTGTTCATTGAAACTGAATCCCGTCAGTAACGTTGGAATCTTGCAATTTTGCAGGACATCTGCGAGAGCAAGAAATTGTTCAGAACATGCGGGGGAGTAGTAGCCGTCCATCACATCCGCTCCAAGGATGGCGCAAGCGGATGGAGCGAGGCTTTCCACAACCTTTTCGATGGAGTCCAGGTTGTTGTATCCTGACCAACATTGAATGGGTTCCCAGCCATGCGCACGCGCGGCGTCGTTGCCCTCGGGAGTTGCTGTGACGCAGGTGACGCGCTGCCCCTGGAATCGCTCCGCAAGCACCATGAGCATCGCTTCGTCCCCGCGCGACCCGGTGACTTGCCAGGGATCGCAGGGAATCAACAACAGTCCGCCATTGCCAGCAAGATTGCGGGGACTTTGCTTCATTTGCGCCCATTTGCGCAAAAATCGCCGACGTACTAGCCATTTTCGGACGCGACGACGGAACTGTGACAACCAGGAAAACATCTCTGAAATTATTCGGTTTGCTGTTTCGAGAACTTCAGCTTTTTGCGGAAGTTTTTCAGGATGTACTCCCGTTCTTCAGGTCGTAGCACAAAGCATGCGCTCAGCAGGAGAAACAGTCCGGCACTTACCATTCCCGTCACAAGAATCTGTGAGAACAATTCTTTCACATACAGGCGACATCCCCAACCGGCACCAAATGCCATAACAGAGCACAAGGCCACAGGGAGCAAACACTCCGAAAACCAAGTCCATGGCGAAAAGCCAATCAGACGTTTCGCCAGGAATGCAGCGCACGCTGATGTGATGACTCGCATCCCTAGAGGAATCGCAAATGCCGTGAGAAAACCGGTGTGGAAGAAATGGATGACTGCCCAGCAAATGGGTAAAGACAAAATGTTCATTGTTCCCAGAAGACAGTAATACAGGGCAATCTTCCCTTTTGCGGTTACTGCGATTCCACAACTGCGGCTCGCTACAGTCGTGACAAGAATCATCAACGTGAATATCGTGGCTTCTTCCGCTTGTGCTGGCGGATCTTTCAGCCAGAGCGTCAGGAGTTCATGCCGTTCTAGAAAAACTGGAATGACAAGCACCATCGTCAGGCAAAGTCCAATGCGGCAAAACCGATAGGTCATTGCTAGCATCCCTTTATGGTCTCCTTTCCCGGCAAGGTTGTTGATGGCTGGGGTAAGAGCGGTAGACAGTCCCCCTTCCAATTTCCCGGAGTGCAATGCCACGGCATTGGCAATCCCCATCGTCGCATTCATCTCCGCACCGAACATTTTGTTGACGAGCAGAGTCATCCCTTGCGTTCGTACAATTTTCCCAATATTTCCGAACAACTGCCAGGAAATGAACTTCGTGAGTTCCTTGATGCTTTCCCAATGCCAGAGATATTTGCGCATGATCTTGCACTCTGGAAACAGAAATATGGCATGCAAACAGATGGCGAGATATTCCAGAATGATGAAGGAATACGTCCAGGCAATGAAGGAGCGGAACCAATTCCCTTTATGATTCACCATCCAATAGAGAAGTGCCACTTTGATTAAGGAGCAAAACACTCTATAGATGGTCAATTCTGCAATGTTTTGATGAGCATGGTACAATGCTTTAAAAGGAACATTGCACATGCCAACAAGCGTGGCGGCACATACGAACCGGAAAATGAACACGCAATCCTGCACACTTTCCGGAGGAATATTCAGCCAGTTTTCAATTGCCCATGTTCCTAATGGATAACCAATCAGCAATAATATAAAGGGAATGACCGTGTGCACCGATACCGCCGTGTTGAACCAACGGCGCCCCGTCTCCAAACCTCTTGCTTCTTCTCCTGGAATCATCGCCGCTCCCACACTGATTCCTAGATAGCGTCCGATTGCTCCAGAAAAGAGGTTGTTGAAAAATGAGAGGAACATTACCATGCTCCCAATCACGCTGAGGAGACCATAGTTCGTCTTCCCTAGCACCATCAGCGTCCAGCGACTGCTGAGAATGCCACAAGCCAACGTCAGGATCTGACGCCCATACGTTGCCAGAATATTCAGAAAAATACGCCGAGAAGGTGTCATTTGGATTCGAAAGCTATTTTGAAGGATTCATTGAGTGGGATGCCAAAGCCTTTTGCAAATATTGCTGAGAGGTCTCTCTTTCTTTTTGCAAAATGGCAGGGTAGGACTCTCGAAGTTCGCCGATGCTTTGCAAATGTTCTCCGAAGTACTTCCGTCTGTCCTGCAAGCCGAGCAAATGGAGCAAATCGGAAATCCGTGTGTCGGTGCCATTGGGAGGCGTAAAGGACCAGAACGGAACGCGGTAATTGAGGGAGAAGCAGGTGCCGTGGTAAGAGGTCGTCAGCACGCAGGAAGCATGTTTGATGAGGGAGAGGAACTGCGCGGGGCCCACGTCAAAAAGATATTTTGCCTGTGAGGAAAAACGTTGCCAGGGGCGTCCGTGGATATGGACAATCAGTGGACGTTCGTTGGAGTTGGTGCTCATTTGCGATACCAGTTCCGTGGCCTTGCGAACGAGGGAGATGCCGGCAGGTTCCGCTCCGTAGCAGAGAATGTATTTGCGCGAAATGGGATAGGGTGCGGCCAATTTGTCCCAGTCGTCGCTGGTCAGAAGAAGGGTCGGGTCCAAGGTGCGCTGCGCCTGCAGTCCCAACTGGTTTTGCAAGATGGTCTGTCCTTGGACTTCCCTGACGGCGAGCGTCGCGAACCGTTGAAGCAGGCGTTTGTATTCGGGGACGTCTTTGGGAGCCAGTTCCGTAATTCCAAAACTGGAGGCGTAGGAGAAGAGATGCTTCCCGTCTGGGACGAAGGAACCGAGAAACGAGGTGTCCTCGTTGATGAAGTTGGGGTTCCAGATCTGGTCACTGCCCATGCAGTAGGAATCAAAATCTGGCGGGTCCTTTGCGAGGTCTTCCTTTGTGGCATATTCCTGAGTAAGATGCAGGCGCTGTTGCAGAAAATCGCGGTATTGTTGTTCGCGTCGGGAAAACGCTTGACCTGTGAGGAAAAACGCGAGCAATCGATTGCCCGCATGGAGCAGGGCATGCCGGAGGTTGATTCGATGATCGCGGGAGGCATTGGGATACAGATAGTCAATCATTTTGACTTGGTGTCCCAGTCTTTCCAATACCTCCTGCGTGGCAAATGCCTGCAGCGTGCAACCGAAGTTCAACGGTCGGTGCATGGTTAATATTCCGATGGTACTCATGAGGTCATCTTTTGGTTTTTAGCAGATTCCTGCATTGGAACGCAAGGGTTGCCAACCGCAGGGAGGCGTTGATGAGGAGATATTTGATTCTGCCGTGAGCCTTCAGAGGATAGCAGGAGGAGGCCCGGAACGAAGACAGCGGCAACGGGGATTCACACTGGGTGTTCACGCTGAGCCCTTGGGAAAACATGAAGTTGATGATGTTTTCAAAGACGGGCTTGTCTTTTTCTTCCACATGCTTGTCCTTGAAGTCCGATAAGGCCTCGCATACGGCAAGGTAACTTTTGACTTTGTGCGGGGAGGCCTTCCCCCTCATCACGGAGTTCTGCCGCTGGCGATAGTAGTAGCAATACTTGTCCAGGATGCGAGCGTCTCCTGCCTGGTACTGCGCACGTGGCATGAAGTCTTCGTCTTCAATCACGTACCCTTCCAGAAGGCGTATCCCTTTTTGCTGAAGAAACTCCCGCCGCCACAAGGCACTCCATACGCCAATCGGACGTTGGAACTGGCGGAAGATTTCCCAGCCTTTCCGGATTCCAATGTCCCGCAGTTGATAGGCGATGTTACAAGATTGTTCCGTCCACAGATAAAAACCGAATCGGACAAAATCGAGGTCCTGTGGTTCAGCGGTTGCCAGAAGGAATGAGAGGCAATTGGGTTCGATTTTGTCATCGCCGTCTACAAACCAGATATACTTTCCGCGCGCGTCATCAACTCCTCGGTTCCGGGAAACGGACGCGCCGTGAACTGGCAGTTCTTTCTTGGGAGGCAAAATGCGCAGGTTGGGCTTGTCCTGGCGAGAAAAGGAATCGTAAGTTTTTTGCGCGACCTCAATGCTATGGTCGGAAGAACCGTCGTCCACGAGAAGGATTTCATATTCTTCTCCAGAAATGTCTTGGCGAAGACAACTTTCCAGGCACTCTGGCAAAAACTCCTCGATATTGAAGACGGGAATGATAATCGAAAGCCGAAGCATTGTGGGAAATGCCTTGGTTGGTGGAGCTCTAGGAACGGCAGGCGCGAATGTGGAGTCCGTTGGAGAGCGGAGAATCGGAAATGAGGACGAGGTAGCCTCCTCCTCCCGCGCCTGTGATTTTCCAGCCGGCAACCTTCCCACGGTAATGTTCGATCGATTCGAGCATTTCAGGAGTGGTCATGTGCGGGAACATCGCGATTTGCGCCTCGAAGCAATCGGTTGTGGCGGCACCCCAGGCCGCTACGTCGCGGTCGGCGATGCCTTTCCAGATGCGCTCGGTGGCTTCGGCAAGTCTACGGCAGCCTTCTGCGGTGATGTGCGTGTCGGAAAGAACGTCGTAATTGTTCTTGCGTGGGGGGAGCTGGAGCAGATAGATGTGCTCTTCGAGGAACGCGAGGGTTTCGGCGTCGCGCATGCTGTCGATGGAAACAGGCCAGTATCCGTGGTCGTAGTTGAGTTTATTGAGTCCTGGCAGGAGGAGACCGAGATGGTCTTGGGAGCCGGAGATGGTCTTGGTTCCTGGCGGATTGTCGCAGCAGAATAGTTGTTTTGCGAGTTCCTCGCGGTCGCCTTCGGGGATGGAGACATGCCACATGCGGATGGCAGTCTGCCGTGAAGAGGTCGCCATGCCAGAACGGTTGTTGAACTCCATTTCGGGTTCGATGGACAGCACGATGACGGGACCAGGCGCCAGTTCATTGCAGTAGGGTTGGTCCAGCCAGCCGCCACCGAGTTCAATGCGGTACGGAATCGTGCATTCCTGCCGCAGCGCCGTAGTCGAACGGACGGGAAGGGTCCCATGTGGAACGCGCTTGCTCACGATGAGCTGGATGCCGAGTTCCTTGCAGAAAGCCTCTTTGGCAGGTGTGAAACCATCTGTGTTCACGAAAAAGATGTCCGGTTTGAGGCGACGGACATCCTGCTCAAAGTCCATAATGCCCGAACCAGAATTAATCCAGGCGTCCTTTACGCAGCGCAACGCCTTCACCATATACAGGCGCTCTTGCTCCGAATTGATGGTCTTGCGCCCTTTCAATTCCTGAATCGTCTTGTCCGAACCAAGGCCAACATACAGATCCCCATGGGTCGCGGCTTCTTCAAAAAACGCGACATGCCCCGAATGCAGCATATCGTAACAGCCTGAGACAAATACCTTTGGCATGATTTCCCTTCTGTAATTTGCCCGTTCGTTTGAATCGCAGTTTCTCTATGTCAAAGACGCGCTACGCCACCCTTCGGGAACAACAGAACAAAAATATCTTTCCAGAAGGCTAGCACAAAAAGAATCAGGACATTTCATCATGACAACAATGCCCCACATTAACTATAAATAAAATATAGCATCAATTACCCAAATCACAAAAAACTTGTATGCAAAAAACTCGTGCTTGCCCTCTTTCGGGTATATATAAGAAAAAAGGAATTGCAAAACTGACAGGGTCGCGCGGTACGTGGGCACGCCCTCGCGGAGCGCTGCCTGCAAAAACGACATAGCGGCACGTGCTGCTGCACCCGGGCAGGTTCCACTCCTTTTTCTTGAAGTTGGTTTAGGGTGCCTGTGTATCGGTTTTGCAGGCCGCGCTCCGTGCGGCCAAGGATTCTCAAAATAGAAGAAACGCATTCTCAGAAAAGCAGTGTAAACTGTAACAAATGGAGGGGCAAGGTGCGATTTCCAGCGAATGCGGTTGCCATTTTTGGGGGGAGGGGGTAGTCTATAGGGGTGCGTGTTTTTCCCTTCAAGGAAGGCAAGGCTCCGTGAAGGTCTTAAGGAGGGTAGTGATGAATACATTGGAAAATCTGTTTTACAAAGTGCGTTGCTGTTCTGCGGCGACGATGGTCCAGATGGGGATACGTGGGATGTATGAGCGTTCGGGAGGTAGTTTGTTTGCGAGCACAAGGAATTACAGCCATCGTGCGTGGGCATTGTTGCTGGAGGATGTCTATGTGCGGGATGTCGATTTCGACCGTTGCGAGCAGGAAGCGGAACTCTATCGCATCATTTTGGAGGGACTGCTGGCACAATTGCATTCGGATGGCGAGGACGCCTGGCATGCACAGTCGCTGGCGTATCAGCGGGTGATGGCGACATTATACACGCCGCTTACATCCGTCGAAAATCCGTTTCATGCCTATTGCGATTATTACCAGAAGATGTCCATGCTCCTGCAGCCTTGGCTGGAGCATCCAGAACGCGATACGGTCATCAATGCGCTGACAGTGCTCGCCAAGCATGTCTTGAATGCCATGCGACGCAAATTGGAACAGGAAGAACTCTCCTGGTTGCCTTCTCCCGTGCAGCCGCAGGTGGGACGACCGCTTCGCGTTGCGGAACTCGTTCCCGTCTGCCCTTGTTGCAAACGCTTGATGGAACGAAATGGACGCGCCTGGCGTTGCCGTGCTTGCGAGGACTTCCTTCCCGAGACCATCGCGAGCGGCATCGCTCTGTAACGATGCTCTCCTATTTCTTGAGGTATTCGGGGATTCCCTTGCGGAGGCCGCGAATGAGAGCCTCGGAGCAGAAGCGGCAGGCGTCGAGGAAGTTTTCTCGCGTGAGGGGCGGGGAATAGTTGTCGGGAGCACGGAGAGTTGCGAGAGCAAATGCGGAGACCTGGAGTCCGAGGGCGTGCCCCATGATGATTTCCATGACCAGGTCGTGTCCCACAACATCTGCCCCGCTCAATTGCGCCAGGCGCGCTTCCGCCACCGTGCAGAACTGCGAACCAGGACGCGAATAAAACACGCCAAGGCGCGGATTTACCCCTACCTCCTCCAGCGCGTTGATGAGTTCCGAGTTGAGGTGCTGCGAGAGTGCTTCCGTCATGTCGGGGAATGCGTTGGGGAGGAGTTGGTGATTGCCGTCCAAGGGAGAGCAGTGGTGTCCGTTGATGAAGTCGGTAAGCAGTAGCCAGGAGCCGGGTTTGAGGTCTGGATTCAAGGTGAGGCCGCCGTCGATGAGGATGGCTGCGCTTGCGCCAGTTTGTTTTGCGGTGCAGATGGGGAGAATGACAGGGAGGGGGCCATTGCCCTCGTAGAGGTGGCGGTGTCCTCGTGTGGCGAGGATGGGGATGCCTTGAACGGTGCCGAAGAGGAGTTGCGGATGTTCGCGGTCAGGCGTGTGGTGTTCCGGCATGCCAGGGAGTCGATGCAAGGGGAGTTCCTGAGGTGCCTGGTCGAAGAGAGCGTCTGCAATGAACCCTGAACCGAATTGGACGTAGCACATGGGAGGACGCCAATTCTGGAAGGAATCGGTCAAGAGGGCGGCGGCCTGCTTCGCGAGGGATTCGAGGTCGTGGGGGTGCGTCGTCACTTTTCTTCCTCGTAGAGATAGATTTGCCGCAGCGAGAGGCTTTTCCCAGAGATGATTTTGATATGGAATGTGCGCGGATTCGCGTTTTTGCAGTGAACGGTGGTGGCGAGTTCGTTGTTGATATGGATGGCGACGGACTTGCCGCTGAGGCGCATTTGGATGGGAATCCATTGGAGGCCGTGGGCGAGTTCGATGCCTTCAATGGGATACAGGCGGTTGTTGTGGTAGAAAGAGAAACTGCATTCGCCGTCGGGAGATCGCGTCCAAAGGAGGCGGGTGTCGTTGTCTTTTTGGTCGTCCAATTGGAAAATGGCGGAGCAGGTCCCCTGGTTCAGGATTTGGAAGTCGAGGATGTATCCAGGAAGGACAGGGGTGAATAGTGTGAGGTTGTGAGGCTCGTCTTGAAGGTGCCCCATGAGGATGGTGTTCTTGTGGTCGTGGGGACCGTCGATGGAAAGTGTACGCCAGCCAGAACGTCCTTCGGGATTCCAGAAGGAGAGGGCGGAGGAGAGGGAAATCAGGCGTTCGCGGTAGAAATGCTCGTTGATATAGTCATTTCCCAGGATGATTCCAAGTACCAGAAGCAGAAGCAGAACACAGATGCCGAAGACTTTCCAGAAGGGATTTCGTGGCGGTTTGGTGACGCCGATGCTGTTGGGAAGTGCCAGGCTGTGGAGAGCGAGTTCCCGTTGCAAATCCGTGTAGTGTTGATAACGTTTTTCGGGCAAGAGGCGTCCCATGCGTTGCAGAATGGCATTGAAGGTCGGGGTGACTTTTACGCCAGCTTCTGCGGGGGAGGGGAGGTCGTGCTCGATTTTGTAGGTAAGAAGTTCGTCGCGGTCTTGGATGGGGAAAGGCGGGTTGGCCGTGAGCATGAACAACGCCGTGGAGGCAAGGCTGTAGATGTCTGCGCGAAAATCCACCTTTTCGGGATCGGTGATTTGCTCGGGTGCCATGTAGTTCGGAGAACCCATTGCACGCAAATCGGAGTGCGGGGCCTCTCCTTTCAATTGACGAAACTGCCGCGCGATGCCAAAGTCGCAGATTTTGACGCGCGTCTGCGGATTCCGGAACATCTCTTCGATGCTTTGCGGCTCGTGGTCCTCTTCATAGGAGACGAGCAGATTGTCGGGTTTCATGTCACGGTGGATGTATCCCTTGGACTTTACACACAAAAGACCATTGACCACATCTTCCAGGATACGCAAGACTACGTTTTCGGGCAGGGGGCCGAAGCGTGTCACAAGGTCGCGGATGCTATGACGCCCAGGAACATACTCCATCACAATGAACAGCAGCCCGTTCTTTTGGAGCATTTCGTAGATGCCTACCACATTGGGGTGGTTCATCGCCGCCATCGTGACGGCCTCGTCTTCCAGCCATTGCGAAAGTTGTGGATCCGCCGCACGGGTCAGTTTTAAGGCCTTGATGGCAACCAAACGCCCCAACTTCACTTGACGCGCCAAGTAGACACGTCCCATTCCGCCGGAACCAAGTTCGGAAATCAACTCCAATCCAGGCAACCGCAACCGCTTCGCTTCATCGGACAACGGCGAACCAGGGTACAATCTACCCTGCTTGTCCTCGCGAAGGACTACCGTGTCGTCATTGGATGAAGACGTGTTCATAAAAAGATGCCGTGGGGTATAGAAAAATAGGATATAAAAAATATACGAAAAATCACGGAAAATACAAGAGGAGAACCCGAAAAAAGAATTGCACCGTTCTTGGCACAAAGAGCGTTTTAAGAGTTGAACCCTAAGAATACAGCGAGCCACTAGTTCCGAAAGAGCAGGAACTTGAGGCGGAAAAGTGCGCCGTGACCAGGGACATTTTCGCAAGAGATGGAACCGCCGTAGCGTTGGGCGATTTGGCGGCAGATGTGCAGGCCAAGACCGCTGCCATGTGGCTTTTCACTGACAAACGGCGCGAAGACGTCTCCCGCGTCAGGGGAGAGACCTGGTCCGTCGTCTCGCACGGATAGAATTGCGCATTCGGGAGAATGTTCCACGGCCAACAGGAGATTGCCGCCATTGGGCATGGCTTCGCAGGCATTGACGAGCAGGTTGAGCAGGACTTGCCGCAATTCTCCTGAAGTGCAGTGGACGAGAAGGTTTTGCAGTCCAGGGGGAAAGGCTGTCTGGATGGTGATACCGGCGTGTTGGCAACGTCCCTGCATTTGGAGTACGAGTTCATCGAGGAGGGGCTGGAGGGGAGTGGAGGCCGTTTTGTCGGGCGGGGCGGATTGGAGGCCAGAGAGACCTGTGAGGAAGAGGTCGATGCGATCGATTTCGCGCGTGATGAGTTGCAGGCTCTGGTTGTCTTCGCCGCGTTCGTGGAGTTCATCCGCCAGGAGTTGGGCGTTCATTCGAATGCCAGCCAGAGGATTGCGGACTTCGTGAATGACGGAAGCGGAGAGTTTTCCCGTGACGGCGACGCGCTCGGCGCGCGCCAGCCGGCGCTCCTGCTCTTGCAGTTGCTCCCGCGCTCGCGACCAGGCAACGCCCAATCGCCATCCCAGAACTGCGGCCGCAATGCCAGCCAGCAACGTGACCGCCAGCAACGCCCAGCCTTGGGTCCCCAGCGTCTGGAGGACGCCAGGACGCGGTTTCAGGAGCCAAAGCACCGTATTCTCCGAAATAGGGGCTGCTGCTGCGAGCCAGTTGGCGTCCTGGAGACGCAGGAAGAGCGTATTCGATGGAGGAGGAGAGGGCAGGGTGGGGTGGGAC
>JAFRLI010000044.1 GCA_017431255.1 Victivallales bacterium
ACCTTTCCCGCAGGGGGACAGGCAGGAAGCAACGGTTCTTTAGAACCTTTTGAAGAGACAGGTGTATCCAATATTTTTGCGTATTTTGTGTATTTTGTGGAAGAAAGTGTTTCAAAATCATTACCATGAACCAGGGTTCTGAATAATAACAGGCTGGAGTTCTTCTGCAATGACTTGTGCGGCGTGGCGCAACTCTTCCGGGGAGTGTGTCGCTATGATGGAGGCACGTAGGCGTGCCTGCCCTAGCGCAACGGTCGGATACCGAATGGCGCTGAGGAAAATGCCCCGCTGCTGCAAGCGTGCCGCCATTTTAACGGCCCGCCGCTCGTCCCCGACGGGAATCGGGACAATGGCGCTCTGCGTGCTTGTCACGATTCCCCGCTCGCGGAGCGTGTCCACAAAGACCTTCACGTTGGACGCCAGTCGTTGCGGGAGTTCTGGTGACTGCTGGAGAACACGAAGCGCAGCGCGGGCGACTGCCGCCGTGACGGGCGACATGGCGGTCGTGAAAATGAATCCACGGGCGCGGTTTCGCAGGTAGTCGCAGAGCAGTCTTCGTCCACAGACAAAGCCGCCTTCTCCACCCAGGGCCTTGCTTAACGTGCCGAGCGTGATGTCAGGTCCTTCCGTCAATCCGAAGTGTGCAACCGTACCGTGCCCGCCAGGACCGATGACTCCCGTGGCGTGTGCCTCGTCTATCATTGAAAACAGTCCATATTGGCGGGACAGTTCCAGCAGGCGCGGGAGCGGGACGATATCCCCATCCATGCTGAACACGGCATCCGAAACCACCAGACCGCGGACAGGACGAACTTCCCGCAGTTTTCGCTCCAAATCGTCCATGTCATTGTGGCGATATACGACGATGCGTGAACGTGCCAGGCGGCATCCGTCAATGATGGACGCGTGATTGAGTTCATCGCTGAAAATGACGTCGTCGCGTCCGCAAAGGGTGGAGATGACGGTGAGGTTGGCGACATAGCCTGAATTGAAAAGGATGGTGTCTTCGGTTCCTTTGAAATGGGCGAGTTCCTGCTCGAGAGCGACATGTTCGCGCTGGGTTCCCGTCAGCAGGCGGGATCCCGTCGAACCCGTGCCCCATTTTTCGGCGGCGATTTTGGCGGCTTCGACGAGCCGCGTGTCCCCCGCAAGTCCCAAATAGTTGTTGGATGCCAGCATCAACAGGGTTTTCCCAGCGACACACGCCTGCGGCCCTGCAGATGTCTCCTGCACCAGAAGTTTCCGCCGCAGACCGTTTTCTTCCATTTGAGACAGGTCTTCCTGGAGGCGTTGCCAGCGGTCGGATTGCGCGGGAGAACCTGGAACGTTCGACACCAGAACGGGTTGCGTTTCCAGAAATGCAATCGTCTCCTGCAAATCGTCTGCATTGCCCCGGAAAAGGAAAATGCGTCCGCCGACGGGACTACCCTTTTCTTTGAGGCAGGTGATGCGGCAATAGCCGATTTCGCGTGAGGCAATGTATCCAGTCACGTAGTCTGGATCGTCTGAAATACAGAGTTCACCGAGCAGATGCGGGGCGTTGGCGACTTTCGTTCCCAGCACAATCGCCTCTCGAAAATGATTTTTTGCGGAGGAGGGACCTATTTCGGCGCTGGCTTCGTCATCCATATAGGTTACGCGAATGCCTCGGCGGTGGTCTGGTTCCACGCGTTTTAGGGAATCCACGTCCACGATGGCGGCTCCGCGCATATTCCCGCATTGCGGAAGAAGAGCCACGATGCGTTCGGCGTTGGCAATGCCCATCTGGCTGCGCAGAATCTCCGTCATTTTCGTAAGACCCTCTGCTGGGGAATCCGTTGGAATGGTTTTGACGGGAAGCGCGGGGAGGCGCAGAATCCGTGTTTCGTCGAGCAACTCCAGTTTAAGGTTGATGAAGTCGGGTTGTCCCTTGGCGTGGTGAAAGGCGCGGTCCAGGAGGGCCGTGGTGAAGCGGGGAGTGTCCTCTTCCTGAAGGATTTTCTCCGCGCCCGAGATGTGTTGCGGTTCGCCATCCACCGTGCGGCTGGCGCGCATTTTCAAACTGAAGAAACGCTTCATGGGACTACTCGTGAATGTCCAGGATGGGGTCGGCAGGCGGTTGTGCCGGGGCCAGGCGATTTTCCCAGCCCAGGTCTGCCAGGCGTCCCATTGCGTGGGTAATCTGTTCGACCTCCGATGGTGTCGTGATGAACGGAGGCATGCTGTACACCCATTGCCCGAACGGGCGCAGCCAGACGCCCGTCTCGTGGCAGTTCTGTGCCGTCTGCGCCGCCGTCGGCATATGTTTCAGTTCCAGGATGCCGATTCCGCCGAGCCAGCGAATGTCGCGCACATTTGGATGCGTCTGGTACGCAGACAAACCTTCGCGGAATCCTGCTTCGATGGCGGCGAGGTTTCCCTTCCAGTCGTACTGGTCTAGCAAATCCAGGGATGCTTTTGCGGCGGCGCAGGCAAGCGGATTGCCCATGAAAGTCGGTCCGTGCATAAAAGCACCGGAACCACGGCTGGAAATCACATCCGCCACGTGGCGGGAGGCAATCGTGGCGGCGAGGGTCATGGAGCCGCCTGTGAGCGTCTTGCCAATGCAGAGAATGTCCGGAACGACACCGGCATGCTCCATGGCAAAGAGGCGTCCCGTGCGTCCGAGCCCCGTGGCTACCTCGTCGAAGACCATCAGCACGCCGTGCTGGTTGCAGAGGGTGCGCAGGCGACGAAGATATTCGGGATGGTAGAGCCACATCGCATTGCCGCCTTGGAAAATCGGTTCGACGATGACGCCCGCAATTTCCCGGGAGTGCTCAGACAGGATGCGTTCCATCGAGGCGAAGTCTGCGTCGTTCCAAGTGCCTCGGAAGGGGGTGGCGGGTTGTTCTGCGAAGAAATGGTGCGGCATAACGCCCTGGAAGAGGACGTGCATTCCGTCCGGGTCGCTCAATGCCATTGCGCCCGCCGTGTCGCCGTGGTAGGCTCCTTTGAGGGCAACCATCTTGCATCGTTCGGGATGTCCTGCCGCATAATGGTATTGCACTGCCATTTTCACGGCACATTCCACGGAAATCGAGCCGGAATCCGCCAGAAACACCGCATCCAACCCGGCGGGGAGCAGTTCCAGCAGGCGCTCCACCAGAACTGTGGCGGGGCGATGCGTGAAGCCACCAAACATCACATGACTCATTCGTCTGCTCTGTTGGCGGATGGCTTCCATAATTGCCGGATGGCTGTGACCGTGTGCCACACACCACCAACTCGATACGGCGTCCAGAAGTTCCGTCCCGTCTGCCAGGCGAATGTGTGTCCCGTGAGCATGCTCGGCGAAGTTCACGGGGGGTGGATTCCCGATGGAAGCGTAGGGATGCCAGAGGTGTTTGCGGTCCAGGTTGGCCAGGCGTTTCCAATCTTCCACGGGAGGGTGTGGTGGGAAGAGTGCGGCAAAATCTGCGTCTGGCGGATTATGCAGGTCGGTCACGCGTGGCGCAAAGAGCAACGGTGCATGGATGTGATGTTGTTGAAGGTATTGGCGGAGGTACTTCGGTGTGTCCTCGTCAATGGTGGAATCTGCGTCGGGACACCAATTGTAGACCAGTCCCGCCAGGGTCATTCCACGAGCCATGGCGGATTCGAGGGAGAGCACGGTGTGGTTGATGCTGCCGAGTTTCCCGCTTGTCACCAGGATCAGTGGCCAGCCTCGCGCTGCGGCAAAATCCGCCGCCAGCATATGTTCATTCAAGGGAACTCCCAACCCGCCTGCGCCTTCGACCAGAACCACGTCGTAGCGCGTCGCCAAAGTCGCAACGCACTGCTGGATCCGCCCTAAATCCAGCGTGGTATGCTCCAGGGTCGCCGCCAGCAGCGGCGATGCGGGAAAATGAAAAATCTGCGGGGCGGTGAGACCCTCCTGGTCCTCCGGAAAAGACACTCCGCCCATCAGAATGCGGTGCGCTTCCAAATCTTCAGAATATCCATCGTTGCCTGTTTGGACCATCTTGACCGTGATGGCACGGTATCCGTGACGCAGCAACCATCTCGCCAAAAGTCCTGTTACAACTGTCTTTCCAACTCCCGTGTCGATCCCCGAAACAAAGAAAACCTGCCCCATCATGCAAACACAAAACAAAGAATCGTTCTACAACACAATGTCGGTCCAAAGACTGAACATTCGAAAAAAATCCAGGAATATAATGTAGCATGCAAGGTCAGTTTATCCAACGACCCGACCTGATTTTGAGACGTTTTGGGGGATTTCCTTCTGTGTCCCAGTCAGGAGCATTGTTCTCGGCACGCGTAGTCCTCCGCTTCGAACTCCAGCGTGCAATGGGCAATGTCATGATGGCGCAGCAGGGTCTTGATGTCGTCCCGGGTCTTCTGGAGACTTGACATTTCGTGCAACTTGATGTGCGCCGTCATGGAGTTCTCTGTCGTGCTGAGGGCCCAGACATGAATGTGGTGGACATCTTCCACGTTTTCGACTTCCAGCATTTCA
>JAFRLI010000004.1 GCA_017431255.1 Victivallales bacterium
GGTTCCTGCCAGGTTCTCGGGTAAGGCTGAACAGCGCGGTGGAAGGGATGGCGAGTTATTTCCGTACGATTAACAGCCGTCGTCCATATGGTTGTTCGATGGGCGTTGGCGAGTTCAACCACTGCTACTGGAACCCCTATCAGCGGGAACTGGCTCTGGTGATGTTCGCCTATGCCGCGTTTTCTCGCTACAGCACTCTGGAAATCCATGATAATGCGGTGATTCCCGACGCGGTGGACTCGCCGACGAACCGCGGCATTGGGTTGTTTGGCGCAGGGACCAACCCCATTGGACGTGCGAGCGAGTTCATCGGAAATCAGTTGTTCCTGCGTGGCGACGTGACGCCTGCCCGGCACCGCATCGCCATCACCATCCCCAATGCGTATCTCTTCTCGCAACAGGGCGCACGTGCGGCTTCGACGGACCAAAGCGTGCTGGGACTCCTCGCGGAAACAGCCTATGCCTTCCCCGATATTCCTGCTCGCAACCGCGTCATGCAGGCTCACAAGCCGGACTACATTCTGCCGATTTCAGGCTCTGCAAGCATCAACACGCATGGCTGGTTCTCCGAATCCATCGAAGAGAAGGACACCAATTTCTCGCTTGCAAAGACGGTCGAAACACTCCGCAAAAAAGGCATTCTTCCTTCAGGCAATCTGACCGACGCTGACAAGGGAATCCTGCATTCCGACACGGGCGAAATCCTCCTCAACGCGCCTCTCAAACGCCTGCAAGTGGATACGCCTCGCACGCAGGCGGTAACCATGACCGCCGGGCAGGGACCTGCGCTTTCCAACTTCACCGTTGACCAGGCAGGCGTGGATGTCATGGCCGCGCTTACCGCCGTCGATGACAAACCTCTTGCGGCCTCCTCTCGCATGGTGATTGCACTTTCTACGCGAGCCATTGCAAAGGGGTTGCAACTGCGCAAGGACGACGAGAGCATCCTCGTCAAGGGCACTAGCCAGACCGTCCTCTACAACACGGGCAAGTTTGATCTATCGGTCAAGACCGCCAGCCCGGAGGCGTTCAAACTGTATGCGCTGGACATCAACGGCAACCGTCGCTGTGAACTCCCTCTCCGAGTCGAGGCTGGCGTGCTCAAGATTGCCCTGGACACGGACACGCTCGAGGGCGGCCCTGCCGTCTTCTTTGAACTTGTGCGTGAACAGAAATGACGGGAGCGGCAGGGACATAATTCTCAGAGGTAATTGCAAAACTTTCATCCCAACCGCCTTCACGGCGCGACGCGATGGCTTCATCGCTCAAACTCAGCGTGGTCACCACGCTCCGCTTTCGCTCTTTGCCTTCGCTTGCGGCATTTTGGCGGTTGGGCGGTAGTTTTGCAATTATCTCCTCAGGCAAACGTCTGGGAGGGCACCATCCCACAAAAGAAAGGATGTTAGAATGAAGGTATTGTTGTTCAATGGAAGTCCGCGTGAGCACGGGAACACCTCGATGGCGTTGTCGGAAATCGGAAAGGCTCTGGATGCGGATGGAATTGGTTCGGAAATGTTCTGGATTGGAAACAAGCCAGTCCGCGGATGCGCCGCATGCAATGCGTGCGGCACCCGTCAATTAGGACGTTGTGTGTTTGATGACGACATTTGCAACCGGCTTGCGGCTCGAATTGCGGAAGCGGATGGATTCGTGGTTGGTTCACCGACCTACTATGGACAGCCGAACGGAGCGGCGCTGGCAGTTCTGCAACGGGTGTTCTATTCAAATCGTTCATGCATTGAAGGGAAGCCGGTTGCGAGCGTGGCCGTGTGTCGTCGCGGAGGTTCCACGGCCACGTTCCAATGCCTGAACATGCCGTTTGCGATGCTGAACTGCGTCATCGTGGGCTCTCAGTATTGGAATGTTGCGTTTGGTCGCACTCCGGGCGAGGTCCAGCAGGATGCCGAAGGAATGCAGACGATGCGCACGCTAGGGCACAACCTGGCCTGGCTCCTCAAGAACCTCAACCGGGAAGGTGCAACCCCTCGGTCCCCCCTGGAACCCTGGGCACCCATGCACTTCATCCGGTAATGTTTCTTCCCATGCCTGGGGGCGGTCCTCTCGTATTTCCCAAAGGCACAGAATGGAAAACAAAGGACGGGGGACTGTCGCCTCCCGCTCCTCCCGTTCATGCCAGGGGCCTCATGAACTCCATCGCGTGCTTTTTCGGCACTCTGCCGGTGTATTTTTTCGGGATGGTATTATGTTATATATGTTATATATGTTCTGCAATCATCGCCTGCTGGAGGTCCTGCCATGCGTCCTATCGGTCAGATTCTGAAAGAAAACCTGCTCATCTTCGACGGTGCCATCGGTACCGAACTCTACAATCGCCACGTCTTTACCAATCGCAGTTATGACGAGGTAAGCCTCTCCATTCCGACGCTGGTCAGCGACGTTCACCGGGACTATGTCCGCGCAGGTGCGGACGTTCTGACGACGAACTCCTACGGCGCGAACGCGATTTCGCTGCGGGAGTTCGGACTTTCGCACCAGGCGGAGGCGATTGCGGGTGCAGCGGCACGCTTGGCTCGAGAGGCTGCGGATGGGTGCACGTCGCGTCAAGTTCTGGTGGCTGGGTCGCTGGGACCGATTCTGGTGCCAGGTGTCACGGACGAACAGAAGGTGGCGGCACTTGCGGCGCAGGCACGGGCGCTTCTGGACAATGGGGCGGACTTCCTCCTCTTCGAGACGCTCCCAGACCAGGCTTCTGCGATTTGCGCCGCGAGGGCGGTGGCGCAATTGGGCGGGGACATTCCGTTCGTGCTGTCGCATGCCATGGCGGAGGATGGAGCCAGCGAGGATGTCGTGCGTGCGCGGTTCTCCTTGTCGGAAGAACTCCCTCATCCCCAGGCGTACGGCTTCAACTGCGGCGTCGGCCCCGCGAACATGCTGCCCTGGGTGGAGGTTGCGATGAAGGTTCTGGACGGGCCGCTCATTGTGCAGCCCAACGCAGGTGTGCCGCGCCGCCTGGACGGTCGTCAGATGTACCTTTGTTCTCCCGAATACATCTCGACCTATGGGATACGTTATACGCAGCTGGGCGTGGCGGCGGTCGGTGGCTGCTGTGGAACCACCCCTGCGCACACGGAAGATTTGGCACGAATGCTCAAACGCCTGGGAAACACGCACGAAATCAAAGTCGTCGATTCCGCGAAGGCGCAAGCTTCCACCATGGAGGAGAAACCGCTTGCGGAACGTTCCGCTCTGGGACGCAAACTCGCCAATCACGAATGGATTACCACCATCGAACTGGCACCGCCTCTGGGATGGGACGCCTCCCGCATCATTGAACGCGCCAAACTTTGCAAGGAACACGGCATCGATGTCCTCAACGTTCCCGATGGTCCTCGCGCTTGCCCCCGTATGTCCGCGATGGTGACCTCCATGCTCGTCCAGCAACAGGCTGGCATCGAAACCGTCCTGCATGTCTGTGGACGCGACCGCAACCTCATCGGCCTCCAGGGAGACCTTCTCGGCGCGGCCGCCTGCGGCATCCGCAACTTTCTCATGATAACGGGCGACCCGCCCAAACTCGGAACCTACGGCGGAACGGCGTCGGGAGTCTTCGATACCGATTCCATCGGGTTGGTTCGTCTGCAGAAATTGATGAATCGTGGCGTAGACTTTGGCGGGCAGCCCGTCAAGCCCCAGACGGAAGCCGTTGTTGGCGTGGGGGCCGACCCGTCTGCCGTGGACTTTGAGCGGGAGGTGCGTCGAATGCGCGAAAAGGCCGCCGCCGGCGCGGACTACATCACGACGCAGCCGGTTTTCGATCCGCAGGCGCTTTTCCGCTTTATGGACGCCATTGCCGATTTGAACCTGCCAGTCATTGCGGGCATTTGGCCGTTGGTGAGTTTGCGCAATGCGGAGTTCATGCGAAATGAAGTACCTGGCGTTGTAGTTCCAGACGAAGTGATGCGCCGCATGACCGAACCTGACACGGGGGAAGGGCAGTTGGCGGTCGGTTTGCAGATTGCACGGGAGGTGCTTGATGCGGTTCGTTCTCGCGTGGCAGGTGTCCAGATCAGCGCTCCTCTGGGACGTGTGCAGGCTGCCTTTGACGTGCTGGAGAAGTGACGATGGCCGAAGATTCCTCCTGGTGGAAGGACCGTCCTGATTTGGAGGCGGCGCGCACCGAGCGCAAGTTGCTCCGTTCCAAACGACGCGCACTCCATATCCGTGCGGCCATGATGGACGCCATTCGCACCTTCTTCGCAAAAAAAGACTTTCTGGAGGTGCAGACCCCTGTCCGCATCCCAACGCCTGCGCTGGAAGACTACATCGAGGCAATCCCGTCGGGAAACGCCTGGCTTCGTACTTCTCCTGAGTTTCATATGAAACGCATGCTGGCCGCCGGATTTGACCGCATCTACCAGACGGGACCGTGTTTCCGGCGCGATGAAGACGGCAGCCGACACCTTTTGGAGTTCACCATGCTGGAGTGGTACCGCAATGGTGGCGACTGGTTGGACGTCTTGGAAGACTGCCACGACCTTCTCGCGGAAATCGGGTACCACTGCTTCCAAACCTCCGAGTTCCTCTTTCGCGGGCAACTCATCGATGTCGGTTGCGACTGGGAGCGGATCACGGTCGAAGAGGCATTTCAAAAATACGCCGATGCCGATTTGGACGAGGTCATTGCGCTAGGTCGTTTTGAGGAAGTGCTCTGCCTGCGCGTGGAACCGCGACTGGGGATGGGGGGGCGTCCGACGGTTCTGACGGAGTATCCGCTGGCGTGCAGCGGGCTGAGTGCGCAGATTCCTGGTCGCCCGAACCGTGTCGAGCGCTGGGAAGTCTATGTCTGCGGTCTGGAACTCGGCAATGCCTGCACGGAATTGGCGGACCCTGCTGAGCAGGAACGTCGTTTCCGCGAGACCGCCGCCCTGCGGCATCGGGAAGGGCGCGACATCTATCCGCTCGACCAGCCATTCCTAGATATGATTCGCGTGGGGCTTCCCAAGACGGCGGGTGTCGCCATTGGCCTGGATCGCCTCTTGATGCTCATTACGGGCGAAGACGACATTCACGATGTAAATGCATTCTAACGACAATGGATCCTGAAATCTATAATCTTGATGTGGCCGGCTGGGTGCTGGCGAAGTTTTGCGCGTTGGTGATAGGGATGTCCAAGGCGGGCATTACGGGGCTTGCCTCCATGGCGGTTCCCTTGATGACGATGGCGGTGCCCGCACGCGCCTCGACAGGCGTGATGCTGCCGCTCCTGATTTTCGGCGATTTTCTGGGCGTGGCCTATTTTCGGCGCAGCGTGAACGGGAAAATCCTGATGAAACTGATGCCGACCGCTCTGGTGGGCATTGTTCTGGGGTATTTGCTGATGCGTCAGCCGTGGATGGATGATTCGGCGATTCGCAAGACCATCGGCATCATCGTGCTGTTTTTGACGGCTCTTAGTTTCGCCCGTGGACGCTGGCAAGTCTCCTTTGGAGAAAAGGAAGCCTCGAATGCGCGGACCATTGTCATTGCGGGCATTTTCGGCATTGTGGCGGGCATGACCACGATGATTGCCAATGCGGCAGGCCCCGTGATGATGATTTACCTGCTGGCCATGAAACTGCCCAAGAACGAGTTCATCGCCACTTCCGCCTGGTATTTCGCCGTCCTCAACCTCTGCAAAGTCCCTTTCATGGTGAATCTCGGGATGATTAACAAGGAAAGCCTTCTGTTCGACGCAAGACTCGTCCCCGCTCTCTTGCTCGGCGCGTTTCTCGGCATCGTGTTCTCCAGCCAGATTTCCGAAAAGCAATACAAATACTTTATCCAGGCGCTGACTGTCATCGCCGCCCTCAAACTGCTCTTCTAAAGGGGCTGGAAGGGTGTGTCCATAGCGAGGGCGATGAGGGAGTTCCGCCAGGCGAAGAAATCAGGGGTTTTGCAGGAACGGTGGGGATGGACGGCGTTGGATAGGAAGATGACGGCGCGTCCTTTGGTGCGGTCAATCCAGAGGTAGGTTCCCGTGAAGCCCGTGTGGAAGACGGCGTTTGGAGAACCATGGAGCTTTTCCGCGTATTCGGAGGAGGGGGAGTCCCAGCCGAGGCAACGTGTGGAGCGTGGGACAATCCTGGCGGGGTGCAGGAATGTATCGAGCGTGGGGCTTTGTGAAGTCAGCATGGCTTGTGCGAATGTGGCGAGTTCGGCGGCGGTGGCGAAGAGTCCTGCGTGGCCGGCGCGTCCGTCCAGCCAGCGTGCATTTTCGTCGTGAACGATTCCTTGCCAGAACTGTCCCGGGTGTCCCGGGATTTCCTCGGTCGGGAGGCAGAGAGGATGCAGGGCAGGAGGTGGACAGAACAGACCGCATTCTGGCTGGAAGAGCGGTGCATGGAGCACTTCTTCCAGGATTTCTCCGAGGAGGAGGAATCCCAGGTCGGAGTAGATTTCGCGTGTGCAGGGTTCGCATTCCAGCGGGACGGCGCGGATGAGGCGGAACTGCGCCCGGCGGTCGTGGAGGTTGCCGTATTTCTCATGGAAGGGGAATCCAGCGGGGAGGCCGGCGCAGTGCGCCAGGAGGTGCCGAATCGTCACGCGGGAGCGCCATTCGGATTGCTGGGGAACGAGGGAGGCGAAGTCGGGCAGGTATTTCACGACGGGAGCGTCCAAATCCAGACGGCCTTGCTCTACCAGTTTTGCCGCAAGGGGCGTTGCTGCAACGACTTTGGTGAGAGACGCGAGGTCAAAGCGTGTTTTTGCGTTGGCACCGCCTGCAAAATGGAAGACCACCTTGCCTGACGCGGGGACGAGTACAAGGGCGGCGGCGGGATACAATCCACGCTTGCAACCTTCTTCCAATTGTTGTTGTAGGGATTCTGAATGAACCGTAGACATCGCAAAGACCAACCCTAAAACGAAGCCTTTCCAAAACATTTTCTAAGTCCCTCGAAGGCCTGTGGCTCCATGATTACTAGATTTTTTATACAATATACAGGAGAAAAATGACATTTTCCAATTTTTTTCGATGAAATATACTTGCGAACTACGAGGAAAGTGCTACATTTTCTAGGAATGATTGTGAAAATGCAAAATCCACGCCCGTTTGGGCACGCAATTGTAAGGAATGAACATGAAACGAAATTGGAGCAAACAAGTTTTTTGGATGGTTCTTTGTGCGGGTCTGGTGACCCCCATGGCTCTCCCTGCGCAGGAGGCGGAAGAAGGAGCTCCCCAACAGCAACAGGAAGCACAGGCGGAAGCCGATGACGAATGGAAGGAAGAGCGAAAGGAACTGGAAAAGAAAATCCGCCAGATGACGGATGAGTGGCTCAAGAAGAATGTCACCAAGCCCATCCTCACCAAGGGACTGGCTCTGCGTTGGCGCGCCATCAAGCCCGCCTGGTCCTGGCCCCTTTTGAAACCCAAGCGCTCGCTGGCCGCCGTCCGCGAGGATTTGGAAAAACGAATGGAAGCACAGTACCGCAAGGAAAACCGGGAACCCACCGTCAAGGAACTCACCGAAGCGGGACGCGAAAAGTACAAGATGTACCAGGTCGGTGACATTGTCAAATTCAAGATTCGCGACGGCAAGGGGGTCAATACCATTGTGGAAGGCCGTTTGACCAGTGTGTCGTTCGATTTCCTGCGTATCGGCCAGCGCTTTGTGAATCGCGTGGATATGGACAATGAGACGCTGGCTCTCTTCTACAAGGACATCAACGACCAGATGGTGGACGAATATGTCAAGCATGAGCAACGAGTCTACGCGGCGAAATTGGGGAATTTTGTGGATGAGAATGTGCAGGAGCAATTGGCTGGTGAGATTCTCAAGGAAGGGTATGTTCCGAAGCAGATGAAGCCGAATGCGGAGCGTTCCCCGAACCTTGCACGCTGGGAGACCCGCGAGGAGTTCATGGACAAACTCTACAAGAAGGTCTATGAAGAGATGAAGGCTCGCAAGACCAAGGAGTTTGAGGAGAAAGTCTACAAGGAGGCGGAATACGTCTACGTGAAGGAAGCGAAGGAATGGATGCCTGTGGATGTCGCGGAGACCTATCGCGCCAACCTTGCGAACCAGCAGAAGCCCAACGAAGGCGAGGGCGAAGGAATGGAAGGCGGCGAGATGTAATTGGGACCGAGTTCCAACCAGGAGGATTGAACGATGGCAAAGAAAGGCGTCAAGACGTCCCCCCTGCCAGACAGCCAGTGGGAAGAACGTATCGAAAATATGCGGCAGATGCTTGCCCGCAATACCAATGTGCGTGCCTACGAGGATATGGATTTCATCCATTCCAACGTGTGCCGAGCCATCCGCCTGCAATTGGAATATCTCAAACCAGACGTGGCATTGGATCTTTTCCAGGTTCGCTCCACGTTTGTCATTTTTGGCAGTGCCCGCACGAAGTCTCCCGAGGTTGCGCGGAAGGAACTGGACGCGGCGATGAAAGCACTCGCGAAAAAGCCAGGCAGTCCTGAAGCGATGCAGGAAGTGCAGAAGGCCGAGGACCAACTCAAGGCCAGCCATTACTACCAGGTCGCGCGGGATTTGGGTGCCTTGGTGACGCGGGAAAGCCAGAAGATGGACAATACGGACAAGACGTATGTCGTGCTTACGGGCGGCGGTGGCGGCATCATGGAAGCGGGCAATCGCGGCGCCACCGAAGCCGGCGGCATTACCGCCGCGCTCAACATCACATTGCCTTTCGAACAGCGTCCCAATCCCTACATTACGCCGGAACTCAGTTTCTTGATGCACTATTTCTGCATCCGCAAGATGCACTTCCTCAAGCGCGCCCGCGCACTCGCGGCCTTCCCGGGCGGCTACGGCACGATGGATGAACTGTTCGAGGCACTTACCCTCGTCCAGACGCACATCATCGAACCCATGCCGATTCTTCTCTACGGGAAGGAATTTTGGGAGAATCTCATCAACTGGGACTTCTTCAAGGAACGCGGCCTCATCTCGGACGGAGACACGGATTTGTTCACCTACTGCGAAACCGCCGAGGAAGGATGGCAAGTCGTCAAGGATTTCTATGCGGCGAAAAAGCACAAAGGTCGTAAGAAGCGATGAGCGACTTTCTGGACAATCAGAATCTGCCGCCCCCCCCAGCCAAAGTTTTTATGGTGGGTCTGGGTGGACTCGGTATGAGCGGATTGGCGCAATTGCTTCGTTGGGAAGGCTATGCAGTCGCCGGAAGTGACCGTGGCTTGGACGAGCCCGGAAAGGCAGAACTCTATCGTGGATTGCGACGTCAGGGGATTTTTCTTTATCCGCAGGACGGCAGTGGTGTCCGGGCATTCCAGCCAGACGTCATCATCCGTTCCACTGCCATTGAACCCGGCAATCCCGATTTGGAGGCTGGGGTAGGATTGCCCTTGGTGCATCGTGCGCGTGCGCTTTCGCAGGCATTGTCCGCGGTCGATGCCGATTTGATTGCGGTGGCTGGTTCTTGCGGGAAAACCTCGGTGACGGGATGGGTTGCAAGTGCCCTGCGAGCATTGGGCGAACCCGTTCTGGACGTGAATGGCGGCTACAATGCGGGGAATGACCCGCATGGAATGCCAGGCAATTTCCACGCTGACCCGCAACCGCGCTGGCTCGTTGCCGAAGTCGATGAGAGCGATCGTTCCATCGGGGAGTTTGCTCCCGCCCATGGAATCCTCCTGAATGTGGGAAACGACCACTACTCCAAGGAGGAACTCTGTGAGGTATTCGCTTCCTTCCTGAAGCGCTGCCAAAAGGGGGCGGCCATCGTCAATGAACTTCGCAATCTTGCAGGCGGTCTTGACATTCCTGTCCAGTATTTCAATGCGGTCGAGGGCGAGGCTCCCGACGCTCTTTCGTTCGAAAATTACCATACGGATGCCGACGGGATTTCCTTCGATGTCGCTGGCATGGGGCACGTTCACTCCTCCCAATCGGGACGACACTCCGCCAGCAATGCAACCGCCGTTCTGGCTCTGCTGCGAAACCTTGGTCTAGGCAAGAGTGACGAGGAACTCTGTCGTGCCGTCGAGGCATTCCAGGGTATTCGGCAGCGTTTCGAGGTGGTGGGTCATCTCGGCGACGGCACGCCGCTCATTAATGACTATGCCCATAACCCCGAAAAACTCACCGCCGCAATTACCACTGCGCGTGAACGTTTCGGCTCCCCTCTTTTCCTCGTCTGGCAACCGCATGGCTTCGCCCCCCTGAAGTTCACACGCGAGGCACTCGGCAAGGCACTGGCAAAACTCCTGCAACCTCAGGACCGATTCGTGATGCTGCCCGTCTACTATGCAGGCGGCAATGCCAGTTTCACTCCGACCTCCCAGGAAGTCGTCAAAGACCTTCTCGCACTGGGACTGCCAGCCATTGCATGTGACCGTCCACACGCCGAAAGCCTTTTGCACGCAGGCAAGTACCGTGCCGCTGTCGTCATGGGCGCACGTGACAGTTCCCTTCGCGACTGGACCATCGGACTCTGAGGTAGCACCCTTTGGGGAAACGACAGTGCTCCTCCGACCTTCCGTCGGGGCACGCGGTGTTCCATGAGATCCTGCATCACGCGCTTACGCGCACAAGTGCGCCAGAGAAGGAGCCGTATGCGATGAGGTAGTCTTTCGGGAACTCCTTACGCCGAAAGCCGTCTGCACGCAGTCAAGTACCGTCCTGATGTCGTCATGGGCGCACGTGACAGTTCCCAGCGCGAC
>JAFRLI010000045.1 GCA_017431255.1 Victivallales bacterium
AAGATAGTGGATGTTTCATCAATTACAAGCGTCAAAGAAAAAGTGCGCCGCGTTTTTGGAGAACGCGGCGCACAGGGAATGCTTCCGTGGGGGGAAGGTGGTTACGGGAGGAGGTGGAATGCGTCGATGATGCCCTGGGTCTGAGCGGCGTTCATTGGCTTGAGGCCGCCGAAGAGGGAGGCGGAAAGGGTTGCTTTCGCGGAGTACTCGGCGACTTCCATACGGTCGAAGGCCTGGAGCGGATTGGCGCCCGTGGAGAGCATGCAGTCGTTTTCGAGGAGGACGACGGGGTATCGTGGGGAGAGGGTCTTGGTGAGTTCGGGAAGGTTGTCGAACTGGGTGCCGTAGTCGAGCGTGGGGAGTTCGCGGAGGAGGAGGTAGCTTTCGGGGATGACTCGCGGGTCGAACTTGACGTGCGAGATGGCGTATCCCATCATGGAGGGCGGGCAGGAGAGGGCGATGGCGTTGATTTCGGGCTGCGCCTCGAAGATGGCTTGGCAGAGCCACGCGGAACGCGACGGGACTTTGCCGGCTTCCGCACGTCCTTTGGAGATGAGAACCATGTCTGCGGCCTCAATGGTCATGCGGTCGACGGCGTGGGGTGTGACGAGGAAGGAATCCTTGTCGAGTCGGACGGCGTAGGCACCTTCGGTGGAGATGAAAAGCTGCTGTCGGTAGGCGCGGCGCACGAACGCGGCCATCAAGCGTCGTTGTTCGAGTTCGAAGGAGTTGGGAGCATCGGGCGTGAAGGGGGTATACTGGTTGCGGTCACGGAGGGAGTTTTGGATTTGCGCTTCCGTGAGTTTCCGGGGAGTTCCGAGGCGCATGGCGTTGTTGATCATCCGTCCCGTGAAGTCGAGGGTCTCGAAACGCTTGAAGGCCTCCAGGAGGGAGGTGCCGCAGCAGCAGGAGCCATGGTTCTCCAGCAGCGTCGCGTCGTGCCCCAGCTCGAACTCGTGCGCGACCATCTTGCCGAGCGCTTCGGAGCCAGGGACCTCGTAGGGCGCAAAACCGACGGGACCGACGATTTCATGCGCAAGCGCGTGCACCGTCGTGTCGGGAACGGTCGCCGCAACCGAGAACGCCACCAGCATTGGGGGATGGGCGTGCAGGACGGCATGCGCGTCAGGACGGATCTTGTAGACGGCGCGGTGGAACGGGAACTCGCTGGAGGGCTTGTGGGGGCCGACGGTGGAGCCGTCGGGTTTGACGCAGATGATGTCGGAGCGTTGCAGGGTACCTTTGTCGATGGAGGCAGGGCTGATCCAGAGGTTTCCGTCGGAATCCATGATGGAGAGATTGCCGCCCGAAGTGGTGGTCATGCCGTAACCGTAGATGCGGTTCATCATGTCGACGATTTGGTCGGCGGGGTGCTGGTAGGCAGTGTTGAGCATTGTGGTGTCCTTATCGTTTGCGTTTGGGGGAAGTGTTCCAGTGGTGTTTGGCGGGGCGACGGGAGGTGGTGGAGGCGGGGCCGTCGCCGGTTTTGAGAGCGAGGACGACCCATCGGTCGGGGTCGCCTTCGTCAAGCGCGATGTTGTGTTCCTCCATGAGGGTGAAACCATAGTTGGGGAGTGCGGCGAGGTAGTCGTCGCGCTCTTCGGTCGGGTAGGACTGCCCTTTGAGGAGGAGGAAGATTCCGTTGGGGGCGAGGAGTGCGTCCGCGTCTGGGAGGAGTTCGTTGGCGCGGCCGACGGCGCGGGCGGTGACGAGCTGGCATTTGCCCGCGATGTCGGGCGCGGCGGTATGCGCCTCACGACCGCGAAACGCCCGCGCTTCGGCGTGTCGGCATCCCGTGAGTTTGAGCGCCTGCTTGAGAAACTGTACCTTCTTGGCACGGGAATCCACAAGATACCAGCGGCGGTCTGGCATCCACGTCATCAGCGGCAAACCGGGATAGCCGCCGCCCGAACCCAGGTCCAGGCAGACGCTGCCTTCCTCCGTATAGGTTTGAGCCAGATTCAGGACCGTCAGCGAATCGAACACGTGGAACTTGAGGTAGTCCAGCTGCCCGAGAATGCGCGTGAGATTCAACCATTCGTTGACCCCCAGCAGGTGCGAGTAGATTCGTTCCAAAATCGCCTTCTTGGAGTCATCAACGGGGATTTCGAGGTCGGCGCAGGCGTTCCGGAACCACTGCCAGGCATCGTCTTGGAAAGGAATGACGGGGTAGTGGTCTGGGAGGAAGTCCGCGTCGTCGTGTCGTTCAGTTGGTTGCATGGTCTAGGCGAGGGAGGCGTCTTTTGCGATGGTGGGCTTGAAGAGTTTGATGTCGGGATTCTTTTCGGCAAAGTAGTCGCAGGCCCACTGGTCGGGGAAGAGAAGGACGGACTTGCCGGCGTGGTCGGTGGCGATGCGGACGTTGGAACCCATGTAGGTTCCCGAGAACTGGGAGGCGTCAATGCCGTCTTCGAGCCATCGGATTTCGGTGTAGGGCGCGTCGTCAAGACGGACTTCGGCACCGTATTCGGTTTCGAGACGGTGCTTGGCGACCTCGAATTGGAGTTCGCCGACGGCTCCGAGCAGGACTGTTCGCGACAGGGAGCCGGGCATGTGGAAGAGCTGCACGACACCTTCCAGCCGCATCTCCTCCAGGCCTTCCTGGAACTGCTGGTATTTGGAGGTGGAGAGATTGGTGATGTTGCGGAAGACCTCTGGCGGGAAGATGGGGATTTCGTTGAATTGGAGGCCTTTGATGGTGGAAAGCGTGTCGCCGATGTGGAAGTTGCCGTGGGAGACGAGGCCCAGGATGTCGCCCGGATAGGCTTCCATGACGGTCTCGCGTTCCTGGCCAAAGAGACGTTGCGGGTAGGAGAGGCGGATGGGCTTGGAGCCGCCGCGCGGATTCGGGACGGTCATGTCCTTGGTAAACATCCCCGAGCAGACGCGGATGAACGCGAGGGAGTCGCGGTGGTTGGGGTCCATGTTGGCCTGGATTTTGAAGACGAAGCCCGAGAACTCGTCGCGAGACGGGAGGATTTCGCCGAGGTTGGAGGGGCGGGGGCGCGGGGGAATGGAGTGCTGGACGAAGAAATCCAGGAGGAGCTGCACGCCGAAGTTGTTGATGGCGGAGCCGAAAAAGACAGGGGTTTCCTTGCCGCAGAGGAGTTTTTCCTCGTCGTAGCTTTCGCCCGCGATGTCAAGCAGTTCGATTTGTTCCTTCCATTCGGCATAGTATTGGGGGCCGAGGAGTTCCTGGAGGCGCGGGTCGTCCGCGCCTGTGAGTTGGTCGAACGCCTTCGCGGAACCCTTGCCGCGGTTGGAGAAGAGGTGCAGCTGCTTGTTCATTCGGTCGTAGACGCCCTTGAAGTCGGGACCGTCCCCCAGCGGCCAGGTGACGGGGATGGCCCCGATTCCAAGGACTTCCTCCAGTTCGCCGATGAGGTCCAGCGGGCTTTTGGCGGGATGGTCCAGTTTGTTCATGAACGTGAAGATGGGGATGTTGCGCAGGCGGCAAATCTCAAACAGCTTGCGCGTGCGTTCCTCGATGCCCTTGCCGGCGTCGATGACCATAATGACGGAATCGACGGCGGTGAGGACGCGGTAGGTGTCCTCGGAGAAGTCGCGGTGTCCCGGGGTGTCCAGCAGGTTGATGCAGTAGCCTTCGTACTCGAACTGGAGGACGGTGGAGGAGATGGAGATGCCGCGTTCGCGTTCGATGTCCATCCAGTCCGAGGTGGTGGCGCGTCCGTTACGCTTGGCGCGGACGGAGCCGGCCGCCTGGAGTGCGCCGCCGTAGAGCAGGAGTTTTTCGGTGAGGGTGGTCTTGCCCGCGTCGGGGTGGGAGATGATGGCGAAGGTGCGCCTGCGGTCGATTTCGTGCTGGTTCATAGGATTTATTTTCGTTTGCGGGAGGAGGCGAGGGCAGGGAGGAGCGGGCGCAGGTACTGTCCCGTGTAGGAGGAGGGGATTCGCGCGACCTGCTCGGGGGTGCCTTCGGCGACGATGGTGCCGCCCTGGTCGCCGCCTTCGGGACCGAGGTCGATGATATGGTCTGCGACCTTGATGACGTCAAGGTTGTGTTCGATGACAAGAATGGTGTTCCCCTGGTCGCGCAGTTCCTGGAGGACGTGGAGGAGTTGCTCAATGTCCGCGAGGTGGAGGCCTGTGGTTGGCTCGTCCAAAACATAGAGCGTGTGGCCTTGCGGCTTGCGGGAGAGTTCGGTGGCGAGTTTGACACGCTGCGCTTCGCCGCCCGAAAGCGTGGTCGCCGGCTGCCCCAGGTGGATGTAGCCGAGGCCGACGTCGCGCAGCGTCGCCAGGCGGCTGCGGATGCGCGGAATGGCGTCAAACACTTCCAGAGCCTGGTTGACGGTCATGTCCAGAACCTCCGCGATGGAGTATCCCTTGAACTTGCAACGGAGGGTCTCCTCGTTGTAGCGCTGTCCCTGGCAGTGCTCGCACTGGACATAGACATCGGGCAGGAACTGCATCTCGATCTTGCGGATGCCGTCCCCTTTGCACTCCTCGCAACGGCCGCCTTTGACATTGAAGGAAAAGCGCCCTGGCTTGTACCCACGCGCCTTGGCATCGACGGTCTCCGCGAAGATGGCTCGGATGAGGTCAAAGATGCCCGTGTAGGTCGCGGGATTGGAGCGTGGGGTGCGTCCGATGGGGGACTGGTCGATGACAATGAGCTTGTCCACGAAACCCATTCCCTCGATGCGGTCGTGCTTGCCGGGCGGGTCGGTCTGGAGGCCTCTTTGCCGCTGCAAGGCGCGGACGAGGATTCGGTTGACGAGGGTGGACTTGCCCGAGCCGGAGACGCCTGTGACACAGGTGAACGTGCCGAGCGGGAACCGCACGTCGATGTGTTTGAGGTTGTGCGCGGAGGCCCCTCGGATGACGAGCGCCTTCCCGTTCCCTTTGAGGCGTTCCTTCGGTACGGGGATGGCGCGCGCCCCCGAGAGAAACTGTCCCGTGAGGGAGTTCGGGTTGGCCGCGACCTCGTCGGGCGTGCCGGCTGCGATGAGTTGCCCGCCATCGCGTCCGGCACCCGGACCGAGGTCCACGAGGTAATCTGCCGCACGCATCGTATCCAAATCGTGTTCGACGACGACGACGGTGTTGCCGAGGTCGCGGAGATGCCGCAGCGTGTCGAGCAGGCGGTCATTGTCGCGTTGGTGGAGTCCGATGGAGGGTTCGTCCAGGATGTAGAGGACGCCGACGAGTCCCGAACCGACCTGGCTGGCGAGGCGGATTCGCTGGGATTCGCCGCCCGAGAGGGAACCCGATTCGCGGTTGAGCGTCAGGTAGTTGAGACCGACGGCGCGGAGGAAGCCGAGCCGCGCGCGGATTTCCTTGAGGATTTCCCCGCCGATGGCCTGCTCGGTGGGGGTGAGTTTGAGGGATTCGATGAACTCGAACGCCTTGTCGATGGAAAGGGAGCAGAATTGGTGGATGTTGAGGCCGCGGATGGTGACGGCGAGGTATTCTGGCTTGAGGCGTGCGCCGTGGCAGTCCGGGCACTGTTCGAAGGTCATGACTTCCTGGATTCTCTCGCGGAGGTCTTCGATTTCGGTCTCGCGGTGGCGCTTGATGAGGATGGGGATGATTCCTTCAAAGGGTTTGCGCCAGTCGTTCCAGCGGCCTTTCATCCAATAGTCGAACTTGACGATTTCCTCGCCCGTCCCGTAGAGAAGTTTCTGCTGAATGTCCTTCGGCAAGTCTTTCCAAGGGGTGGTGAGTTTGAAGTTGTACTGCTCCGCCATGCAGCGCAGGTAGTGGTTTTGCAGGATGATGGTGTGGTGGCCGCCTCGGCGGACTAGGGGAACTGCCCCGTTTTTGATGGAGTTGGTCGGGTCGGGAACGACCGCTTCGGGCGTGAGAATCAGGCGCATTCCCAGACCATCGCAGGTCGGACATGCGCCGTACGGCGTGTTGAAGGAGAAGTCGCGTGGCTGCAGTTCCCCGAACGTGAGACCGCAATGGACGCACCCAAGGTGCTCGCTGTACTGCTCCTCGCTCCAGCCACTCTTCGCCTCGCGGTCTTCCGTCAGAACCGTCAGGATGCCGTTGCCTTTCTTGAGCGCTAGTTCCACGGAATCGGTCAGGCGCGACTTGTCGGTCCGTCCCGTCACGAGACGGTCCACGACGGCTTCCAGCGTGTGTCGCTTGTTCTTCTCCAGGGAGATGTCATCGTCGAGGGAACGGATTTCGCCATCGACGCGCACGCGCGCGAAGCCGTCGCGTCGCATATTTTCCAGAATGTCCTTGTGCTCGCCCTTTTTGCCGTTGATGTACGGTGCCAGGAGCATGATGCGTTGCCCTTCGGGGAGGGCGCAGAGCATGTCGCAGATGGTCTGCGGGGACTGCGGGTGGATCTCGCGTCCGCATTTGGGGCAGTGGGGAACGCCGAGGTGGGCGTAGAGCAGGCGGAGGTAGTCGTAGATCTCCGTGGTGGTGGCGACGATGGAGCGCGGGGAGGAGCCGCTGGTGCGTTGCTCGATGGCGATGGCGGGCGAAAGCCCTTCGATGTGTTCCACCTGCGGTTTCTGGAGGCGGTCCAGAAACTGCCGTGCATATGCGGAAAGGGACTCCACATAGCGGCGCTGCCCCTCGGCGTAGAGCGTGTCAAACGCCAGAGAGGACTTGCCGGAACCGCTTAACCCTGTAATGACCACCAGGGCATCCCGCGGGATGCTCAGCGTGAGGTCTTTCAGGTTGTGCTGGCGCGCGCCAATGATTTTGATGAAGCCGGACATAGCAGTCTTGAGCGTGGCGGGCGCCGTGAGGGGTTATTGCTTGCGGAGGTCGAGGACGCGCTTGGCCTTGCCCTCTGTCTTGGGGAGGGATCCGTGGGGGACCAGTTGGATTTTGGGAGTGACGAGGATGGTGTCGCGCAGGATGCCGGCGATTTTGCGTTTGAGGCTTTCGAGTTCGGGATAGTTGTCTGTGAAGAGGTCGGGCTTCAACTCGGCTTTGACGGTCATGTCGTCCCCTTGCTCGTTGGTGAGTTCGATGAGGTAGTCCGTTCCGATTTCGGGGAAGTTCATGAGGACGCGTTCAATCTGGATGGGGAAGATGTTGCAGCCTTTGACGATGAACATGTCGTCGGTGCGACCCTTGATGCGGTCGAACCGCTTGTGGGTGCGTGCGCAGGCGCATTCGCCGGGGATGATGCGTGTGAGGTCGTGAGTGCGGTAGCGGATGATGGGCATGGCCTCGCGGTCGAGGGTGGTGAGGACCATTTCGCCCCATTCGCCGTCGGGGACGCGCTGGAGGGTGTCGGGGTCGATGATTTCGATGAGGTAGCAGTCTTCCCAGACGTGCATGCCTGTCTGGTATTCGCATTCGAAGGCGACGCCGGGACCGTTCATTTCGGTCATGCCGAAGGAGTTATAGGCTTTTACACCGAACATCTCCTGGATGCGGAGGCGGGTCTCCTCGGAGTGAGGTTCTGCACCGATGAAGAACCGCTTGAGTTTGGTGTCCTTGTGAGGGTCCAGTCCCATTTCCTGGAAGACCGCGAAGAGGCGTCCCAGGTAGGAGGGCACGGAGTGCGCCACCGTCGTGCCGAAAGCTTGCATCAGATAGATTTGGCGCTTGGAGTTGCCTGCGGCTGCCGGAATGGTGAGCATCCCGAGTTTTTCGGCACCGTTCTGGAATCCAAGACCGCCCGTGAAAAGACCGTATCCCGACATATTCTGGAAGATATCGTTGGGACGGGCCCCCGTGGACCACATCGAGCGCGCGACCAGGTTTGCCCAAGAGTCGAGGTCATGTCGGTTGTAGAGGACGGCGGCAGGGTTGCCAGTGGTTCCCGAGGTGCAGTGCATGCGGACGCAATCGTCCACGGAAGCGGACATCAGACCGAAGGGCCAGTTGTCGCGTAGGTCGTCCTTGCAGGTGAAGGGGAACTTCTGGATATCGTCTACACTCTGGAGGGAGTCTGCGGAGAGTCCCTGGGAACCGAAATGTTCCTTGTAGAACGGGGATTTGAGGGCGCGGGTGACGGAGGCCTTGAGTTTTTCCAGTTGCAGTGCCTCCAAGTTTTTGCGAGGCATGGTTTCGAGTTCTTCTTGCCAGTAACGAGAATCCATAATGCAGTTCCTGTTCTATGGGGTGGATGGGAAAGGTCAAGGTTGGTAGCCGTCCGAGAGTTCCATGGCACCGCTGATGCGCATCTTCTGGAGTGCGGCAATCTCGATTTGACGGATTCGCTCGGAGGAGAGGCCAATTTCGTTGGAGATTTCCGCGAGGGTTTTGGCTTCGGAGGAATCAAGGCCGAACCGCATGCGGATGATTTTCTGCTCGCGTTCGTCGAGGGTTTCGAGCATATGGGCGATGGTTTCGCGGAGGGAAGACTGGTCGGCCGATTCATTGGGCGTGAGGGCCGACTGGTCGGGAATGGCGTCTTCCAAGGTGGAATCCTCGTTGAGAATGCTCTGCAAGGAGAGCGGTTGCTGCGACATCTTCTGGAGCGCACGCACCTTGGCCGGCGAGAGTCCCGTTTCCTGCGCAATCTCCTCGACCGTGGGGAGTTCGCCAGTGGCATTCAAGGCACGCTGCTCCGCCGCCCGTATCTGAGAGATTTGCTTGACGGTATTGGCGGGCATTCGGATAATGCGGCTGTGGTTCGTGATGTTGCGCGTGATGGCCTGCCGAATCCAGTAACTTGCATAGGTCGTGAAACGGTGACCGCGGTGATAGTCAAAACGTTCGACGGCGCGCATCAGGCCGATATTCCCTTCCTGCACCAAGTCTGAAAGCGGAATGCCCGAACCGATGTAGTGTGAGGCTATGGATATGACGAGGCGCAAGTTGCGCTCGACCAGCGTGTTCATCGCAGATTTCATCTCCTCTTGAAGCGCATTCAATTTCGGAGAGAGTTTTTCCCACTGCTCGGGCGTCACGAACTGGCCTCGCTGTTCCTTGTCCTGGAGAATGTCCAGGCAGAGATGGTAGAATGGCGACCGCGGGCGCAAAGGCAGCATTGCCTTCCAGAAAGGACCGTCGGGCTTGACGGCGCACGTCGCCGGCAATCCACGCGGCCCTGCCAGTTTCGAGACGCGGTTCACCGTTTCCTCGAACTGGTCGCGAACGCCGATGTCATCCTCGCCGTCCACCATTTCCCCGCCAGCACTGAAGTAGTTCCCGACGCGGATTTGGCTCTGCTTGGCAAGCATTTCCTGCAAAACCGCCAGAAGCAGGGCCGGGTGCTTGTGGAGGTGGTTGTACAGCGCAGTGCGCGCTTCGGCGTATTGCTTCGCCAAGGAAAGTTCCTCCGATTGCGAGAGAATCGGGAACGTCGCAATCTTCTGTATATAGGAGCTTTTCAACTCCTGACCGAGACTTCCATTCCAATGCGGACGCGTGCGCGCCCCGCTGTCAGCGGGGGCGTCCTGGTCATGGGATTGGGAGGTCGGATCGGTCATGGAGGGAGAGGAGGGGGGCTTGCGGTGAAAGGTGGTGTGATTAAGGTAATCTGTTTTTGTGGGATTGCAAGTTGTTTGGGCTATCCCAGAAGGATTTGGTAGATGGTGGCGAAGAAGTTGAAGAGAAGAGTGAGCACCAGAATGATGAAGACCGCAATCACGAGTTTCGCCAGCGGAGACTTCGCCATGAGTTCCGCACGCGATGGAGGCTTCTTCACGATGGAGCGCACGGCCGCGTCTTGCGAAACGCGGATGCCTTTGGTGATGAAGACCTCCGTTTCTCCCAGGAGGATGCTGTCGCCAGGCTGGACTTCAACCCGTTCCTTCCCGACCTGGTTGCCGTTCACCGCCGAGAAGACGGAGTGGTAGATGTTCTCAAAATAGATGATGCCATTGGGTTCCAGGATGATTCTTCCATGGAAACGGGAGACGTCCTGCGTGCGAACCATCACATAGTTGTCGTGGGAAGCACCAATGGTGTTGGTGCCTGGCCAGAGCACGGCCCGACGGTTCCCGTCTTCCGTGTCAGCGTCCCAGGTGACATCGTAGGGGGACGGTCCGCACTTGGAACCGATGCACAGGAAAAGCTGCGAGAACCGAAACACATCGCCGTCTTCGATGGGAACCGAACTGACTTTCTCCGCGTTCTTGTAGACACCAGAATGCCCCTTGGAGACCAGCGTCCAGTTCCCCATGGTCTTCTTGAGGACGATGTGCTCGCGGCTGACGTTGTTCTCGGCACTCCCCTTCAGGCACACTTCGCAACTGGAGGAACGACCGATCGAGATGGAATTGCCAAACTCTTCCGTGTCGAACTTGCGAAGTTCTTCTCCGCGCATGGTATATATGTGACAGATAGGCATGGCAGATTATTCGTTCCAGTTCTGGATTTCATTCTGGATGCGTGCAATAACCTCGGCAACGGGTACCAGTTCGGAGCGTTTGCCCCAACTGCGGTGCTTGAACTCGACGTTGCTCTCCTGCAAGGTCTTCGGGGAGACAACTACGCGAATGGGAATGCCAATCAAATCCGCGTCCGCAAACGCAGGACCGGCCTTGCCGCCACGGTCGTCCAACAGGACTTCCACGCCAGCGGCTTGCAAGTCGGCATAGAGTTTTTCGCAGGCGTCGGCGACAGGCTGCTGGTTGTAGTTGAGCCCGATGATGTGCACTTGGTAGGGAGCGATGGATAGCGGCCAGATGGGACCGTAGTCGTCGTGGCACTGCTCGATGACGGCGGCCATCGCTCGGCCAACGCCGATGCCGTAGCAGCCCATCACCATCGGGTGCGACTTCCCGTTTTCGTCCAGGTAGTTGCACCCCATTGCCTTGGAGTACTTGATGCCGAGTTGGAAGATATTGCCGATTTCAATGCCCTTGAGCATTTTGAGGGGTTCGCCCTTGATGGGGTCGGGGTCGCCTTCGCGGACATTTGCGATATCCGTCACCAGGATGTCTTCCTTGTTGGGGACGTCGCGCTCGTAGTTGAAGTTCAGCAGGTGGCAGTCCTCTTCGTTTGCACCGACCACGAGATTGGAGGACTCGACGGCGGAGGGGTCCACCACCGCACGAACCTTCTTCGGGTCGATGCTGTACAGCGACGCAAAGCCAGGAACCGCGCCGACGGAACGGATGAGTTCGTCGTCCGCAAACGTGAACTCGGACTTGATGGCCTTGCGTAGTTTGACTTCGTTGACCTCCAAATCCCCGCGCAGGCAGACAAAGACGAGTTTGCCTTCGCTGTCCTTGTAGAAGACGGCCTTGCAGGTGCAGGAGGTGGGGATGTTCAGGAACTTCGCAAGGTCGTCAATGGTTTTGCAACCAGGCGTGGCGACTTTCTCCAACGGCTTGGGGTCTTCCTTGACATACTGGAGTTTCGCGGTCGCGATTTCGCGGTTTGCCTTGTACTGGCCGTCCTGAGAGACGAACAGCGTGTCCTCGCCGCAGTCGGCAATCGCCATGAACTCGTGCGAGACGGAACCACCGAACATTCCCGAATCCGACTGGATGGACAGGAAGTTCTTCAGACCGATGCGCTCGTAGACGCGGACATACGCGTCGTGCGCCCGCTTGTAGTACTCTTCCAGAGACGCCTGGTCCACGTGGAAACTGTATGCGTCCTTCATCGTGAACTCGCGGACGCGGATGAGGCCAGCGCGGGGGCGTGCCTCATCGCGGTACTTGGTCTGGATTTGGTAGAGCATCACGGGCAGCTGCTTGTAACTGGTGATTTCCGTGCGGACCAACTGCACGACGGCTTCCTCGTGCGTCATTCCCAGCATCATATCCTTGCCGTTGCGGTCCTTGAAACGCAACAACTCCGCACCGACGCTGTCCCAGCGTCCGCTCTCCTTCCAGAGTTCCGCCGGCAGGACCACGGGCATCTTCACTTCCTGACCGTCGATACCATCCATTTCCTCACGGATGATTCGCTCGATTTTCGCAATCACGCGCTGCCCCAGCGGCAGCATGGAATACAAGCCCGCTGACACAGGACGGCAATACCCGCCGCGAATGAGGAAAATGTGGGAGGATGTCTGCGCGTCACGCGGTGCTTCCCGCAACCGCTGACCTACCATTTGCGAAAGACGCATAATTGGATTTCCTTTGGGTTGGTGCTGGTAAAGGCTCTAGATGCTCTAGACGCTCTAGACGCTCTAGATAATCTAGTTAATCTATACAATATAATACCCGCCTTGCATTTCGCAAGAGCGCAACGGTTACTTTCCGTCTTGAAAGTCTTGAAAGGATTCAGCACCCTGAGAAAATGCAAGAAAGCGTCCCAGTATGGGCTTGTTTTTCGAAAAAAAGGCAACCCGCCGAGAGCGGCGGATTGCCTTTGTGTGTGGGACTACAACCGTTTCCGGGGATTATTTGCCGAAGTAGCGCTTGAGGAGTCCTTGGAACATTTGACCGTGGCGTGCCTCGTCGCGAGCCATTTCGTGAACGGTGTCGTGGATGGCGTCGTAACCGAGTTCCTTGGCGCGTTTGGCGATGGCAACCTTGCCGGCGGTGGCACCGTTTTCGGCTTCGACGCGTTTGGCGAGGTTGATCTTGGTATCGGCGTCGAGGACCTCGCCGAGCAGTTCGGCGAACTTGGCGGCGTGCTCGGCCTCTTCAAAGGCGGCGCGCTTGTAGGCTTCGGCAACCTCGGGATAGCCTTCACGGTCCGCCTGACGGCTCATGGCCAGGTACATTCCAACCTCAGTGCATTCCCCTGTGAAGTTCGCGCGCAAACCGTCCAGGACTTCCTGGTCAACGTTCTTGGCGACGCCAATCACGTGCTCGGCAGCCCAGGTCAGTTCCGTGTCCTGCTGGAGTTTGAACTTGTTGCCGGGGCACTTGCACTGCACGCAGAACGCGGGCGGCTCATCGCCTTCGTGAACATAACCGCAAACGGGGCAAATCCATTTCTTCATCGTTTCAGACCTTCTTTGTTACAGGTGATTCTTGTGGCGTAGCCATCCTCAATAATGACTACAAAATTAATGTATCCCATTTTTCTAAAATACAAGTGCACTACCGATGATTTGCTTCCGTTGGAAGCAGAGAGCGGAAGCGGCGGAATTGCATGTCGCGGTAGTCTTGCGGGAGTGGCTGGTGGCGGTCGGCCAGGCGTTCGACATCGATGAGACTGACGGAGAGGTCGTCATCGATGAAGAAATGTTCTGGCTTGCAATCGACTTTCCAGTCGAGGCCTTCGTCTTGGAGGCGGGTCAGGGTGGCTTCTGCGTTGACGATAGCCTGTTGCGCCCGAGCGGGTTCGGGACCTTCTTGCAGGAAGACGTCCAGGGGTTTTCCGGGTACGGGGAGCGTGACCATCACGGCACGGGACGGGATTCCGAGAAAACCGCGCTCTTGCCCGTATGCGATGACCTTCGCGACGCGGAATCCGTGCGATGCCGCCAGTTCCATCCGCTGCCGTTCCTTTTCCGTGTTCGGCTCGGGACGTCGCAAACGCAGAAGGTCTCTCAGCACGACGATTTTCTTGGTGTAGAAGTCCTGCTTGATGAAGACTTGCTGCCCGCAGGGAAGCGCCCAACGATAGGTCTTGCCACGCGGATGCTTGGACAGGCACTTTCCGTCATGGAAGGAAATCAGCGAAGAAAAGTCTCCCAGCCTCGCCGCCTCCAGACGTTCGCGCCATTCGGAATCGATCTGAAATAATATCATGGAAAAACACCTGAAAGATGATTGGCTCGATTTCTAGATTCTCTAGATGGTTTAGCAAATCTAGAGAATCTAGGCTCACCATTTTGTCCATTCCCACTCAAATTAACCTCTTTCCCTGATTTTTCAAGCGAGTTGCCATCAAAGACCGCGAAAATTGGGAAATTTGGGATTATATTATTAGGAAAGTTTTTTCTTTTTTTGGGAACACGACTATGACAGAACACACCAATCCTACCGCCAAACTGGAAATTGACGGCAAGACATACGAACTCCCCATTATTGAGGGTACCCAGGGAGACCGTGCAATTGACGTGCGTGCTCTTCGCCAGAACACTGGGCTCGTTACTTACGACCCCAGTTACGGCAACACGGGTTCCTGCACCAGCAACATCACCTACATCAATGGGGACAAGGGCACGCTTTGGTATCGCGGCTACAGCATTGACGACCTGGCGGAACACTGCACCTTCCTGGATGTCGCTTATCTCCTTGTGCATGGTTTCCTTCCCAACCGCAAAGAGCGCGCGAACTTCAGCCAGTTGATGAATACGCACTCCATGCTCCACGAAGACATGCGTCACTTCTTCAACCTCTTCCCGGAGCACGCGCATCCCATGGCCATGCTCTCCGCGATGGTTGTCACGCTCTCCACTTTCTATCCCGAAATGGTCGCCAATCCCGATGAATCCATCGATATCACGGTCACGCGACTCCTTTCCAAAATCCGCACCATCGCCGCGTTTGCCTACAAGAAGATGAAGGGACACCCCATCGTCTATCCGCGCAAAGACCTGTCGTACTGCGCCAACTTCCTCAATATGATGTTCTGGACGCCGGTGAACGACTACAAGCCAGACCCCGTCATCGTCAAGGCACTCAATCAACTTTTGATTTTGCAGGCGGACCACGAGCAGAACTGTTCTTCGACGGTGGTGAAGGCGGTTGGTTCATCTGGAGCCAATCTGTATGCCTCCATTTCGGCAGGGGTTTCCGCGCTTTGGGGACCGTTGCACGGAGGCGCAAACCAGGCTGTTATCGAGATGCTGGAAAGCATTCTGTCAGACCCGACGCTGACGGTCCAGAAGGTGATTGAACGCGCCAAGGACAAAGACGACCCCTTCCGCCTCTTCGGATTCGGGCACCGCGTCTACCGTACATACGACCCACGCGCCAAAATCGCCAAGAAAATCTGTCACACTATTATGACACACCTCGGCGTCAAGGACTCCTTGCTGGACATTGCGCAGGAACTGGAAGCCGCCGCGCTGGCCGATCCCTATTTCCAGCAACGGCATCTTTACCCGAACGTCGATTTCTACACGGGACTCTCCTACCGCGCCATTGGAATCCCCACCAACATGTTCACCGTCCTCTTCGCCATTGGACGACTGCCCGGCTGGATTGCCCAATGGCTCGAAATGCGCGACGGCACTGAACACCGCATCTACCGCCCGCGCCAGATTTACGTCGGCCCCGACCAACGCAAACTCGACAAAAACTGGATTCAGTAGGGGACATCATGGGAGAGGGGACGCCATCCATCCAAAAGTTCCTCATCGAGGCACAGACCGCCGCCAACGACCTGCGCCTCGCGCTCCCATCCCAGACTCCTGGATTCAATGGACGACGCACGGGCTCCCGTACCGGAAACGCCTACGACTTCGCCGAATACCGGGACTACCATCCAGGCGATGACCTCCGCAGACTCGACTGGAGCGTATTTGCCCGCTCCGAACAGTTGATGGTCCGGCAGTTCAATGACGAAATCGACCCGTCTTGCGACCTCGTTCTGGATCATTCGGCCTCCATGTCCGTCCCTCCGGAACGTTTCCAGGCCGCCCTCGGCCTTGCGGCATTTCTTATGCGAGCCGCGGACAATGGGGGATTCTCCGCTTCCCTCTGGCACGCAGGGACCACCTGGCAACTCGAACCCAATCCCACCACACCGCTTCAGTGGACCAGCCTCGCGGCTGACTCTCCGCAAAGCCCCCTCCATACCATCCAGTCCTTCCACGGAACCTGGCGCCCGCGCGGTCTGCGCATCCTTCTCTCCGACCTCCTCTGGCCAGGCTCCCCGACAGACTTTCTGACCCGTTTCTCCCAAGGCGCACGCCAGACCTTCCTGATTTGCCTCGACTGCATGGAACCCGTTTCCGATACCGAGGCCACTACCATCCTCGTGGATGCGGAAACGGGAGAATCTCGCGAGGTCCGCCTTGACCCTTCCGCCGTCGCACGTCAGCGCCAGCGTCTTGCTTCGCATCTTGCCACCTGGCATGATGCTGCCGTCCGCGCCGGCCTCCATTTCCTGCGCCTGGACGCGATGGAGGTTCTGCATCACTGGCCCATCCAGGAACTTGCCCGTGCTGGTCTGCTCGAACTTTAATCCTCGCAACCACAATGTTCTTTGAACTGCCATACGATTTGCTTTTCTCCCTAGGAGCCTTGGCGCTGCTGGTCATCTACCTTCTGCGCCGCAAGGCAGTGCGCCATTATGTCGCCGCACTTTTCCTCTGGGATCAGGAGCAGACTGCACCCGCAACGGGACGACGCCTTCGCCTGGCACGCCTTCCCTGGCAGTTTTTCCTGGAGTGCGTCGTCATTTTCCTGCTCGCCCTTGCCGCCGCGCTTCCTTTCCTGCTCGCAAAGAAGAACTATCCCCCGCTTGTCGCCGTCCTGGACAACTCCCTTTCCATGAACGCCCTGCAACCGTCGGGAAATACTGCCAGAGACCTCCTTGTCCCCGTTTTTCAGAAAGCCATCCAGCGTTTTCCCGGCCGCCCCGTCCACTACCTTCTCGCAGGAACGCAACCCGTTCGCCTGGATGAGGCAACAACTCCATCGCAGGCGCGGGAAGCCTGGACTTGCTTGGACGGCGCGTCCGACCTCCATGCCGCCATCGCGCTTGCACGCGCCACCTTCCCCAATGCGGAAATCCTCGTGCTCACGGACCACGCGCCGTCAAGCGCACCGGCAGAGGAAATCTCCTGGGAAAGCCGTGCCACCCCCCGGGGAAACCTGGCATTGCACAACATCCGTCGTTCCGGATTGCGCGTGCTAGTGGAGGTGGCGAACCATTCGGAAACTGCGGCCACGGTCAGTGTTCGCGCGACTCCTGGAACCGTTGTCCCGTTGCAGGTGCCCGCGCAGGGAACGGCACACACCCTGCTCACCCTTCCCCAAGAGGCCGCCGGGCAGCCAGTCCAAATCCACCTGGAACACGCTGGCGATGCGCTGCCGATCGATGACGAAGCCACCCTCCTGGATGAAACGCGACCGCCTTTGGCCTACCGAATCGCACCCGGCCTTCCGGAACCTTCCCAGCAACTTCTGTATCGCACCTTGGAACGCAACATCGACTATGTCGCCGTCGGTGCAACGGAACTCCTCATCGGACCGCCAGACGCGCCCGCCGGGGAATACCATCGTCTCCTTTGGCATGCGCGGGACGCCACTGTCTGGAGCCGGGATTTCGTGATGTCTCCCGGCAATTCCGCTTTGTTGCGCTCCCTCGGATGGAATGGGTTGCGGTGGCCTCTCTCCCCAGAGACGCACCTGCCAGGCGAGGTTCTCGTGCGAGCAGGCGAGGTCCCTCTGATTTCGCTCAAGCGACGCGACACCTGGCTGGACATCCACCTCAATCTCGCTCCCGACGCCGGAAATCTCCCCAAGCACGCATTCTGGCCTTCCCTTTTCTGGAACATCTCCGACGAACTGCGCTCCCAGCGCCCAGGACCGCTTCACCGCAACTGGCACGCCGGTCAGTCTCCGCGACTGCATCTCCCTCCTGGGGAAAACTCTTTGACCATTCGCTCACCTCAGGGAAAAAAGACCGTCCCTTTCTCACCTGGCACCTCCACCGCCACCATTGACATTCTTCCCCCAGGCCTCCACACGCTCGCCGCCGGAAAGTTCTCCTGGCCCATTGCGGTCCTTCCCATTGCTCCCACCGAATCGGATTTGACCAAGTGCGCGACGATTTCGCTCCACGCGAAACTTTCTCAAGTCGCCGGGCAAAGAAAACGCGGCGTTGCTTCGTTATTTTTCCTGGCAGCAATTGTTTTTCTCTGTTTGGAACAATACATTATGGGAAGGACACGGGGGAGAAAATTGCAAAACTACCGCCCGACCGCCAAAACGCCGCAAGCGAGAGCGAAGAGCGAAAGCGAAGCGTGGTGACCACGCTGAGCTTGAGCGAGGAAGCCAACGCGCCGCGCCGTGAAGGCAGTCGGGATGAGAGGTTTGCAATTCCCTCCGTAATTTACTGCTTTCCATCGAGAGCAAATGCCGTGACAAACCACAACCATACACCACTCGTTCAAGAGCCATGAAAAGTCTTGCATTTATCGGTTGTTCTCATATTCACACGCCAGGATTTGTCCGTACCGTGGTTTCCCGCAAGGAAGAGTTTCGAGTTGCGGCGGCCTGGGATCCCAATCCAGTTCGTGCCCAAAAGGTAGCCGATGCCACGGGCTGCGCCGTTGCCCAGGAATTGGATTCCATTCTGGCAGACCCCGACATCCCCGCCGTGGTCATCTGTTCCGAGACCAACCGCCATCTTGAACTCATTCAAGCCGCTGTCGCCGCCGGCAAGGACATCTATGCAGAAAAACCTCTGGGCTGTACGGCGGACGACGCGACCCAAATGCAGGCTCTTCTCGAATCCTCCCCGCATCTCTTCAGCACCGGCTATTTCCGTCGAGGAGACCCCGGCTTCCGATTCATTCGCGACCTTCTCAAGGCAGGAACGCTGGGGCAGGTTACGCGCGTCCGCCTTTCCAATTGCCACGCGGGAGCCCTCAAAGGCTGGTTTGACGACGAATGGCGATGGATGGCGGACCCCGCAATCGCCGGCTGCGGTGCGTTCGGCGACCTTGGTACCCATATTCTCGATATTCTGCTCTGGTGGTTTGGAAAACCCGTGCGCGGCACAGCCACGCTTCAGACCGTCACTGGACGATACGGCTCCTGCGATGAATCTGGCGAAGCCATCCTGGTCTATCCCAACGGCATGACCGCCGTCCTGGCCGCCGGCTGGCTGGATGTCGCCGAACCCATGCCTGTGCTCGTCTCTGGCACCCGTGGAATCGTCTCCTGCTTCCAGAAACAATACTATTTCGAATGCAATGATGTCCCGGGAGCAGACGGCAAGTCCCCCTGGGACAAACTGCCGCCTGCGGTATCAGGCGGGTTCCCGCAGTTCTTGGACGCGCTTCTGGGACCCACGGCCGAACCGCTCGTGACTCCCGCCGAGGCGGCTTTGCGCAACGTCGTAATGGATAAACTCTACCAAGCGGCGCGAACGCATTCCTGGGTGGATTTCTAACCATGGTCTGGGTATGGATGGCGGTATCACTCGGCGCGGCGCTCCTGACCGAACTCGGTCTGGGGTGCTGCAACGTCGCGCTTCCGTTCGTCCTGCTCGCCTGCTTCTATCACTTCTGCGTCTGGGGATGGCGAAAACCGTTCTTGCTCTGCTTTGCCACCTGCATCCTGCTGGATTTGGCCTTTGGACGTTCCATCCCCGCCACTGCATTCGCCCTTTTGCTTTCATTGCCCCTGGCTTTCTACTGGCACACCTACGGCAATCAACGTGACGCAGCACTGCAGGCCATCCCCGGATTTGTCTTGGGTCTCCTTGCCCTTGCCGCATTCTGGCTGGTGCATACTCATCACGCCTCGCAAAATCTGTCTTCCGTGCACCTTCCCTGGCAGCATGTCGTGACCTTGGGACTCGTTCCCATCGTGCTCATGCCGCTTCTGCAAGCACTGCTGGACCGCTGCGCCAGAACAATGGGCATGCCGCGCTACTCGCGCCAGTCTGCCGATCGGGGGGACAATGCCGAACGATAGTTCCAAACAGCCACCCCAGGCACGCACCCGAGGACAGGTCAGGCGACTGCGACAATTGCGCGTGCTCATTCTGGCATTCCTCCTCACTTCGCTCGTGGCGGCATTGCTGGGACGCCTCGCAATGGTGACGCTGGTCGCCGGCAAGGATTATGAATTGCGGACACGCACCCAGGCACGGCGCATCGTCGTGAAAAATCCCGTGCGCGGGCAGATTTTTTCGCGGGATGGGAAACTTCTGGCGGGAAATCGCTGCCACTATGATTTGACGATGCACCCGTCGCTGATGCGAGACCCGCGCGGGTACACGTGGACTTCCACGTATATGCTGAACACGGCGACCTTTCTGGAAGAGCGGATTGTGCGGCGTCCCAGCCAGGTCAACATCGAGGCCCTGCGGGAGCGCATGCGCAAGGACATGGCACAGCCCATCGTCCTTTACAAGGATTTGACCCCGGAGGAAGTTGCTCGCGTCCAGGAATTGACACCGCCCATTCCGGGCGTGGAAGTCACCCCTCGCATCGAACGCGAATACCCGGAACCGTCCCTGGCAACGCACCTCATCGGAAATGTCGGATGGCGCTGGCGAAAAACCACCATTCAGCAACTTTCCCGTCAGGATACCCTCCGTACCTTCTTCTCCAAGGAACTCCTTGGAAACTCCGGCCTCGAAAAGCGATTCAACGACGATTTGGCGGGGCAAACTGGTGCTGACCTCGTGCTCACCGATTCCGTCGGCTTCGTCCGGGAACGTTTGCCTGGCTCGCGGATGCCTGTGGATGGTTTCGACTTGTGGCTGACTTTGGACAGTGCGGCGCAACAGGCTGCCGAGGAGGCGCTTCTGGGGAAATGCGGGGCGCTGGTGGCGCTGGATCTCAAGACGGGGGCGGTTCTGGCGATGGCGTCTGCGCCGACATACGATTTGGGGACGCTCTCCCATGCGCAATACCAGGCACTTTTGGAGAACAAAGAACTGCCGCTGTTCAATCGTGCGCTGCAAGGGCGCTACATGCCTGGCTCCATCATCAAGCCCCTCGTGGCGCTTGCGTGCCTCGAGAAGCACTTCATCACACGGGACGACCTCTATGACTGCACGGGATTCCATCTGATTGGCAACCGAAAAATCCATTGTGCCCGTCGCTGGGGGCACGGCTATGTCAATCTCACGAAGGCCATTGCGGTTTCCTGCAATCCTTACTTCATCCATATAGGTCTGCGCGGCGGTTTGAATACGCTGGAACCCTTCTTCCGCGCCGCGGGTCTCGGAGAATCCACGGGAATCGAACTTCCCGACAGCAAGGGCCTTTGTCCCAGCAATGAAACCGCACGCCTTCGCTGGAACCGAAGATGGCTCGCCAGCGACACTGCCTACGCTTCCATCGGGCAGGGTGCCATCGAGGTCACGCCGCTCCAGGCTGCCGTCTACACCGCTGCCATCGCCAACGGCGGCGACTTGATGCGTCCGTATCTCGTCCAAAGAATCACCACAAAGGACGGAAATACCGTCAAGGAAACGGCTCCTGTCGTTCGGCGACGCCTGCCCGTTTCCTCGCAATATCTCGCAATGGTGCAAAAGGCAATGGTCCAAACCGTCGAGGGACGAGGAGCCTCCGCGACTTCCTTGAAGCGGGCAACCATCCCCCTCGCCGCAAAAACGGGAACCGCCGAGGTCGGCACTCCTCCCAATCGCTACAAAAACACCTGGATTGTCTGCTATGGACCTCTTCCGAATCCAACGTTCGCTGTCGCATGCGTCATCGAACATGGACAGTCGGGAGGAAAGACCACCGCTCCCGTCGTCGTCGCTTTCCTGCGTCAATGGTTCCACATCCAAACCATTTTCGATGAGGATATTGACGAATCCCAACTCGTGGACTGAACCCAGACCAAGAAGCCAATTCCGGAAAGGCAAGATGAAAGTTCGAGCAGATGAATTGTTGGCGCGGCTGGGAGTGTGTCCCAGTCGTTCTGCCGCGCAACAGGCCATCCGGGCCGGACAGGTGCATTTGGCGGACGGGACACCCGTGCGCAAGGCCAGTCACCTGCTGGAGGATTCAATTGTGCTTTCGTTGGCGGCTGGAGAGCGTTTTGTTTCCCGTGGCGCGCAGAAAATACTGGCTACCCTG
>JAFRLI010000046.1 GCA_017431255.1 Victivallales bacterium
GCTCTGCCTTCTTCCTTGTACTTGCGTTTGTACTCGTTGACAACCTTGCACATGTCGATTTCCTCCGTTTCTTCGTCCAATGGTATTTCAAAACCCAGGTGTGTCGCGCAAAAGGGACAACTGGTAAAGAAATACAAATGAACTCTAGTATCAGAGTCCCAGGGACAATGCGATTTCCTGAATCAACTGGTCAGTAGCTTTGGTGGCTTTCTTGATGTCAGCCAGACTGAACCGCATCTTCAGAAGATTTGTCACAATTTCTCGAATGGTTAATTCTCTGCCTTGGGTGATCCCTTCGGCTCTGCCTTGGGTTACCCCTTCTGCTCTGCCTTCTTCCTTGTACTTGCGTTTGTACTCGTTGACAACCTTGCACATGTCGATTTCCTCCGTTTCTTCGTCCAGTTGTATTTCAAAACCCAGGTGTGTCGCGCAGAAGATAGCGGCGTCCCTGCTCAAACGGTCATTTTTCATCACGTCCAAAAGAGGCCCTTCCTCTTTGGCCACCTTGAAATAATATAGCACCTTACTCAGTTCCACGCAATGGAACTGCTGATAATTTTCTGCCAGGTCATAGATATTGAGACTTGTGAGGCCGTAGTTGTGGAAGAGTCCGTCCGTGATTCCACTGCTGGGAGGCATCATTTGATTCAATTCGGATGGTACTGTTCGACCGTCTTGGTCAAAACATAGGACGATGTTGATGATACGGTGCATTCTTCCCTCTTTTTGCAGGGCTTTGTATCGTCTTGCATCATATCCCATAATGCGGGGAACCATGCTTTTGTCTCGTCGAGACTGTAGTTCCAGACCGACGCTGAAGCATTCCTGTCCCGTGTTGTACTCAAATAGTACATCCCGAAAACGGTTGTCCGTTTGTAGACGACCATTGGCGTCTTGGTAGATTTTGTAATGTTCGCCGCTCACCTGAATGAGTTTGTCTTTTTGGATGAGAACACTGGCATTTTTCAGGATATCACTGAGAAGGCTAGCCATCACCTCCCGTCGCCCAAAGAAATTCTTCGCAGCCGTGTCTTTCAGTCCCATGTCAATCTCCGTTTTTTGTTTCCATTTTTGTGCTAGATATTGCTAATTTGATAATATAGGATATTTATGCAAGATTGCAAGTGAGTTCTTTGAAAATATCATATAGGACTTTATTCTATGATAGCAACAAACAACGTTTCAAGGAACATCCATAACCATTGGGTGCGCAGGAAATGCACAGCTTGTGAGGCATGTCGAACGAGGTAATTGAAACACTACCGCCCAACCGCCAAAATGCCGCAAGCGAGGGCGAAGAGCGAAGACCCAGTGTGGTGATCACATCGGGTTTGAGCGATGAAACCGTCGCGTAGCGCCGTGAATGCGGTTGGGGTGAGAGTTTTGCAATTTTCCCGTATGAATGAGCACCATCGTGTCTGCCTGGTTTTGCTTCCGATTTTGATTGAGGTCGCCAAAGGTGTGGGCATGGTTGAGAAAGTGGAGAAAAGTGAGGGCAGGGGGGGCACGTCTGGAAAACGGGGTTATATTATGATGGGAGGATTTTGTGGAGATTTGGTTGTAAAGGAAAGATATGAGATTGCCGGCGGACATTTTTTTGGCGTTGCGGTACTTGCGTCCTAAGCGGACGTTTGTGTCGGTCATAACGTTGTTGTCGATTTTAGGGCCAGTGTTGGGTGTTGCGGTATTGATAATCGTGACAGCGGTGATGGCTGGGTTTGACCGTGACATCCAGCAGGGAATTGTGGATATGCAGGCGCACATCCAGGTGTATCCTATGTTGGAGAAGACGATTGCGAACCCGCAGGAATTGATAGAGAAGATGAAGCCTCTGGGAGTGAAGGCTGCTCCGTTGATAGAGGGATCTGCGTTGGTGCAGGTGAGGAAGAGCATTGTTCCAAAGATTGTGAAGGGGATTCGACCGGAACTGGAGCGGGACGTCTCGAAGTTGGAGCGTTCGATTCTGCACGGTCGGTATGATATCAAGGACGGGGAGGCGATTATCGGGGATCGTTGTGCGCAGATGCTGGGGTTGCGGTTGGGGGATTCCTTCCTCATTCATTCGCCGTCCCGCCTGACACAGAATGTGAAATGGAAGGATGACGGTTCCGTGGACGTCTCGCAACCCGATGAAATCTATCTGCCCGAGGAGGTACGCATCGTGGGAATCTTTTCCATGGGTGTGGCTGACTTTGACGACAACATCATCTTCCTTACGCTCGATCAGGCCGCCGACCTTTACGGTCAGGAGTGGGACACAGCCAACTGCATTCAGTGCAAAGTGAAGGATCCGATGGCAGTGGATGCCGAGAAGGCACGCCTGCAGGAGGTCCTTCCTGATATGGAATTGATGACTTGGAAGGAGCGCAATCAGTTGCTGTTCGGTACGTTGCGTGTCGAAAAGAATCTGATGACGTTTTTGATGGCGTTTATTGTGCTGGTTGCGTCGTTCAGCATTGCGGCGACGCTCATCACGGTGGTGGTTCAGAAGACGCGGGAAATCGGTGTGATGAAGGCCGTAGGGATGTCCTGGAAATTGATTGCGCGCGTGTTTCTGCTGCAAGGTGCCATCATTGGTTTCCTGGGGACGTTCTTCGGGACGTTGCTGGGGGTGCTGGTGATTACGTTCCGGGACCGCATCGCGGATTTATTGAGTTTCCTGATGGGACATGATGTCTTTCCGGCGGAACTGTATCACTTGCGCCGCATCCCTGCCTTGCTGACGTGGGGAGACCTGAGTTTTATCATCGTGTTGTCGCTGGCGATTTGCATTTTTGCATCGGTGGTGCCTGCGTTATATGCGTCGGGATTGGCACCGGCGAAGGCGTTGCAGGAGGAGAACTGATGGAGAAAACGGTCTACGAATTGCGTGATGTCTGCAAGTCCTTCCGCATGCCTGGTGGGGAGATTCCCGTCCTGCGGCAGTTGTCTTTGCGTGTGGAGCGTGGGGAATGGGTGGCATTGGTGGGACGTTCCGGCTGCGGGAAGACGACGCTGTTGCAGTTGCTCGGCGGTCTGGACCGCCCTAACTCGGGAAGCATTCTGCTGGAAGGTGAAGACCTAGCGCGACTCTCTTCCGCACGCCTCACCGAATTGCGTCGTACACGCATCGGATTCATTTTCCAGTCATATCATCTTTTCCCTGAACTCACTTCTCTGGAAAACGCCGTCCTTCCCGCACTTCACTGGGGCCAGGACCGCGACGAGGCAACCAAACGCGCCCGCGAATGGCTCGTTCGCTTCGGACTAAAGGAACGCCTGGACCATCGCCCGCGCGAACTCTCTGGCGGCGAACAGCAGCGCGTCGCCATTGCACGGGCCCTTATCAACGACCCAGATGTCATTCTGGCGGACGAACCCACCGGCAACCTCGACCGAAAGGCCGCAGAGGGCATCGTTCGAATCCTCAACGACGTTCGTGCCGAACATCCCAAGACCCTGGTGATGGTGACTCATGACACGGATTTGGCACACCGGGCCGACCGCGTGCTCGACCTTTCCGCACAGCAGGGCAAATGACCATGTGCATCTGGTTTGACACACATTTCCATCTCTCGCACGAGGCCCCAGAGGCTGCGCCAGGCATCCTTGCGGAAGCACGTTCTCGTGGGGTACAGCATTTCCTGCTGCAGGGGACGAGCCGCGAGGACCGTGACTTCGTGTCGAACCTTGCACAGCGCGAAGAGGGCGTTTTGTGCGCCATCGGGTTGCATCCGGAGGCGGCGGAGGAGTTTGAGGGAATGGACGAGTGGCGCTCCTTCTACGAGAATCCGCGCACGGTGGCTGTCGGGGAAATCGGTCTGGACTACCACTATGCACCCGACACGGCACCCCTGCAGCGACGCGTGTTCGCAGAGTTTCTGCGACTGGCCGCAGAACTGGGATTGCCCGCCGTCATCCATTGTCGCGACGCATTCGAGGACTGCTACGCCATTGTCAAGGAGAACCTTCCGAGTGGTGCCCCGTTCGTCATCCACTCTTTCACGGGTACGCGTGAGGAGGCACGTGCCTGGCTTTCGCTGGGGGCGCACATTTCCGTGAATGGAATGCTGACCTTCAAAAAGGCAGACAACATTCGCGAGGCGATTGCCATCGTGCCTCTGGAACGTCTTCTGCTGGAAACCGATTCCCCCTATTTGGCTCCCGTCCCGTTGCGCGGCCATGAAAACACGCCGGCAAACATTCCCATCATCGGCGAATACCTGGCGGATTTCCGTTTCCGTCCCGTCGCTGAAATCGCCTCCATCACAACTGCCAACGGCTTGCGTCTCTTCTCTCCGAAAACTAGATGAACCCATACGATTCCAACCCCGTGATGCTCCTGGCAACAGGCATCCACTACCAGATTGCGGAGAACGTCCTCATTGACCGACAGGACCTGATCCTCCGCGAGGGCGAACGTGTCGCCCTCGTGGGACGCAACGGATGTGGAAAGTCCTCGCTGATGCGCATCCTCGCCGGCACGGAACAGTTCTTCCAAGGAGATATCAGCACCCGCAAACGACTCCGTGCCGCCTACCTTCCCCAGGAGGTGGATTTGACAAGCGGGGCCACCGTCAAGGCGTGCATCCTCGAAGGGGCTTCCGAACTGATGGAGATGATACACGAGTTCGAGCACGCCGAGGGGCGGCGTCAGCAGGAACTGGAGGACACCATCAACCGCCGCAACGGCTGGGATTTGGAAAACTCCATCAAAACTCTTGCGTCTGCACTCGAACTTCCACCGCTGGAACGCATTACAGATACACTTTCGGGTGGCGAAAAACGCCGTGTCGGTCTGGCAAAGGTCCTGCTTGACCCACCAGACCTCCTGCTCTTGGACGAACCCACCAACCATCTTGACGCCCAGACCATCTCCTGGCTTGAGGATTTCCTCCCCAAATGCGGTTGCACCTGCCTCGTCGTCACCCACGACCGCTATTTCCTGGACAAGGTCGCCACACGCATCGTGGAACTCTCCTATGGACGACTCTACTCCTACGACGGCAACTACTCCTCCTTCCTTCAGAAAAAGGCAGAGCGCATTTCTGATGTGGAAGCCGCGGAGGCAAAACGACTTGCTTTCATTCGCCGCGAACTGGATTGGATTCGGCGCGGTCCCAAGGCACGCGGCACCAAATCGCAGGCACGCATTGACCGTTTCGAGGCAGCGGCCAACCAGGACCCGCTGAAGCGCGAGCAGTCCGTCGAATTGCTCATTCCACCGGCGCCGCCCGTCGGGAACATCATCTGCAATTTGGACGATGTCACGCTGGAAATTGGCGGCAAGCGGTTGTTCTCACATTTGACGCTTTCCTTTACGGCGGGGATGCGTCTAGGCGTCGTGGGGCGCAACGGTCTTGGGAAGACGAGTCTGCTTCGTTTGCTTCTTGGAGAATTGCAACCAACCTCCGGGAGCATTCGAATCGGCGAACGTGTTCGCTTCAACTATTCCGATCAGCACCGTGTCATTCTGCACGATGAAAAGACCGTCTTCGAGGAGGTGGGCGAGGGCAACGAGTTCGTGATGTTCGACAATCGCAAGATGGGGCTCTGGGGATACTTGCGAAACTATCTCTTTCAGGACAATGAGATCAACTCCCAGGTCGGGAAACTCTCGGGGGGCGAGCGCAATCGTCTTGTGCTCGCAATTCTTCTCAAGCGTGGCGGAAACTTCCTGCTGCTGGACGAGCCGACCAACGATTTGGATTTGGCGACGCTGCGCATTCTGGAGGAAGCTCTGGTTTCGTTCGGAGGAAATCTTGCCGTGGTCTCGCACGATCGCTATTTCCTGAATCGGGTCTGCACTCACATCCTTGCATTTGAGGATGACGGAACTCTCACGTTCACTCCCGGTGACTACACCTACTACGAGGAAAAGAAGCGCGAACGTGCTGCTGCATGTGCAACGGAAGTACTTCCGTCTCCACGAAAGCAGGAACCACAGCGGAACAGACCACCTTCGCAGAAACTGAAATGGGCCGAACAGAAGGAACTGGAGGCGATGGAAGACACCATCGCCGCCGCCGAAGAGGAGGTTGCCTCCCTTGAGGCACTCTTCACTCAGCCAGATTTCCATCAGAAATATGGACGGCAGACCGCAGAACTTACGGCAAAACTACAAACTGCCAAGGACAAGGTTTCCCAACTCTATGCACGTTGGGAAGAACTTGAACAACGAAACAACCAGTCTTAGGAGACAAACTTATGAGAATCGTAATCATCGGTGCCGGAGAACTGGGACAACTCCTCGCGGAACGTCTTAGCGCCTCTTCCCATGACGTCTCGATTATCGATACCGACAAGGCGGAGTTCGAGCGTGTACGTGATAAACTGGACGTGATGACCATCGTCGGGGACGCCACGAGCGTCGCCGTGATGAAGCGTGCAGGTGTCGCGGAGGCGGATTTGCTGATTGCCGCGAGCGGGAATCATGCCACGAACATCTTGGCGTGCCAGATTGCGCGTCAGTTGGGTTGCAAATCCACGTTGTGCCGTCTGTTTTCGGAGGATGTGTTTTCGGAGGAGGACGGGGTGGTGCCGGGGATGTTCGGGGTGGAGAAGGCATTTTCGTCGCCAGCGGAGTGCGCCAGACACATCCTGCATGTGTTGCGTCGCCATATTGTGTTGGAGGAGATTGAGTTCTCGAATCCGGAAGCAACGATGGTCGCCATTCGCATACCGCCTTCTTCGCCGCTTTGCCACAAGAGTTTGAAGGATATCCCGAATCCCGAACTGCTGGGGAATGTCCGTTTCGCGGCGCAGGTCCGCGAGCGTCAGTTGAAGGTGCCGCACGGAGATTCTCGTCTGGAGGCGAACGACCGCGTCTACGTGACTGGACGGCGTGACTACGTTCAGCAATTCCTGGAGTTCGCGGCGGGGCAGGAACCCTCGCGCAAGAAACTCATCCTGCTGGGCGGTGCAACCCAACTCGGGGAACTGCTGGCCCAGGCCTGTCTGGACGAGGGCATGCAGGTCGCCGTCATTGAACCATCCCTCGAAGACGGCGAGGCTTTCCTAGAAAAGATGCACGGACGGATCAGCCTCTATCATGGTTCAACCACCGAGGAGGACATCCTTCTCGAAGCCGGTATTGAATCCTGCGACGCTTTCGTCGATACGGGCGATGATGACGAGAAGAACATCCTCTCCTGCGTCCTTGCAAAACGCCTCGGTGCCGCCAAAGTGATTGCCATCACTCACAAGCCAGAATACATTGATATCGTCCCAGAAATGGAACTCATCGACTGCGGCTTCAATACAACCGTCGAATCCATTAATGCCGTCTTTCGTCTGATGAATGAGGGCCTGTTGCGCATCGATTCCCACCTCAAATCTTTCCAGGCGTATTTGACGGAGTTCAAAATCCAGCCGGGTTCGCGTCTCATCGGCAAGAAACTGAAGGATGCACAGTTGCCGAAGGCGACGATTTTGGCGATGATTTTCCGAGGTACGGAGGTGAGTGCTCCTGCCGGGAATACGGTTTTGAAGGTGGGGGATATTGTGGTGGCCATCGTCACACCGGTCACCGAGGAACTACTTAAACCCTATTTTTCCTAAGGAGCGAATCCTATGAACTCTCGTGCGATTGGTCAGGTGATATCGCCATTGCTGGGAATCATTGGGGGTGCAATGCTGGTGACGGCATTGGTTTCCATTGGGATGGGGGACAGACCTTGCGTCCCCATCACCTTTGTTCTTTGCAGTTTGTTTTCGTTCGTCCTTACTTTGGTCGGCTGGATGCTGAGTCGCCGCCGCCTTGGGGAATCGGAACTTACGACTGGGGTCCGAGAGGGATTTGGCGCCGTGGGATTTGGCTGGCTCGTGGTGACTCTAGTGGCCGCCATTCCCTTCTGGGCCGTGCTTGACTTGGCCTTTTTCGATTGCATCTTCGAAACAGCGTCTGGACTAACCACAACGGGTGCAAGTATTTTTGCGTCCGGTATGAGAATTTACGGGAAGATTGACCCCCGTCCGGACGTGTTGGAACACCTCCCATACGGCATCCTGTTTTGGCGTGCTGTCTTGAACTGGCTAGGTGGTGTCGGAATCGTGTTTTTCGTGCTGTTGATTCTGCCGTTGATGAAGGTAGGTCAGAACAAGATGTTCTACAATGCCGAAGTTCCCGGGTTGAAGATGGATGATGACCAGATGGCCCCTCGTCTTTCCACTTCCGTGAAGATGGTCTTGGGTGTCTATGGCGCTCTAACAATCTCCTCCATCCTTCTTTATCACTTCTTTGGTATGGAATGGTTCGATGCGGTCTGCCACTCTTTTTCCACAGTATCCACTGGCGGTTTCTCCCCAAAGGCCAACAGTCTCGCGTTCTA